>PHDP01000128.1 GCA_002842655.1 Bacteroidetes bacterium HGW-Bacteroidetes-14
CTCAACCGAGATTAACCTTCCTTACATCATGCCTGTGGACGGCGTTCCAAAGCACCTTGTAAAGACCCTTACCCGCGCCAAGTTCGAGCAACTCTGCGACTCACTAATTCAGAGAACCATCGAGCCATGCCGCAAGGCACTGAGCGATGCAAACCTCTCTGCATCTGATATAGACGAAGTACTGCTTGTAGGCGGATCTACCCGTATCCCTGCCATCCAGCAAATTGTAGAAAAATTCTTCGGAAAAGCCCCAAGTAAGGGCGTTAACCCCGACGAAGTTGTGGCAGTTGGTGCAGCCATTCAGGGCGGTGTACTCTCAGGCGACGTGAAAGATGTACTCCTTCTGGACGTTACCCCGCTTTCACTCGGTATCGAGACCTACGGTTCAGTTATGACCAAGCTTATCGAGTCAAACACCACCATCCCTACCCGCAAGTCAGAGACATTCAGCACCGCCAGTGACAATCAGCCATCCGTTGAGATTCACGTCCTCCAGGGTGAAAGACCAATGGCCAAGGACAACAAGACCATAGGCCGGTTCCACCTCGACGGCATCGCACCCGCACCAAGAGGCGTTCCTCAGATTGAAGTAACCTTCGACATTGACGCCAACGGTATCCTCCACGTATCCGCCAAGGACAAAGGCACCGGCAAAGAGCAGAAAATCCGCATCGAAGCCTCATCGGGCCTAACCGACGCCGAAATCCAGAAGATGCGTGACGAAGCCAAGGCCAACGAAGCCGCCGACAAGGCCGAAAGAGAGCGCGTCGACAAGATCAACGCCGCCGACACCATGATCTTCCAGAGCGAAAAGAACCTGAAAGACTACGGCGACAAGATCCCTGCCGAAAAACGCACCGCCATCGAAGCCGCCCTCACCACCCTCAAAGAGGCCCACAAATCCCAGGACGTCGCCGCCATTGACAAAGCGATGGAAGGCATCAACGCCGCATGGCACGCCGCCTCAGAAGACATGGCCAAAGCCGCCCAAAGCGGCCCCGCCCCCGGCGCCGACCAGGGCCAGGCACAAAACCCGAACCAAGGCCCATCCGCCGGCAACAACGGCGACAAAGAGGTGACAGATGTAGATTTTGAGGAGGTAAAGTAAGCGACTAAGCGAGCGGAATGCAGAAGCATTTCGCGCAGCGAAAAAACAGAGAGCCCCGGATGACCGCCAAGCTAGCTTGGTAAGGCATCCGGGGCTCTCTGTTTAAGCGGGCCTCCCGGCCCGCTGCTTCTGCATTCCCGAGCGAAAGCGACACCCGGCGCCCCGCCTCTTGCGCCGGAACTACTTCAATTTTAACTCCAAAATACTAAGTACATTCTGGGTTTTAATTTTCTACTAATCTGCATGTTACAATCAATATAATATTTATTTATCACAAAAACGGCAATTTTGATTAATTATTGCCAATAATGTGATATATTAGCATTCGAATAACATAAAATGGCATCAATAAAAGACATATTAAATTTCGCAGTTGCTCATAAAATATTCACACGCAAAGAGCTAATCACCAATTTGAAGGACAAAGATCAAATTGGCTCACCAGGGATATTTTCTGAACAACTTAACCGCCTTCTAAAATCGGGTCAATTGATTCGCGTTGAAAGAGGTGTTTATAAATTACCCGATGAAGACTGTAGAGATTTTTCTATAGTGTGCTCCGAGGATATAAAACGAATAAATCAGCAAATAAAAATCCAATTCCCATTTGTTGATTATTGTTTATGGTCTACAGCTACTATAATGCCGTATATGCATCATATTCCAAACTTGAATCTATTGTTTATTGATGTAGAACGCGAGGTATCTGAATCTGTTTTCAATTTGCTAAATACCGATAGTTCGTTAAGAGTTTTCTTAATGCCTGATCAAACCGACTTCGACCGTTACATTAACGGCTCCGATGCCATTATCATTCGTCCGTTAATCTCTGAATCACCATTACAATTAGTGGAAGGCATTAACACCCCGACAATAGAAAAGGTGTTGGTAGATATTGTGGGGGATGTGGAATTTTCATTTTTACAAGGTTCGGAGATAAACTATGTTTATACAACGATTTTTGAAAGGCACAACGTAAATAAAAACAAACTCTTACGCTATGCCACCCGTCGGGGACGAAAAGAAGAAGTCGAAAAACTAATAAATGCCAATAAATTATGATTCACCCCGAAAGTCGGACAATCGAATGGATGACGCAGGTCGCTGCTGTGAATAAATTTCCGGACATTGCACTTATTGAGAAATCGATAAGGGCTTTTTCACTGCTCGAATCCTTGGTGCTATCGGGTTGCCCGTTTGTATTTAAAGGTGGTACGGCATTAATGCTTCACATGGATAGTGCAAAGCGACTTTCTATTGATGTTGATATCATTTGCCCTCCCGGCACTAACATTGAAGAATTTGTACAGAAACATGCTCAGGAATACGGCTTTGGCGATGTGAGATTAGTAGAACGGGTTACTGCACACAATATCCCGAAAACACATGCTAAATTCTTTTATCAGGTAAGTTATGTCACCAATACCGAAACAGAATGCATTCTGCTCGATGTATTGTTCGAGGATATTCATTATCAAGAAATTGAGCAACTCCCTATTCAAAGCCGTTTCTTGAAAGTAGAGGGAGAGCCCATTATGGTTAATGTACCGGGCAAAGCCGATATGCTGGGCGATAAATTGACAGCTTTTGCCCCAAACACTACGGGGATTCCTTATTTCAAAGGAGATAAAGATTGTTCTATGGAAATCATAAAGCAGCTTTTTGATATTGCCTCTTTGTTTGACGTAACCAACGATTTAAAGGTGGTTGCTGAAACATTCCAAAAGTTTGCTACCGTTGAGTTGCAATACAGAAATCTTGACCCTGAAAACATAGCTCAGGTACTTGATGATATTTTTCAAACCTCACTATGTATATGCTTGAGAGGTCAGGTAGAACCCAACACGTTCAAACTCCTTCAAACAGGGACAAAAAGAATACAAAGTTTTATCCATAGTGAAAAATACAATATCGATAGTGCCATAACCAACGCTTCTAAAGCGGCATATCTTTCTACATTGATTGCTAATGGTGTGGCAAAAGCAGTTCATTTCGACCCTCAAAATATTGAGCCGTTGCGGGATGTGGTCATTAATGAACCCTTAAATACAAAGCTCAACAACCTCAAAAAATCCAATATCGAAGCATTCTTTTATTGGAATGAGATAGCTAAAATGACACAAAACTAATTAAACAGATTACTTAGCAAGAATTATCTAACTATAAATGAGACAAGAAAAAATAAAATTAAAACGCCTCGAAAGGCTATTGATGGATGTGGCTGATGATTTGAGAGGTAAAATGGATGCCACCGAATACAAAGAATATATTTTCGGAATGTTGTTTATAAAGCGCATGTCGGATGTATTCGACCAAAAGCGGTAACAACTTATCAAAAGCGACTACAAACATTTAGTAGGGAATCCGATTTTAGATACAATCTTAGAGGACAAACAAACCTATGGTGAAACCTTTTTTGTTCCAAAACGGGCAAGATGGCATACGGGTTTCACAGATGAAAATGGAGTAGAACAACCGCCTATAAAGCACCTCCAAAACAACATTGGTCAGATGCTTAACAAAGCATTGGATGCCATTGAAGATGCAAACCCTGATACGCTCTCAGGTATTTTTAAAGATCGTATTAATTTCAATAAAGAGGTTGATGGAAAGCAGATCGTAAAAAATGCCGACCTTAAAAAAATCATTGACAAGTTCAATGAGTTCCCGGCCTTGGTGAATGAAAACTTTGAATTTCCAGACCTTTTAGGTGCTGCCTATGAATATTTATTGAAGCATTTTGCTGAAGAAGGCGGCAAAAAAGGCGGTCAATTTTACACACCAAATTTGGTGGTACGATTACTCGTCCAACTTTTGAAACCTGAAGCAGGAATGTCGATTTATGACCCGACAGCCGGTTCGGGTGGTATGTTGATTCAATCCTACCAATATATTGAAGAGCAAGGGCAGAATGCCCAGAATCTGGAGCTGTTTGGTCAGGAAAATGACCCTACTGTGGTGGCTATCTGCAAAATGAACATCATTTTACACAATGTTTCAAAATACACCATTGATTACGGCGATACCTTGGCAGACCCTCTTAACCTGAAAGATGGTCAGATTATGCAGTTTGACAGGGTAATTGCCAATCCTCCATTCTCACAAAACTACAATCGGGGGGAGATGAAACACTCCGAACGGTTCATTCACGGTTTTGCTCCTGAAACGGGCAAGAAAGCTGACCTAATGTTCGTTCAGCACATGTTGGCAAGTTGTAAGCGAACCGGCAAAGTAGTGGTGGTGATGCCTCACGGTGTGTTATTTCGTGGCGGG
>PHDP01000012.1 GCA_002842655.1 Bacteroidetes bacterium HGW-Bacteroidetes-14
GACATTGTGAGGGTCAGGAGCAACAATACAAAAACTCTTTTCATCTGATAATCTCTGTTATAATGTTTCGAGAATTTTCCAGCTCTGGTACAATCCCCTCGGGATATGGAAGCAACCCTTCCACTTTCCGCCCTTAAGGTCAAGAAGAACCTCTCCCTGCCTGTTAAGGTATCCGAACCACTCCGGATTCTCTTCATCTTTAAAGTGAGTCCAGGTATATTCGTGGAGCTTTTCAAACCAGCGCAGAGCATCTTTTGAGCCTGTAAGCTGATATGCCTTGAGCATGGTAATGATGGTCTCAATGTGAACCCACCATAGCTTCTGGTCCCACTCAAGCTGCTGCGTAGGGTGTCCCTTTATATCCATGAAGTAGAAAATGCCCTCATGTTTAGTATCCCAGCCATATTCAATGGTTCTGAGTGCAATTTTGGTTGCCTTCTCAATAATGTCCGGTCTGTTGAGTTTTACTCCAAGATCCATGATAAACCACATTGCCTCCAGCGAGTGTCCCGGATTCAGGAGTCTTCCCTCATATGAGTCAGAAAACTCACCTTCAGGAGTAACATTTTCCAGAATAAGACCATACTCCTCTTTGTAGAAGACATTCATAACCTCATTAAGGCAGGTCTCAACAGTCTGATCAATAAGCTCCCTGTCAATAAGGTGCTCGATCTCCAGAGCAAGATTGCATAAAATCATTGGCAAAGAGAATCCCTTAAGATCCCTTGTGCCCGGATATGCCTTGTTCCACTCTCCTTTTGGATTGCTTTGCTTTTCAATAATCTTGTTGAAGGTCTCCTTAGCAATTCTGCCGTACTCCTCATTACCTGTGGCCAGGCTCAGCTGGGCAAATGCCATTGTGGCAAAGGTATATGAGAAAATATTGTAAGGCTGAACAAGCGGTTTGCCCTCTCTTGTGAGAGAGAAGTACCAGTTAAGATTTCCGTCATGACCATATTTACGGAGAAACTCTGCCCCCTGTATTGCACAGTCGAGCCACTCCTGTTTCTTCTCCACTTTATTGTACATCATGGAAAAGAGCCACACCTGACGGCCCTGAAGCCAGATAAACTTATCTGTATCGTACACATCTCCCCTTCTGTCCAGACAGGTGTAATATCCGCCAAATTCCTTGTCCTGGGATTTATCCAGCCAGAAAGGCAGGATATTGTTTAAAAGTTCGTCCCGGTACTGATTGGCAAGTTTCTGAAAATTCATATATGTTTAAGATCTTTTATTCACAATTTTTCAAATATTCCATGTATCTGTCATACAGGTGACCAGCCTGCAGGTATGCAGACTGCGGACTCATAAAATGAGAAAACTCAAATGTTATTGCATTGCTGTAACCCGCCTGCTCTGCAAGTCTGAGTTTAAGCAGAAGTTTTTCCCATTTGATAGGCAGAAACTTGATAGGCATGTCCCTGTCAAAAGTCTCTGAATTTGTCCAGCACTCAAGACCATACTTATCTGCAAGCCTTTTGTTAACTGAAAGAAAATTTACAAGCTCGTCATACTCGACATGTCCGTCCTGAAAGGCAACTATGTCAACAGCACCTCTGATTCCTGCAAAGATTTCGTCCCACTCCCTTTCATGTTCAGTGAGTGAAACTGCACCCTCTTTCTGTGTAGCAGATGTATACTGGCTGATGTTTTTTGATCCGTCAATATATGGCGATATCATTGTAGGCAGACCACCCGAAACCTCTTTGCAGTATCTGCCGAGGCTGGCGTACAAGTCTACAATCTTCCCTGTTTTTCTGCTGCACTCCTGAGAGATGTACCATCCGCCAAAAGAGGCAAAATGGCCATATTTTTTCCACACTTCATCAATCACCTCTTTATTGAGCTCTACCTCTGCAGCATAGTCTCCCCTGTCCCAGTATTTTCCGGAATCGTACAGTCCAAAGAAGAACTTCATGCCCCATTTGTCGCTCAAACGAAGAAACATATCCACAAGATCTACGGGAGGAGTGTAGCAGCCCTCCCTTCTGGTAAGTACTTCTGAAGGAAATGTCTGCCACCTGCGGTAACCGCTTCTTATCAGAATTACGGTATCTATGCCTGCGGCCTTCATATACCAGAAGTCCTTGTCCCATTCTGCCTCACCCCAGTTCTGGTGAGGAATATCGTGACTGATTTCGTCCAGGAATGTTCCTTTAAATTTCATAGTCATTATTTTTTCAGCACATTTTTTAACAGATAGTCTGCCCAGATAAGGTATCCCTCAGGCTCCAGATGAAGGCCGTCTCTTGAAAGTTCGGCCTTAAGGCTGCCCTCACTGTCAGAAAGGAGTTTCCCAATTTCGAGGAAAGTGACTCTCTTCTCTTTGCACAGCTTCTGATATTTCTCGTTGAGAGATTCTACGGCAGGGTTTTTCCCTCTGGCTCCGGGGAAGGCAAGTTTTGCCTCATTAACCGGCAGCACACTCTGGATAAAAATCCGGCAATCCTTAGAAGATGCCTGAATTTTATCAATCATTACTGCCATATTATGAGCAATAGTATCTTCGCTCCAGCCGTTTGCAAGGTCATTGATTCCAGCCATGATAAATATCACGGATGGCTCCAGCTTAAGAATGTTGTCAAGTCTGTCAATCATTCCAAAAGTGTTGTCCCCGCCAATTCCTCTGTTTACTATTCTGTCGTTTCTGAGGATTATTTTCCACCACCCCTGTTCAGTAATACTGTTTCCGAGAAATACTACAGGTTTAGCCGGAACCGTTTCCGATTCATGAGCTGCCCTTCTTATGTCGTAGTATGTTCCCCTGAAGTTATATTGCTTCTGAGGCTGGCCCGCGAGACGCGGGCTGCCTGCAAAAGCGAGGATCAGGGTTAGTATGGTAAAAATGAATACTCTTTTCATTTCTGATTATTTTTTTGCGTTAGCCGCATCAATTCCATTCTTTACAAACTGCCACTGGTTGTTTGCCTTAAGGTGTATCATGTCAAAGAAGAAGTATCCGTCTCCGGCATTGATACAGGCATCAACTGAGTTTGCAATTGCTGTTCCCACATCTGTTCCTGACGGGACCTGATTTGGGTAGAAGAAGTTTCCGTCCGGGCCTCCGGCAATTTTAACATCGTTCATGGTTACCTCTTTGGCCTTGAGGGTGAATCCCTGCATAGTCCATTCAGAAGAGCCGTAAACCTTGTTTGCAGCAGCATAGGCTCCAATGAGCATAAACTCCATATGATCTGCATAGCCGTAGTTCTGGTAATTGGTGCTGGCCCAGCTGTATTTTGACGAGGTGTTGTACCTGGGACTTGCCCAGTTTACCCCTACATCATAATAAGATGAGTACCATCCTCCTACATATACGCCAAACTTCACATTAGGATTTACAGCCTTCACTCTGGCCTTTGCCTTTACCATGAAGTCGTGTATAACCTTTACGCGGAATTCCAGCCACTTCTTAAAGTGAACAGGCAGCGGGCTTGGAAGCTTGCCAACCTCAGTTCCCGGAGGGATAATATCACCCGGGAAGTTGGTCACAGACTGACCCAGCCATGATTCAAACTTTGCCTTTGTGTATGGAGAAAAGTCACTCTCGAAGCTGTCAAACCTGCCTCTGTCCAGAACAATTCCATCCAGATTCTGGTAGGCAGCCAGGTCTTCAAGTATCTGACAAATGTACTCCTGAACCTCATCCCTTACCGGATTGAAGAACTTGGCATTTTTATCTGCCTGCATGATGTTCTTGATTCCGCCCGGAAGGTTAAGATCTGTTGTCCATGCCTTCTTGGTGTCATCTCTGAATACAACCCCCTGCGAACCCAGGCTGGTTGTGTTTCCGCCTACAAAAGTATTGATAGCGGCATACACTTTAAGCCCCAGTTTATGGCCTTCGTCAATGAATGCCTGCAGGTAATCCCAGGTTGCTGTTCTCTCAACTTTGGTATAGCCGGCAGATGTCCATGCTCCCAGATACTGTACCTGACCAACAACATCTGTGTTGAAGAGTACATCTCCGGTAGTTGGCCTTACATCAACGATAATATGGGTAAAGCCTGCATTTTTGGCTATTGTCAGGTCTCTTGTAATATTCTCCTTGTTGTTTGCAAAATCGGGGAAATTGGCGGCAGCATCAACCCAGATATATTTTGGCTTATCTGAATTGCTGACTTTGTCGTCTTCCCACTCCCACTCCGGCGGAGTGTATGGTTTGCTGCAAGCAGAGAGGACATTGATGAGCACTGCAGGTAGTATCAGCAGTGACAGGAGTGATAAGAATCTTTTCTTCACTGTTCGGTCTGTTTTAAATCGGGAAATATCCGGAGCTCTCCGCGCAGGGAGAACTCCGGACAGTTACCGGTTATTTAATTATTTATCAATACAATCAAACTCCCATGCCACAAGAGAACGGGCATTGCCGTCTGTGTAGTAGAGTCTGAGTTTATAACCATCTGGTGACGGTACAAGTATCAGGTCGCTTGATGCAGTTACAGGAGTACCGTACTTGCGCTCATTGGTAGTGAACACTCTTGAAGGAGAGTCGTCCAGCTTGCCTGTGAACTGACCAAGTGTTGTAACATCAAACATGAAGCCCAGACACTGGCTGTATGTAAAGTGCATACCACCATAAACCGCAACATATTTAGCCTTGTTGAACTCAACAGCATCTGCTGCATTAAAGTTCGAGTTGGCACCCCATGTAGAGGTTGCAAGGTAGCTGATAGCTGCATTTGTCGAACCGTTAACAGCTGTAAGTCTGTTTCCGCTGTAGCTTGTTGCATAGTAGTTGTCGTTTTTGTTGACTGTACTGTACACAACATCTACGTTTGCACCGTTCCACATTGAAATGTTGGTAATCTTGATTGCCTCAGGCGCTCCAACAACTCCGTCTGTGATGACCCATCTGATGAACTCACTGTGGTTTGCAGGACTTGCCCATGCCCATGTAGGAACTGTGATTATCGCATCGTCATTAATGTCGCCCTGAACAGAGATTTTTGCTCCCAGCTTGGCACCAACACCAATATTGTAAGTAAAGGTAATAAATTCTTCAGGTGCTTTGGTTACTGAGTTTGTTTTCCAGATTTTGAACACAGCATTCTTGGCTGCAGTATTACACAGAAGCATGTTTCCAGCTTTATCTGATGTAATTGCTCCGCCTGCAAGTGCCATTGAACCCTCGATAAGACCAATCTTCTCACCGGTTGTACCGTTAAAGTAGGTCTGATCGTTTCCTGTGCTGAGGATAACATAGTTTCCAAGAGCTGCAAGGGTAAAGTTCTTGCCTGATGCATTGGTTATACCGTATGCAACATTAAAGTCTTTTGCCCAAAGTTCAACCTGACTGCCTGTACGGAAGCCATAGTTAATCTTGGCAGGAATTGTTTTCTGAACAGTATAGGTAGCTTTGGTAACGCCGTCATGAGCAGTAACTGTAAAGGTTACAGGCTGAGAGTAATCTCTTGGAACTGACGGGTCAGGTGTAATTGTTGCGTGGGCAGAGATCTGAACAGTAGCTGCAGATGTTCCCAGCTGATCAATTGTGATAAGCGAGATAGTCTTGGCATCCTTGTCAACAACTCCGTTGAGTGAAGGATTTGCAAGGCTGAAGTTCAGAATTTCGCACTTATTGCTTTTTCTCCTTTCGCCAGTAATGTAGTACTGTTTTGTAGAACCGTCTGCATTACGGAAAGTGATGTAGTTCTTTTTGGTAAGGTCCATTATGCTGAGTCCCGGCTCGATGAAACAGTTATCATCAAGGTTGGCAGACATTCTCATAGAGGTAATATCTGTTTCGTTGGTACTCTCCTCAGGATAGTACCACGGAATAGCCACTAAAATTTCCTCCTTTGTAGGGTCGGTTATCTGTGCTGTAAACTTGGCATTTTGATCAAGTTTGTACTCACCCGCAGCAAATGATGCTGTGATACTGTTTACACCCTGTCTTACCTCCGACGGGATAAGCTCCTGGGGTTTGTGACATCCGCCCAGAATTCCGAGCAGAGCTGCAATATAAATTATTTTTATCTTCTTCATGGTTATTTCAGTTATCTCCATTCCGGATATTGTTGTACTGCAGTATTATTCATAAGTTCCGACTCAGGAAGCGGAATACGGTACATCTTCTCTGGGAAGTGTCTGTCTTGTTTGTCGCAATCAACATAAGAGTAGGTAAGGATTGCTCCCTCTTTAATAATCTTAAGGCCGTGCACCCTGCTGCCAGCACCGTTGTATTTAATGTGAGCAAGTCTCCAGCGGCGCATATCCCAGTACAGGTGTCCTTCGTATGCAAGCTCAACCTTGCGCTCATTTCTGATAGCAGTCATAAGTTCTGCACCACCTTTGTCCTGATATGGAAGACCAACCCTGTCGCGTACTTTTCTTACATCTGCGTTTGCAGTTGCAGGATCGTTAAGCATAAAGGCAGCCTCTGCCCTGTTGAGGTAAACCTCAGCCATTCTTATGGCAACCCAGGTCTGAGTACTTGGTTTTGCAGCAAGATCAGTATGATTTTCGTCAACGAGTTTCTTCATGTAGTAGCTGGTGGTAGTTCTTCCTTCCGGATTCGGGTCATCTTTAAATGAAATCCAGCCATCTTTACCTCCTACGTAAGACTCAATCTGACGGCCTTTCCATGTTGCTCCGTTGTAAAGGATTGATGCATGGAAACGAATCTCAAGCTGAGAATAAGGAGGGGTTACAGTTGTACCTGTTGTAGTATGCCAAGGAGTCCAGTCCGGGTAACCTCCTGTTGCAAGCTCATATGACTCAACCATCTCCTGTGTAGGAACTGCTCTTCCTCCAACACCTGCATAGTCTCCGCCAGGAGTAAACAATTTGTCAAAACCGTGGCTTGGACCGCTTACAGCGTAGTTAAACTCGAGAACTGACTCTTTGTTTCCTGTTGAATAAGATGTGAAGAGGTTTCTGTACTGAGCAGCAGTGGTAGTTTTAGGAAGATCATAGATACCCAGATTGATTACTGAATCTGCTGCATCTTTCGCAACCTGCCATTTCTTTGCATAGAGCATAGCTCTTGACTGCATTGCAAAGGCGGCGCCTTTGGTTACACGTCCAAAGTTTGATGCAATCCATGTTTTAGGAAGATTTTTAGCTGCATAACTGAGGTCTGCCTCAACCATTGCCCAACCCTCAGCCTCTGTGCTCAGTGGTTTGGTTTTGCTGATTGAAAGAAGATCTTCATCATACAGAATCACATCACCGCTTCTCTTGATAAGCTGAAAATAGAGGAAGCCCCTGAAGAAACGAGCCTCTGCCCTGAATCTGGTTTTGGTAGCTTCGTCCAGTGTTGTGCCGTATTTCTCCAGACCGTAAAGGAATTCATTAACGCGTCTGATACGGGTATAAAGGTTGTCCCACATTCCAAGGTGGAAAGAGGCTGTAGGAGCAGAGATGCCTCCGTCTGCATAAGCTACAATGTTCGCGAAACCAACATGGGTTCCGGGAGTCATTGAGCCATACTTAAGTGTCTCGGTAAGACCCTCTGTTAGTCCCACCTGTGATTCTCCGTCGCCAAACGGACTGTAGATTGAGATGTACGGATAAAATCCGTTTACATAAAGCTCCACAGACTCTTTGCTTTTCCAGACAGTCTTGTCTGAAAGCTTATCGGTTGGTGTCATATCCAGGAACTTGTTACAGCCCGGGAGAACAAACACCCCAATGAGTATTGCTATTATTGTTATTCTAGTTTTCATCATAACCCGTTATTAAAAAGAAATTGTCAATCCGCCCATGAATGTCCTTTGTTGCGGGTAGTATCCGTTGGTAACACCCGGTCTTTCAGGGTCGATACCTTCAGGTAGTCCGCTCAGGGTAAATAGGTTGGTTCCCTCCACATAAATCCTGAGATTACTGCAGTTGAACTTGTTTATCCATCTTGCAGGAAGTGTATAACCAATTTGTGCAGATTTCAGTCTTACATACTTACCGTCGCGGAACCAGAACGAAGATGCATAAGCATTGTTTGTATTTGGCGGCTCAACCGACAGTCTTGGGAATGTACCGGTTGTATTGTCCGGTCTCCATGCGTTTTCTACCAGGTAAAGCGGAGCATTTGCACCTGCCTTGAAGAGTTTTGTGTAGATAGTGTTATCATCTACATAGTTGTAATATGTACCTGTGAGAGATACATCATTCATTGCTCCTGCAACAAAGAGGGCAGACATATCAAAACCTCTCCAGTTTGCATACAGATCCAGACCTGCTGTAAGCTGAGGCATATTTGAACGGCCGATGATTGCACGGTCCTGAGCGTAGCTTATTACGCCGTCTCCGTTAAGGTCTTTGTATTTAATATCACCCGGGCGTGGTCTTGCACCTGCAATATATGGTGAGTTATCAATCTCCTCTTCGCTCTGGAACAAACCTATAGCAACGAGACCTGCCTTTGCAGATGTTGATTTGCCTGTCCATTTTGCATAGTCAGGAGTATTTGGGCTGTCCTGATACTTGAGGTATCTGTTTGTTGCCCAGCTCAGGTTGAGCTTAGCTCCGTAGAAGAAGTCACCAATACGGTTTTCGTGGTTAAGCATCAGGTCAAAACCTCTGCCGTCCACGCTGTTATTGTTAACATAAGTTGTGTAGTAGCCACCCATTGATCCTGGCATTGCGCCCTGTGATCCAAGGATATCCCAGGTATATGAGTAGAATACATCAAACTCAACACCAAGGAGACCTTTCCACATTGTTGCATCAAAACCAAAGTTGTAAGAGATCATTCTCTCCCATGTAAGATAAGGGTTTGCAACAGCAGTAGTCATGAGCGCATTTTGCTGCTGACCACCAAAGATTACCTGAGGAGAAGGGCTGCCAATGAAGCTCATTGTGCTTAGGAAAGCATAAGGGCTTACAGGGTCTGAGCCCACAACACCCACAGATCCTCTGATCTTGAGGTTATCTACAAAAGTTACTGCATTTCTGAAGAAATCTTCATTTGAAATTCTCCAGCCTGCAGAGAGTGACGGGAAGAGACCCCATCTTTTGCCGGGGATATTTCCGGCAAACTTGTATGAACCATCATATCTGGCTGCAAGTTCTGCAAGGTATCTGTTATCGTAGTCATATTTAACACGGCCAACAATACCAACGCTTCTGTTTGCATCGCTGGATCCTGAAATTGGGTCGTCTGAAGGAACTCTTGCCATTCCCAGTTCAGGCAGCTCCTCAAAATAGAAACCTTTACCATAGGCAGCAAATTTATTGCTCTTGTAGTCACGGGTCTCCATTAGAACCAAAGCGTCAATGCTGTGCTTTCCAAATACATTGGTATAGCTTGCACTGCTTTGGGTTACCATTCTTCCCCACTGAGTAAAGCCTTCGCCAAGGGTTCTGTCTGTCTGGTTCCTTGCATCAGTTCTTTTTGTAAAGCTGATGTTGGTTGTAGTTGAGTTAGGAACTGTTTCGAACATCAGGTCATAAGGAGTGCTGAAGTTCTTTGCATATGTAAAGGTATGGTCATAGGCTCCTGTGAATTTCACATTAAGACCTTTTACCCATGGAATATCCCATCTGAGGGCAATGTTTGACTGAAGCGAAGTAGAAATTGTCTTGTTTTTGCCTGAAAGGTTTGCTGCTGCAACCGGGTTAATCGGGTTACCGTAAGCGTTACGGCTTGCTACAGGAATACCATCAATTTCCATAGGGAGGTATGGGTGAGCATAAGCAACCTGCTCACTTACAGAGAGCCACGGCGCAGATGAAACACCTGCTGCAGATGAACCACCGGCACCATAACCTGCAGATCTTGTATCACCAACTGTTCCGGCAACACCCAGAGTAAGGGTAAGACTTTTTGCAATCTTGGCTTCAATGTTACTTCTGAGGTTATATCTCTTGTATGTAAAGTTCTTGATGTTTCCGAGCTGATCCATATAGCCCAGGGAAGCAAAATACTTTATTTTGTCTGTTCCGCCATTGGCAGTAATACTGTGCTGCTGAGTCATACCTACTCCGTAGGTCTCTTTCGCCCAGTCTGTATTTCCCCATCCGTCAGTAGGGTCGTTATTAAGCATCAGAGCTACCTGCTCCTCAGTGAAAACGACTGCTCTTCCGTCAAGTTCGTTTGCCTTATTGTACCAGTAGGCATAAGAGGGACCATCGAGGAATTTAGGGAAGTTTGCATTCACAGAAGCACCAATTGAAGTCTTGTACGAAATCTTAGACTCTTCTGATTTTCCTTTTTTGGTTGTAATGATGATAACACCGCCCGCACTCTGAAGTCCGTAAACTGCAGCAGATGAAGCGTCCTTCAGAACTGAAACCGATTCAATGTCGTTAGGGTTAATATCATTGATTGAACGAGGCATTCCGTCTACGATGTAGTTTACACCAGCTCTCGATCCCCTGATTCTCAGACCTGCATAGTCTGCACCTGGCTGTCCTGACTCCTGAACCGAAGCAAGACCGGCTACACGACCTCCAAGAATACTTGAAATATTGGTAGAAGGTGTTTTCAAAAGTTCAGAGCCTTTAATCTGAGAGATAGATCCTGTAAGACTC
Organism: Bacteroidetes bacterium HGW-Bacteroidetes-14; assembly: GCA_002842655.1. Lineage (GTDB taxonomy): Bacteria > Bacteroidota > Bacteroidia > Bacteroidales > UBA932 > Bact-08. The sequence continues at coordinate 10,477 of PHDP01000012.1, forward strand.
GCCTTTTGCTGAGCACCATATCCAACGACAACTATCTCATCAAGAGCAGATACATTGTCTTTCATAACGACATCAAGCACCGCCTGACCCATGTACTTCAACTCCTGAGTCTCCATTCCAAGAAACGAAATCTCCAGAATATCGCCTTTAACGGCCTCCACTCTGTATTCGCCCTTAAGATCACTCAAGGAGTATTTTTTGGTGTTTTTAACAACTACGGCGGCACCGGTAACAGGTTCGCCCTTAGTGTCGGTAATTTTCCCTCTCACGCTTGTCTGAGCATACGCATCGTATGAGCAGAGAGCGAAAACGAACAATGTGAGCATAAAAGCCCCCATCGTCCGGAGATTCCTGAAAATCAGATGAACTTTTTCCATAGAATACCTTTAGTTTATTTATAATGTTTTATTTGGTTGACCACATATTATAGGTCTGTTATTTCTCACGGATTCCCTCTTCCAGGGCTTTCCACCAGTTTCTTTTTACGATATGAGACATATCGAACAGCATCATTCCGCCGTCATTACACCTGAGTGCCTCAGCAACCGCGCGTGTGAAAAGTGCTTCGTTGCCTTCGTACTGTTCAACATAGATTGAACCTACTACAGGAACAACTCCTCTGGTAATCTCCTTTACGAGTGCAGAGCCGCCCTCAATAGTATACCAGTAAGATCTGCTGTTATCCATTCCTGCCTCAGTTCTTTTTCCAAGATCAGGATTGATTTTGTCAAGATCTGCCTTGGTTACGTTTGTGTAATACAATCCTGTCATATAAATATCAAGAAGTTCTGCGTAACCTGAGTTCTTGTAATTTGGTGTTGCCCACCAGTACTCTTTTGAAGGATCGTAATCCTTGCTTGCCCAGTTTACACCAACATGATAGTATGTGGGATACCAGGCACCAGTATAGTCACCAATTATAAGGTTCTTGTTAATTTTCCTGAACATGTTGTGGACGTCCTGTGCAAAATTCTTGATAACCATCGCTCTCCACTCAGACCACTCCTTAAACAGTTTGCCTGTTTTCCACTCTTTTTTTCCGTTATTGTCTACCCAGTAGAGGATATCATCAGGGAAGTTCTCCACTTTAATACCAGAATACTCCTCAAAAAGTTTTCTTGACAAATCGCTAAAGTCAGATGTAATGTTGTCGAATCTCATTCTGTCCAGAATAATACCGTCAATCTTTTTGTACTTTAAAGCAAACTCTTTCAGAATCTCCTTCTGATACTGCTGAACCTCCGGATTTGCAGGATTCATCATCCCATTGTAGTTCCACTTCATATCACCAATCTTCATCAGCTTACCCTCCCAGTAAACAAGCGACTGCCATTCCGGGTGCTGTTTATAGATAATACCACGATTAAAGAAATTGTGGCCGCCGGCAAACACGTTAAGAGAGGCATGAACGCGCATTCCGAGCTTATGCCCCTCCCGGATGAAGTGATCCATCATATCAAAGTCCTCGCTTCTGTAGTGTCCTTCCCATTCTCCCATGAAAGGGGCAATTTTACTTTTGTAAAGTACTTCACCCATGATTGACTTAACATCAACAACTACATCTGTAAAACCAATCTGTTTCAGTTTTACCATATAGTAGCGGATGGAGTCAGGCGAACTCATTCTTTCATAGTTGGCTTCACAGTCAATCCACATGTACTTTTGCTTACTGTTTGCATGTGCAGAAAATCCGATAACAACAAGGGCTAATAATAAGAATAGTCTCTTCATAATAATAAATGCATATTTCATCACAAACATAATAAATATTTTAATTCAAACACACGAATTACTAAAATATTTTAATAACTATTGGGTAGTTACCTTAAATATTATACTAACGCTTGTCGTTTTTAAATAAAATATTACTTTTGTAATCTATATTATCGGTATAAATAAATTATTTTATGAACCTCTCCTGGATAGACCTGCTGGTCGTTTGTATTTACATCGTTTCAATTATTTCAATAGGATTCTATCTTTCCAAGAAAGCATCCAGCAGTATCAACTCCTACTTCCTGGGGGGAAATAAAATCAAATGGTATTTTCTGGGCCTTTCAAATGCCTCCGGAATGTTTGACATCTCGGGAACAATGTGGACAGTTGCCATTCTCTTTGTTTACGGACTAAAGAGTGCCTGGCTTCCGTGGCTCTGGCCGGTCTGGAATCAGGTCTTTGTAATGGTCTTTCTGGCAATATGGATGAGGAGGTCTAATGTAATGACAGGTGCCGAATGGATACTAACAAGGTTTAGCGGAAGAGGGGGAAAGTACTCCCATATTATTGTCATCTCATTTGCCATAATGAGCGTGATTGGTTTCATGGCCTACTTCTTTGAGGGTATAGGCAAGTTTGCGGTTCAGATTCTTCCTTGGGATATGGCCGCAGATCTGGGCTTCATGACACTTACCTCTGCACAGTCGTACGCTCTTATTATAATAGGTATTACAACTATCTACACTCTCAAGGGAGGTATGTTCAGCGTTGTGGCTGCAGATGTATTTCAGTTTGCAATCATGACAATCTCCTGTCTGATAATTGGATATATTGCATATAACGCTGTAACAGGAGAGCAGATTGCTGCCATGACACCTCAGGGCTGGGACAATATGTTCTTTGGATGGAATCTGGATCTCAACTGGGACGGACTAATGCCAGCGCTTAACGGGAAAATCGCCTCAGACGGTTTTGAGATGTTTGGAACACTTATTATGCTGATGCTCTTTAAGGGTATATTTGCAAGTCTGGCCGGCCCGGTTCCAAGTTATGACATGCAGCGTATTCTCTCTACAAGAAAGCCATCTGAGGCAGCCAAGATGAGCGGATTCACAATTCTGGTTCTGTATGCTCCAAGATATCTGATGGTTGCCGGCCTGGCGGCACTCTCAATTGTTTATTTGTCGCCACAGCTCTCTTCAATGGGAAGCAATGTAGATTTCGAGACAATCCTTCCAATGGCAATCACCCAGTTTGTTCCGGTAGGGCTCAAAGGTCTTCTGCTTGCAGGTCTTCTGGCCGCATTCATGGGAACTTTAGCTGCATTTGTAAACTCTGCACCGGCATATATTGTAAATGACCTTTATAAAAAATACATCAATCCTGATGCCCCTGCCAAAACATATGTGAGATACAGCTATCTGGCATCAGTAATCCTGGTGGTTGTGGGCATCATCTTTGGCTTCTATGCAAAATCACTTAATTCCCTCACTCTGTGGATTACTTCGTCTCTGTACGGAGGATATGCCGCAGCAAACGTACTTAAGTGGATATGGTGGAGATTCAACGGATTCGGGTACTTCTGGGGTATGCTTGCCGGTCTTGTATCATCAACCATTAAGCTGATTTTCTTCCCGGAGATTGCAGACATTTATCTCTTCCCGGCGATTCTGGCATTCTCTTTTGCAGGTGCGTTCCTTGGAACATTCCTGACCAAGCCGGATGACGATGAGGTGCTTATGAAATTTTACAAGAATGTGCGTCCATGGGGATTCTGGAAACCAATCAGGGAGAAGGTTCAGAAACTGGACCCAACATTCGAGCCTAACAAAGACTTTGGAAGAGATGCAGTTAACGTGCTGGTAGGAATTGTATGGCAAATGTCACTGGTAGTGCTTCCTATCTATCTTGTAATTCATAACATGAAGGCGTTCCTTATTACACTTGCCGTTACAGTTGTTACAATGATTATCCTCAAGTTCAACTGGTACGACAAATTGAAAAATGCAGACAAAGGTTACGAAGACGTTAAATAAATTAATAAATTTGTTGTAAACCCCAAAGTATCAAAATGAACAGTTCATTTCTTCAGAAATCCTATGAAGGGAACAGGAGCGCATCTCTAAAAAGAGAGATTGTAAGACTTCTTATCGTTGGCGGCAACTTTAGCATAACTGACCTCAGCAAGGAGATGAACATGAGCGTGCCAACAGTGACAAAGCTCATTGGAGAGCTTATCACAGAGGGTTTTGTACTGGACTTTGGCAAACAGGGAACAAATGGAGGCAGAAGGCCAAATGTTTACGGACTTAATCCGGGGGCAGGATACTTTGTAGGGGTAGATATTAAAAAGGATTCGCTGGCACTGGGTGCCATTAACTTCAAGGGGGAGCTTACAGAGTATTCTGCAGACAAACCATTTGTAATGGACAACACCATCCAGTCACTTGACCAGCTTTGCGATATAATCAACAATTTCATTGACAAACTCCCTATCCCAAGGGATAAGGTACTGGCTGTGGGAGTAAACCTTTCCGGCCGTGTAAACTCAGAATCCGGTTACAGTTACAGTTATTATTTCCTTGGTGAAAAGCCACTCTCCATGCTCATAGAAGAGAGAATTGACTGCTCTGTTCACGTAGAAAATGACTCAAGGGCAATGACATACGGAGAGTTTATGATGGGTGAGGAGAATCACTCCAGAAATATGCTTTTTATAAATGCAAGCTGGGGTCTTGGTATAGGAATCATTGTCGAGGGAAAACTCTATTATGGAAAATCGGGCTTCTCGGGAGAGTTTGGACACTTCCCGTTCTTTGATAACGAAATAATCTGCCGCTGCGGAAAAAGAGGTTGTCTTGAGACAGGCGCATCCGGCTCTGCCGTTCACAGGATGTTCATGGACAAACTGCGCGAAGGGCGAGTATCAATGCTCTCAAACAAATTCAACAACGGCGAGGAGATAACCATTGAAGATATAATGGAGGCTCTGCTCAAGGAAGATGTTCTGGCCATTGAAATCATGGAGTGTGTTGGTAATGAGCTCGGAAAAGCAATCTCCGGGCTAATCAATCTGTTTAACCCGGAGATGATAGTACTTGGCGGAACTTTGGCTGCTGCCAGAGATTATATCCTGCTTCCGGTGAAAAGTGCAATCAACAAATATTCACTCATTCTGGTAAGCAAGGATACCAGGCTGAGACTTTCCCGCCTTGGAGAGAAATGCGGCGTTATTGGCGCCTGCATGCTCGTCAGAAGCAAGACCCTGGGCCTGGTTTAAATTCCTATTTATAGAGATGGTATTTCTTTGAGAGTTTTCTGAAGCTCTCAATATCTTTATACCAGTATGCTCTTATATCCTCAAATCTGTTTCTCTCAGAGAATTTAATTCTGATCTGATCGCTTCCTGAAACCTGGTCAAACATTCTGAAGCGTCCCTTATCTGCATTTGCAAAAACAGCTTTCTCAGGCCACAGCTCGGCAACAGCCTGCATTACCCAGAACTGAATATCAGAAAGAGCTGCCTTTTCGTAGTCCATTACATGAACCTGAACACCCTGAAGATTTTTGCCCACTCCAACTGAATAAAAGGGCTTAACATGCATCGGGCGGAAAGTGACTCCCGGAAGGTTGTAGCTGTTCATTCTTTCGGCAAGCTTCTCTGCTTCAATCCATTCAGCAGCAAACATCTGGAAAGGAATTGTATAACCAACTCCAATAGACATATAGCCAAGCTCTCCCAGTATGCCTGAAATTGGATATGCTATAGCACTTATTGGCTGCGGAATATGCGGAGATGAAGGTACCCACTGGAGACCTGTCTGCTCAAAGGTCATATCTCTCTTCCATCCCTCCATCTTTACAACAGTAAGTTTACACTTCTTGCCAAGCATGTTTTCTTCATTTAGCATCACCGCAAGTTCGCCGCAGGTTAGCCCGTAGATGTAAGGAATCTTGAACTGGCTTACAAATGAGATAAAACCATCTTCTGCAAGATTACCCTCAATTTTATTTCCACCCAGCGGATTTGGCCTGTCAAGAACAACAAATTCAATATTGTTCTCTGCAGCAGCCTCCATTGCAAGACCCATTGTACTGATGTATGTAAATGAGCGGCTGCCTATGTCCTGAATATCATATACAAGAACATCAATATCCTTTAGCATCTCAGGAGTAGCCTTTCTGGTTTTTCCGTAAAGTGAGTATACCGGGAGACCGGTCTTTGGGTCGTTCATGTTATCAACTTTATCACCTGCATGTACATCTCCCCTTACTCCGTGTTCAGGACCAAAAAGAGCAACAAGTTTCACATTCTTTGCCTCAAACAGTACATCAACTGTAGATTTGAGGTTATTGTCGAACCCGGTTGGGTTTGTGATAAGACCTACTCGTTTACCTTCCAGAGCCTTAAAGTTCTGAGATTTGAGAGCCTCAAGCCCGGTTTTGATATTCTGAGCGGTTGCATTCCCGGCAACAAGTGCCAGGGCAACCAGTAAAATAAATTTAATCTTTTTCATAACGACTAGCTTTTTGCCACCTCTTTTCTTCCAAAAGAGGAGTCCACTTTAATAAAGGCTGTCACCGCAATTGTAGCGACGCAGCAAATCATAATCCAGTAGAAGAAGTGTTTGTAACCTATAAGCTCCTGCAGCCAGCCCGCAGCCATGCCCGGAAGCATCATGCTGAGTGCCATAAAGGCTGTACAGATTGCGTAGTGAGATGTCTTGTGCTCTCCGTCTGCAAAATAGATCATAAACAACATATAGGCAGTAAATCCAAATCCGTATCCAAACTGTTCAATGAAAACGCAGAGATTGATTACGAAAAGGTTATCAGGCTGGAATACACTAAGGTAAACGAAGGTGGCACATGTAAGTGAAATACTCCATGCCATTGGCCAGAGCCACTTCTTTAGACCTCCCCTGGCAGCAACAATACCGCCAATAATTCCTCCAAGAGTAAGACCGATGATTCCAACTGTACCATAAACCAGTCCAACCTGACCGGTTGTAAGACCCATACCTCCCACTGCTTTAGGATCAAGAAGGAACGGAGAAATCAGTTTTACAAGCTGTGCTTCAGGGAAACGGTAAAGAAGCATAAAAGCAATTGCAATACCCACCTGTTTCTTCTTAAAGAATGAAGCAAATGTTGCAAAGAACTCCTTAAATATATTGCGGGCAGTAACCTCCTTTGCAGGTTTGTCGCTGTCCGGTCTCGGAAGAATAAACCTGTGATAGAGTGTTATTGCAAGGAAGAAACCGGCAAGTATGAAGAATGTAATTGACCATGCAAACGAGATATTACCCGAAACACTGCTGAATGAGGTAGAGGCCTCTGTTGTGAGTTTGGAATCTGCCTGAACAATTATGTATGCAGGCTTGTCCCAGTTGTTCTCAGTAAACTCCAGTCTCTCTCCGTGAGCAAGTGAAATGCTCTTGTCTCCCTTGTCGAGTCTTGTGTTAAGCACAAATTTCTCACCCGGAAGCGGAGCCTTGGAAATCCTTATCTCCACCAGCTTAGCTGTCCCGGTAAGAGCATGAATATCTGTTGCCTCAATCTCTTCTCCAAAATTCTTTGATATAAAACTGCCAAGAGGAGAAGAGACATTTCTTGTCCACCAGCTTTCGCCATCTGCGTTGCCATTTGCACGGCTCTCCTCTCTTTTCATAAAGCCGTTGCTGATATTGTGCTCTGCAGCAAAAGCCTTAAGCATTGCAACCGAATCTGCCGGTACTGTTCTGGTACCCAGCTCTACATTCTGAGGATATGCAGAGAATGTGTATTCATCTGCAGAAACTGTGTTTGCGGGAAGCACAGCAACTGCGCTGTCCTGCTGCGGAAGAACAATCTGAGAAGTATATGCAGGAGATGCGTTAACCTGAATCTTCACAGGCTCCAGACCTGTCGACGACTCGAGTGCCCCCGCAACAATAATGAGAAGTCCCTGTCCTGCAATAGTCGCAACCCTGTAGAAAGTACTGCGGATTCCCACATACATTGCCTGGTCATGAGTATTGAGCGCAAGCATGTAAAAACCGTCTGCAGCAATATCATGAGTAGCAGAGCTGAATGCCACCAGCCAGAAAATCGCAAGTGACCACTGGAAAAAGGCATCCATAGGAATGGTGAAGGCTATCCCTGCCAGACCGGCTCCTACAAGCAGCTGCATGGTTACAACCCACCATCTCTTTGTCTTGAGAAGATCTACAAACGGACTCCAGAAGGGCTTTATAACCCATGGCAGATAAAGCCAGCTTGTATAAAGGGCAATATCTGTATTGGAAATTCCGAGTCGTTTATACATGATAACCGATATGGTCATCACAGCTACATAAGGCAGACCCTGTGCAAAATAGAGCGATGGAATCCATGCCCACGGAGATCTCTTTTTGTTGCTCATCTCTTAATAAATTGAATGATTAATATTTCTTTTCTATTGAAGCACCAATGAAATAGTGCAGCAGAATATCCTCATAACCAAATCCCTGCTCACCCATTACGGCAGCACCAATCTGGCAAAGACCAACTCCGTGTCCCCATCCGGCACCTTTAAGCACAAATGCATCAGGCATCTGAGGATTGCCCTCTTTCTCTACAATGAATGCAGAGGAGTAGAGGTGGGATTCAGAGAGAGTTCTTCTGATTTCAAGCTCTTTTCCAATTGTTCTGGTTCTTTTTGTACCGGCAATTTTGAGCCTTACAAGACGACCGGAAGTTCCCCTCTCTACGGGAATAAGATCTGTTATCTGACCGTAATCTGTACCAGATCTCTTAAGAACGAGAGCAGAAAGCTCCTCACGGGTATATCTCACACTCCATCTGTAGAAGTTTACAGTCTCCTGATCGTAGTTGTTAAGCACCTGCGATAAGATTTTCTTGTCTGAGGTGTTGCAGAATGCCTCCGGAGATTCAAGAATCCACTTAACTGCATTCTCTTCAACTGTAAGATCCGGAATCTCTGTATTTGTCTTGCTGTCTCTCTGTTTTACCAGGTATGGCATATCCTTCTCCTCCCAGCAGTAGTGGAACTCCTCAAACACACCACCACAGCTTTTTGAGTAACGGGCATCACAAATCTTTCCATCAAACATTAGGAGTCTTCCCCTTGTCTGCTCAATAGCCAGCTTTACTATCTCGGTTGACGCCCTGGTAATTCCCTGATAACGCTGACAATGGTCATCTGCGCAAATGTCAAAGCGGGTATGATCTTCGCGGTCGTACCATTTTACCAGCTCCTCATCGCTCTCCTTCATTGTGCTGTAAACCTCGCCACTCTCTGTAATCTCCTTGTTCTTGTCAATCTGGGCAAGAAGCCATGAGCGGGAAATAACAGCATGTGCCTTTAACAGTTCAAGTGAAGCTGTCGCACTCATTTCAGATGAGATAACAGAGGTAAGATACTCCTCAACTCCCAGAACATTTACTGCAGTAAGTTTGCCATGCTCGGTTATGATTTTGAGAGCTCCCCTGAAAGATTGATTCTCTTTTCTCTCCCAGTGGAAATTGATGCCAATGGTTACATCCTTTAATTCAAAAGATGAATCTGCTTCAGAAACCGGTTCAAAAAGAATCTCTTCATAAAGTTTGCCGCTCCACTCAATCCTGCCATCCTTGTAAATAACAGACTGAGCTCCTGTGCAAACAGCTCCGTTTGAAGTATAACTACCACTGAGAATGAAATCGATGCGGGGTTCGAACATGATACCCACGCTCACTTTTGGCTCTTTCATAGACTGTTGAGTTTTGTTTTGATTTTTTTTGCCAGCTCTGCCAGCTCATCGAATGAAATACACACCTCCGAGAGAATCTCCTTAATCTCTGCACTGCCCATCTTCACAAAATCCTTCTCAAGTGGAGTAATGAATACACCGCCCAGATCCACAGATGCAGGGCTTATCAGAATGTTCTTCTCCCCCTCTTCAAAATAGTGAGAAGGACGATGTTTTGACCTTATGAAGAGAGCAGTTGTCCACACTCCGCCTTTATACCAGCAGAGTATATTCAGCATAGGCTCCTTCTCTCCCTCTTTCACTTCTAGGAGCGAATAGATTACATCAAACATCTCTGCAGCAACTTCCCTTCTGGACGACTCAATTACTATGAGGCCGTTAATGGATTTTTTTATGCTGAATACCTTTGTTCCCTCCTCCTCGTAAAGGATGGTTCTTGGCATTGAAGGAAGATTTGCCTCCAGCGGAAGAAATCCTCTGTTGCCTGCCTGAAAATGAAAATGGTCCGGTGCAGAGGCTCCGCACATTGGACCATTGTAAAAGAGTGAATATTCCGGCATGTGGGCCGCAAGATCAAGCATCGCATCGAACCTTCCGGCTATAAGCTGATCCTGATGTGCAACCACAGGAATTGTAAGGTGTCTCGGGAAAATCGGAAAAGGATTTATAAGAACGGTGTAGGGATTCCGGGAATCCCCACCGTAAATGTAATCGATTCCTTTCTGGATTGCAGGTCTGTTGGCAGCGCAGAGGAAACATTTTCTCTCCTGGATTGACTTGGCGTCTACCTTTGCGGCAGATGAAACAATTCTTGCAGGGTTAAACTGTACCTTAAACGGAAATCCGTCTACAAGGACCTCTTTTGCGACAACTCCCTCGAGAGCCTTGTAATTATTGCCAGCCTGCTCCCACGATGAAAGCTGCTCTTCAAAAAGCTGCGATATAGTTTCTTTATTAAGCATCCCGGTACCTGTTATCTCTTTTTGTTAAGTGAAATACGAGCCTTAAGCTCCCAGGTACGGATCCTGTCTTTGTATGTGTTATGGGCATTCATCTTAACGATGTCAAGAGCAGCATCTGAGTTTCCGTCCCAGCGGCGGCAGTGGTAAAGAACATCGTAAATACGGCCAATCTGGTACTCTCTCGAAATATTGAGACCAAGTGCATAATCCTCTCCGTAGCTGGTATTTGGAACCTTAACTGACCGAAGAACCGGAGTATAGAAGGCTCTTGGTGCACCAAGACCGTTAATTCTCAGAGCGTTGTTTCTTCCGTTTTCAGGAGTCCACTCCTTGTGGTCAATGATACCCGGAGCAATCATCTCCATGTTGAAGTTGGTCATCATATATGTTCCAACTACCATAGCACAGTTTTGTGCATAGAAAGAGTCAACTATTTTCTGAAGTGTGTTCTCATCTGAGTAGATATCGTCACTGTCAAGCTGAACGGCAAACTTTCCGCATTTTGGGTGATGAACTCCTGCATTCCAGCAACCTCCTATTCCCAGATCTTTTCTCTCAGGAACCAGGTGAATCAGACGTTCGTCTGAAGCAAACTCTTCAATAGCCTCATATGTTCCATCTGTAGAGTGGTTGTCAATTATAATGAGGTTAAACTTAAAGTTTGTCTTCTGTTTAAGGACAGATGCGATTGCATCCTTAACAGTTTTAATTCTGTTGAATACAGGAATTATAACTGAAGCCTCAAATTCGAAGTTATTTTCGCTGAACTCGATATGTTTGAACTCAGGTTTCAGGTATCCTCCAATATCTTTTAGGTGAAGAGTACAGGCCTCCTCCATTTCAATCTGTACCGCACGGTTCTTTGGATCTACATAGTCAAAGATCTTCTCGCCGGATTTGCGGCTGTCATTTTCAACCTCAGTATATAGGTATTCATTGATGTGTTCAAGTGCTCCGTTCTGAGACACCTTAAGACGAAGATCATAAAGACCTGCGAATTTGAAGTTTACAGACATCTTTGCAGCAGCATCCTTAAGAGCAGAGCTTCTGTAAACAAGAACAGATCCAAAATTGAAATCATCACGAAGTGAGCCCTCCTGATAAGTGATTACCGGGCTGATATTTCTTTTTCCGTCAATAATCTGGTAGTGGTCTGCATAAACCATAGCAGCTTTTGTGTCGTCTGCAATGCGAAGCATTCTTTCAAGTGCAAACATGCCCAAAACAAGTGTTGACTCCTTTAGATAGATGAGTGTATACTCAGAATCTGCCCTTGAGGCTATCTCCTTAATTGTAGCTGTTGACTTAAGTGAATCGATAACAATTATCTCACATCCGGGGATGCTCTCCTTTCCTTGTTCTGTTGAGAGAAGAAAGATCTTTGAGACATTCTCCGTGAGCTTTAGACCATTGATTGTTTCAATTACCTGTGCCTTGTCCTGATAGGGAATAAAGCAGTTTACATTTTTTGCCATTTTGTATCCTTTTAACTTAAACTATGAGTGCGCTAAGATACCTATTTGAGGTGAAAAGTACAAAAAACGGTCACTTAACCATAAAAAGAGTATTTTTGCGCTTTATTTTCAAAAAATGCACCAGTTCGACTATATAATTGTGGGGAGCGGTCTTGCAGGTCTTTACTCATCTTACAGAGCATCACGATACGGAAAAGTTGCACTGATAACAAAATCCGGAATCAGAGAGAGCAACTCATATTTTGCCCAGGGCGGCATTGCCGCAGTCACAGATGAGGAGGATGCAACCGAGTTCCATTTTGAAGATACCATAGTGGCAGGCAGAGGTATCTGCGACCACGACGCCGTTAACATTCTTGTAAATGAGGGACCTGAAAGAATAAAGGAGCTCATTGAAGAGGGAATGGAGTTTGACATGCAAAACGGCACTCTGGCCCTTGGTCTTGAAGGGGGCCATCATAAAAGGCGGATTCTTCATGCAGGCGGAGATGTCACCGGCAAAAAGATAACCGACTTTATGATTGAGAAGGTCTCTGAACACCACAATATAATAGTCTTTGAAAACCTTGCGGCTATTGAAATAATTAAAAGTGACGGGAGGTGCTGCGGAATAAGGACATGGAACCTGGCAGAGCAGAGGGAGGAGATTTTCACGGGGAGACATACAATTCTTGCTATGGGAGGCGCATCTGCAATCTATAAAAACACAACAAATCCCGCAACCACAACTGGCGACGGAGTTGCGCTTGCATACAGGGCAGACTGCAAAATTGCAGATATGGAGTTTATTCAGTTCCATCCAACATCTATCTGGACAGAGGAGGAGAAATCATACCTCATAAGTGAAGCGGTGAGAGGAGAGGGAGCACATCTGTTAAATATAAAGGGTGAGCGTTTTATGACTGCAATTCACCCCAATGCAGAGCTTGCTCCAAGGGATATTGTTGCCAGATCAATCTACAGGGAGATTCAGAAACAGAAAGAGCCGTTTGTATATCTCAGCCTTGGCCATCTGAATCCGGAGAGAATAAGAGCGAGGTTTCCCAATATACATGCAAAATGTGCGTCACTGGGAATAGATATGTGTGACCGGATTCCTGTTGCTCCTGCTGCTCACTACATGGTTGGAGGGGTGAGAACAGATTTGTGGGGAAGAAGCTCCGTCCCGGATCTCTTTATTTGCGGAGAACTTGCCTCTACAGGAATAATGGGTGCAAACAGACTTGCTTCAAATTCGTTGCTGGAGTGCCTGGTGTTTGGGTACAGAGCAGTTGAGGCCTGTTGCCTGGAGGAGGGGACAGAAAGAAACACTGTTGCTGCAAAAGAGATACCTGCAGCATTCAGGTGCGACTCATCAGGGGAAAAGGAGTTCTGTGAATTAAGCGGCAGAGTTTCTGAAATCATGACTGCTCATGCCGGAATTGTAAGGAACGAACAATTGCTTGCAGAGGGCCTTGCCAAACTTGAGCGTGAGAAGAAAAATTTCGTAAAGAGCGGGAATGAGCTCTTTGAACTTATGGGAGAAAACCTTATTATTGTAGCTGAGCTTATTATAAAATCTGCCCTGGAGAGAAAAGAGAGCCGTGGAGGACACTTCCGGGAGGATTTTCCGGCAGAGAGTGAAACATTTATTCATCATATAGTTCAGCAGAGGGAGAGAGAGATCTCTTCGCTGCCGGTGAACAAAACCATATAGTATAATCATGAACAGGGATTATTTGATTAACAAGATAATATCACTTGCAATTGAAGAGGATGTAGAATCCGGAGATATTACAACAAATGCGCTGGTTCCGGACTCAACACAAGCTGTTGCCGAACTTACTGCAAAGGCAGATGGGGTTGTTTCAGGGCTGGAGATTGCAAAACTGGTATTTGAAAAATTTGATGACCACATAAAATGGACACCTCTTGTAAATGAGGGTGACCATGTTTCAAAAGGGGATAAAATCGCCAGGGTTGAGGGGAGCTACAGGGCTCTTCTTACAGGCGAGCGGACAGCACTCAACATTCTTCAGAGGATGTCCGGAATAGCAACCGCAACTTCGCTCTATGTAAAGGAGCTTGCAGGCACAAAAACACAGCTGCTTGACACCCGTAAAACGGCTCCGGGCATGAGGATTCTGGATAAAATGGCCGTTAAGGCCGGCGGCGGGACTAACCACAGAATGGGCCTTTACGATATGGCTCTTATTAAGGATAACCACATCAAAATTGCTGGCGGAATAACAAATGCAGTGGCTCAGGTCAGGGAGTCTGCATTTCCGGGTATGAAAATTGAAGTTGAGGTAACAAACCTTGATGAGACCAGAGAGGCAATTGAGGCCGGAGCAGACATTATTATGCTCGACAATATGAGTACGGCTCAGATGGCAGAGGCTGTAAGGCTGATAAACAACCGTGCCGCCACAGAGGCTTCGGGGAATATGTCAATTTCGCGCCTTAGCGAAGTTGCATCTACAGGTGTTGATTTTATAAGTGTGGGCGCACTTACTCATACTGTAACAGCGCTGGACATTAGTATGAACATTGTACCTAACGGAAAATGAGTGAACAGATGACGGCAGAGAGCATGGTGAAAGAGATTGAGAGGCTAAAGAGAGAGAAGAATGCGGTAATTCTTGCGCATTACTACAGCAGACCGGAGATTCAGGATATAAGTGATTTTCTTGGTGACTCCCTTGCTCTTTCGCAGGAGGCAGCAAGAACAGAGGCAGATATTATTCTCTTTTGCGGAGTAAACTTCATGGCAGAGACTGCATCAATTATCTCCCCCTCCAAAAAGGTAATTGTCCCGGATAACCGGGCAGGGTGCTCACTTGCAGAGAGCATAGACGGTGAAGAAATTGAACAGTGGCGCAGGGAAAATCCGGGAGGAGTTGTTGTATCATATGTGAACACAACAGCGGAGGTAAAGGCATTTACAGATATCTGCTGTACATCTGCAAACGCCCTTAAGGTTGTGAACAGCATTCCGCAGGAAAAGAAAATCCTCTTTGTGCCCGACAAAAACCTTGGAGCCTATATAAATCTCAAAACAGGAAGAAAGATGGAGCTGTGGCAGGGAGATTGCTGTGTTCATGAAAGATTTGACTCAGAAACCGTTCTCGAGATGGCAGCAAAATATCCCGATGCAGATATTCTGATTCATCCGGAGAGCAACTGCTCCGGCGATCCCGCAATCATGGCAATGCCTCAGACTTACTACTACTCCACTGCAGGGATGCTTAAGCATGTTGCGGAATCAGACAAGAGGCAGTTTGTAATAATGACTGAGAAGGAGATAATTCACCAGATGGAGAAGGAGAATCAGGGGAAGGAGTTTATCTCTGCGGGATCGAGGGCTCTGTGCGGACAGATGAAGAGAAACACTCTTGAGAAAGTTCTGCTTGCCCTGCAAAATGAGGGGCCTGAGATAAAAGTTGAAGGTGAATTAAGAGAGAGAGCCTGGAAATCAATTGAAAAAATGCTGGAATTATGATAAAAAAAGGGATTTATGTACTGGTTTGCTTAATGCTGACGGCTTTATGGTGTTTTGCACCGGCCGGTCTGGAAGCTCAGACCACAAAGACAAAGAGCAGCACCACACAAAAGAGTCAGCCTAAAAAGAGTCAGCCTTCAAAAACAACAAAGCCAGCACCTGCGGCACCTGTTGAAGAGCCTCTTCCACCAATGGATTCGTTACTTTCGTATTCAATGGAGTACACACAGAACGGAACTGGCTACTTCTACTCAAGAGGCAGGTTGTTTAAGAACGCAAGGCAGGCCGGTTTTGACACCCTTGGTAATTTCGCATTTGTATTTGAAGAAAAATTTAAGGCATATGTAAATGTAAACGGGAAAATTTTGGGCCCTTATGATTTCGTTAACGGAAAAACTGAGGCCGAAGCTTTACCTGTTTTTGTTGCCCAGGGAGGAAAATATGCATTTACATACCATAAACTTGGCAAGCAGTATGTAAATGTAAACGGGAAGATCCTAGGTCCCTACCCTGCTGTGGGAATGAAATCCCTTTACATAACTCCGGGCGGCAATTATGCTTTTACATATCTTCAAAGTCAGACCAGCAGGTATGTAGTTATTAATGACAAGAAGTTCGGCCCTTTCCCCAACGAAAGCAACATGGAGGTAAAGGTCTATGATGACGGAACTTACCTGTATGAATATTCAGACAAGAACGGGGAGTTTATGGTAAACATAAACGGGAAGGATTACCGGATGGAAGATGTTGAAAGCTACACTGCATTCCCAACCACCTACTTCGCCTTTAAACAGGAGGGGAACTGGTATGTAAATAATGCCGGAACCATCCACGGTCCTTACGGAGAGGTAATTCTTCTGAATTATAATCCTTCAGGCGCGCAGGCATCATTCAAATACAGAGAATCGGGCGGTCCTGCCTGGTATTTGTCTGACAGAGGCAGAATTGCCGGCCCATACGAAAAAATAGAGCTGTTTGGCGGAAACCTTTTCCACAAAGGTGTGCCGGTATTCAAATATTTCAGGAAGGCAGGTCAAAGGGAGGAGCAGTATGTTGACATTGACGGCAAGGTCATGGGACCTTACAATTATACCAAAAGGCTCACTCTTCTGGACAAAGACAACTTCATTTTTGCATATGAAAACAAAAACCGCTGGTATGTAAACCTCCGAGGAGAACCAATCAGAGGTTCATTCGGGCTGATAGACGATGTTGCCATCCACCCAAACGGTAGCTTCGCCTACTCTCATCACGACAAACTTGATGTAACCCAGTCAAAGCTGGTAGTAAACAAAAAAACCACCGAGTTTCAGGATGCCTTTATAGACGAAATTTTCCTTGCAGCAGACGGCAGCACACTTCTTTTTGTCAGTAAAGAGAAATTTACATATGTGAGTGCATTCGGCAAAAATGTGGGACCCTTTTCAAATCTCGTGTATGCATACGCCACAGACGACGCCGAATACTGCCTTGTCTCATCAGATATACGCACAAAACAGCGGTATGTAATAATCAACGGCCAAAATTTTGGCCAGTTTGACGAAGCCTCAGTTCCGGCAATCGCAAAAGGCGGCAAATACATCTTTACCGGCAAAAATCAGGGCAAATTTTACCTGCACATCAACGGAGAGGTCAAAGGCCCCTACGACTCCATCAAGAACTTTATCCCCACCCGGGACTGGAAAAGAGGAAACCTCATAATGCAGTAGGTTCCTTTTATTTTGCCTCTGCTGTTAAAATCTGTATCCCAAAAGGATATATGCACGGTTCAGACTTGCAGGATAATTTGCAACGGTAGAAAATCCGGTACTGTACTCTGCTCTTATCTCTGCAGAAAACCTGCCCGAGATTACACCGGCACCGGCAAGGAGTCCCTGTTCAAATTTTCTGGTATTTGAATATGGTCCCCAGGATTGTCTCTGGTCGCCGGCTTCAAGGTGATTTGTCTCTCTGATTATCATTCCGTTTGAAATACCGGCATTCATAAATAAGTTTAACTTGCTGTCACTTTTTTTGAATGTATAGCGAAACTGAATATTCAGTTTGAGGTATGATAGACCAAGATTGTAGACATATGACGGAGCAGAAGCAACTTCCGACTTGTAGTTAAGGGTCGTAAAAAAGAGTTCATTATATGCAGAGATTCTGCCTCTTGTCTCCGGGAAGATTATATTAAGAAAAAATCCGGCAGCAGGCATTAGGGATGGTTTGAATGACAATCCAAAAGTCTGCAGATAATTTTCATTAAGCTGTGTTAAAGATGCTCCTGCCACCACACCTTTTTCATATGCAATTTTTTCTCTTTTTGCTGTAAAGACTCTCTTTGTACCTGTGCTTTTGTAGTATTTATCATATAACTCCACAAGGCTGTTCTCTGAATATTTTGTAGTTTGCAGCTTACTATCCAGATCTTCGCTGTCAGACAGGTAATGCCTCAGCTGGTTCAGGTAGCCCTTATTTTCGCCAACAGTGCTGCTATTATGAGCACCTTCCTTAAGGTACTTTTTGTATATAAGCAAAGTAAGAGAACCATTTTCGTCAATATAGAACTGGTCGTTATGCACCTTATTTCTGAAGAACCAGAGAGACTTCTCTCCCTGAACAATCAGCCTTAAAAATACGGTATCATTTGCAAGGCGAAGATTTGGATTACTCACAAGCAGTTCAATATTGTTGAGTGTCATCTCAGTCTTAACTGCTGCACTCCTGTATTTGTTTCCTCCTGTTTCAAATCCGCTGATTCGATTTGGCGTAAGAACAACATCAGTATCCTTTCCCTCCTCAATAAAAGAAATTTTAGGTTTTGGATTAGTCCACCCGTAATAATTAATCATGCCCTTAAGAGTATCACCTTTTGTTCCGTATACAATACCGGGCTGGAAGAGATCCTGTGCATCTGACAAATTAAAAAAGAAAAGAAACGGCAGAAAAAGAATCAGCCTAAAGAAGCGGGAAGTGGAAACCATTGTATTTAATTGATTTGATTTCCTCAAAAATATAAAAAAAAACGAGGAAAACTAATATTTATGTTAGTTTTCCTCATTTTGTGGAGAATATCGGAGTCGAACCGATGACCCCCTGCTTGCAAAGCAGGTGCTCTAGCCAACTGAGCTAATTCCCCGTTTAAGCGAGCACAAAGATATAACAAAACCCCAAAACACAAACACCACCAA
>PHDP01000013.1 GCA_002842655.1 Bacteroidetes bacterium HGW-Bacteroidetes-14
CCAATGTACATTCCGGGTCTGCGGCGTATATGTTCGTTCCACTCCAGCGTCTTGATGTCGTTCTCAGTATATGTGCTCATTGTTACAGGTCAGTTTGATGCAAAGTTAGAAAAAAAACGTATCTGCGCCGCAATTTCTGTTAACACGCAGTTTGACATTATATTACAAAACACAAACTTCTCGTCTCGAAGAGTTTGTGTTTTGCATTTGTTTATATTACATATAGTTAACTGAAATTGCGGCGCAGATGCTCTCTCCTAAACTCAGAGGGGGTTTTCCCGTATCTCGAAATAAAACATTTTGTAAAAGATCTGTGGTTTGGAAAACCGGCCAACTCAGAAATCTCGGCCAGACCAGGTTTACGGCTATGTGAAGATTCAATAATCTCTACGGCATAGTCCAGCCGGTAACTGTTTATATAATCACAGTAATTTACTCGCTTAATAATCCTAATACACCTTGAAAGATATGTTCTGTTTGTCCCCGCCTCTCTGGCCAGTTTGCGGATAGTCAGGCTGGGGGAGGTGTAAAGCCGGTTTGTTATCAGCAGTCTGTCCAGCCTGATCATAAGTTCCTCTGCATGCATCTTGCCAACAGGTTTTGATAAGACAGGTTTTCCCTCAAGTAAACCGGCCAGAATTAATAATCTTAATATATTTCTCTTAAGTTTCAAAAGGTTGAATTGTAGCCTTTATTACAGCTTTAACTTTCAGGATTGTCCTTATTATATTGCATTCTTCTGTGTTTGCACCAGTCTGCTGGAGATGTTCCTTTGAATAGTCTGAATGCAACAGTAAATGAGGCCATACAGCCAAATCCTGATTTTCTGCAAAGCTCCTGAATTGAAATATCCAGATCTTCGTTTATAAGTCTATCGACCTCCTTCATTCTGTAAAAATTCAGAAACTGATTGAAGTTCATTCCCATATTCTCATTGATTACCTTGGAAAGATAAGTCTTATTAGTATAGAGAATCACGGCAACTTCATTAATTGACAAATCCTTATTTAGATATGGCCTATCTTTCTCAAAATATCTCTCTAGTCTCAGCCTTAAGTCTGCAGATTTTCCATCTTCAAGGATTGCCGGAATTGATCTGATGGAATCATAATTCACAGGCTGATTCTCAAAGTAAGGCAAATCGTTTTCCGATGACTTGAGAAGTTTGCGGAAAACAATTATTGTGCATGCTGTAAGGATAAAAACAGCTGGTGCATACAGATGATTAATTCCTGAATTAAGTAAATTAACAATTGCAGATGAAACAGTAAGAACCGAAGCAGATAAAATCGTAATATTCATTCTCTCTGCTTTCATTATCTGAATATCTTTTCTTACATAGTTTACATATGAGATATATTTAAACAGAAAGAAAATAATATTAACTGCGACAATCGTTACTAAAGAACCACCTGCAAAAACAACAAACTCCTGCGAAACTTGTATAGTGAAATGATTAATATAAATGTTAATCAAGTTAATAAAAAACAGGACAATTGCTCCTGTCATAAAATAGCGCTGATTCTTGAATATCTGTTCAGATTTCCATGACAGGAAGAAAACAATGGGATAAAACAGCTGAAGAATCAGAGAGAGGTATGAAAAGTCAGAAATGTATTCACTGGCAGAACTTGTACTGGTAAATAGTCTGAGCATAAGTATAAAGGCATTCAGACCAAAAACTACAGAGATAACTCCAACCCCGTCACTCTCTGAATGATTCACATTTCTAGATAATAGTTGCTGAAAAACCAGACTTGTACAGATTGCGAAGAATGCAATAAATGAGAAAAACTCAATAGTCGAATTCGTGATTCCGGATACAAAAATTAAATTATTCATAGTTAATATTTTAGTTATACCAAATATAGCGAAAATTCCCTACGGTACAAAACTAAATTACTAACTATTAACGATTTATCTAATTTTAAAAATTAAAGTGAAATTATCACTAATTTTTCCATTTCTATTTTTTCATCTCTTCGAACCCTTTTCCGTAGACTCCCATTACGTTTCCTACGCTCAGGAAGGCCTCTTTGTCAATGTCGCGGACAGTTCTGAAGACAAAGTTACTCTCGGTGCGCCTTACAATGACCATGAGCACTTTACCCTCTTTTTTGGTGAACCAGCCCATGCCGTCAATGACTGTAACGCCCCTTCCAATTGATGTAATCTCGTCTGCAATCTGTTCGTATTTCTGCGAGAAGATAAAAATCTGAATACTCTGGCGTGCACCGGAGAGAATCAGGTCAATGGTGTAGCTGGTGACAGAGATAAGGACAAAGCCGTAAATGATGATAGCAACCCTCTCACCTATTGTTGTTGCCTCACCCGGAATAAGCAGCGAGCTGAGGATAATAAAGATATCCATGTAGAGAATGAGCTTGCCCGGAGAGATATTTCTGTACTTGTTAATCATTAGGGCAATGATATCTGTGCCCCCTGTGCTTCCTCCCTGAGTAAAGGTGATGGCAATACCGGCCCCGGAGAAGATACCGCCCATGATTGCAGAGAGCAGTTTTCCGTTGCCTATTGAGATGTCCTGAATAAGTTCAGGCGGAACAATTCCGGGAACCCTGTCCAGAAATATGGTAACAGCAACAATTGCAAAGACCGTCTTTACACCAAACCCTTTCCCCAGAACCTTAAGGGCAATGGCCAGCAGGACGGCATTAATAATAAGGAACGACCAGCTCACCGGGAATCCTGTAGCATAGTAGATAACCGCTGCCACACCGGTAACTCCGCCCCCTACGAGGCCGTTTGGAATAAGAAAAATACTCCAGCCGAGTGCATAAAGCAGAAGGCCGAATGTTATAATGGTGTACTCCCTGAATACCCCTATGACTCTTTTTGTTTTAATTTCCATTGAAGTTTTCCGCTTTTAATCTGGTCAAAACCCTGTCCGTATACGCTCATTACAGCAGAAACAGAAATGAATGCGTTGTGGTCAATCTCTTTAACAATTGCGCTGATATCTGTAAGCTGAGATTTCCTGAGAATTACCACCAGCATCTTGCTTTCGTTCTGCGAGTACCAGCCGATAGAATTGACGGCAGTAACCCCGCGTCCCATCTCTTTTGTTATTCTGTCTGCAATCTCGGCATATTTGTTTGAAAAGACAAAGACCTGGAGAGATTGCTTGTTTCCTGTGAGTATCATATCAATAACATAGGAGAAGGATACCATTACTATGTATCCGTAGATAACATCTTCAAGCGATTTGCCGGGGATAAAGAATACAGAGCCAATAATTATGAGGTCGCAAAGGATAAAGACGCGACCCGGAGACATCTCTCTGAACTTGGCAATTATGAGAGCGATAATATCGGTTCCGCCTGTGCTTCCGCCCTGAAGGAAAATAAGGCCGATTCCAATTCCGCTGAGAGTTCCCCCAAGAACGGCGTTAATTAGTTTATCGTCAATATCAGATATCCAAGGGATAAGTGGCAGAAACTTGAACATAAGTGCCGCCACAAGTATACAGTAGATGGTTTTGAAGCCGAATCCCTTTCCCAGTATTAGAAATCCAATTCCCAGCAGGAATGCGTTGATTATTAAATATGAGTATGAAACATCAAAACCTGTTGCATAGTTAATTACCGAAGCCAGACCGCTCACTCCCCCGCCAGCAATTTCGTGCGGTATAAGGAATGCCGTCCAGCTGAAAACATAGATGAACAATCCTGCAGTCATGAGTATGTAGGACTGAACTGTTTTGAATAATTTCATAATCTTTCTCTTAAATGTAAAACTGGCTCCTTGAATAAGTAACAGCGGTTCCCCTTATGATGACTCGCTCCTCTGCAAGTGTGCAGAACATCTCTCCGCCTCTGGCGCTCAGCTGCCTTGCATGGATTGTATCTTTCTTAAGCCTCCGGCCCCAGTATGGAGCAATGGTGCAGTGGGCAGATCCCGTAACAGGGTCTTCGAGAATAGTTGCCTGTGGTGTAAAAAACCTCGAGACACAGTCGCACTCATCTCCCGGAGCTGTTACAATAACACCGCCGGTGCTCAGGTTAATCTCATCAAAGATTGACCTGTTAATTTCAATGAGTTCAATCTCCCTCTGCGAAGGGTATACCAGCATATAGTCACGGGCTTTGTAAACCTCCCTGGGTTTGATATTGAGACTGTCAAATATCTCCTCCGGCAGGCTGGCTGTCACACCCTCCCTCATTGGAAAATCCATAAGGTAGTAAGATCCGTCCCGGCTCACCTTAAGAAGGCCGGAGATGGTGTTAAAGTGAATTGTCTCGCCTGTAAAGCCGAGTTCTGTGAAGAGGATATGGGCGGCGGCCAGCGTGGCATGTCCGCACAAATCCATTTCGATATCGGGGGTAAACCAGCGGAGTCTGAACTCCTCCCCCTCCTTTTGAATAAAGGCCGTCTCGGGCGCCGCATTCTCCCTGGCAATGAGTTTTAAAGTCTCATCAGGAAGCTGCTCCTCAAGAACAACCACCACTGCGGGATTCCCGCAAAAGACCTTGTCGGTAAACGAATCTACCTGAAATGACTGCAAATTCATCAGCAAACGATGTTAATGATTTTCTTTGGAACCACTATCACTTTTTTGATGGTACTGCCACCCAGAAACTTCTCTGTGTTCTCATCTGCACGGACAGCTGCCTCAACCTCTGCTGCAGACAATGTTGCCTCCAGAGTTAGTTTGAAGCGCATCTTTCCGTTGAATGAAACCGGATATTCAATTGAGCTTTCGATTGTGTGTTTTTCAATATATTCAGGGAACGCCGCGTATGAAACGCTTGTTGTATGGCCGAGTTTACTCCAGAGCTCCTCTGCAATGTGAGGTGCAAATGACGAGATAAGAATAACCATTGGCTCAAGTATCTCTCTCTTGCTGCAGCTGAGTTCACCTAGTTCATTCACTGCAATCATGAATGCACTTACACTTGTATTGAATGAGAAGTTCTCAATATCTTCCTGAACCTTTTTGATGAGTTTGTGCAGAACCTTAAGCTCTGCAGCTGCTGCCGGCTCATTTGTTACAGCAAATCCCTCCTTGCTAAAGAAGAGTCTCCAGAATTTCTTCAGGAACCTGTGAACACCGTCAATACCGTTTGTATCCCATGGTTTGCTCTGCTCAAGCGGGCCGAGGAACATTTCGTACATCCTGAGCGTGTCTGCACCATATTTGTCGCAGATGGTATCGGGATTCACAACATTGAACATAGACTTGCTCATCTTCTCAACAGCCCATCCGCAGATGTACTCGCCGTTCTCCAGTATGAACTCTGCATCTTTGTACTCAGGCATCCACTTTTTAAATGCCTCCATGTCAAGACGGTCATTACTTACAATGTTAACATCTGCATGTATCTCCGTTGTGTCATATTTATCTTTAAGACCAAGTGAGACAAATGTATTTGTTCCCTTAACCCTGTAAACAAAGTTTGAACGACCCTGAATCATACCCTGGTTAATGAGCTTTTTAAATGGCTCCTTTTCGCAGACATAACCCAGGTCATAAAGGAATTTGTTCCAGAAACGTGAGTAGATGAGGTGGCCGGTAGCATGTTCGGTTCCTCCAATGTACAAATCTACATCTCTCCAGTATTCATTAGCCTCTTTTGAAACAAGACCCTTGCTGTTGTGCGGGTCCATGTAACGCAGATAGTATGCGCTGCTGCCTGCAAAACCGGGCATTGTGCTCTTCTCCAGCGGCCACTCTCCAAAGTTCCAGTTCTCTGCTCTTGCCAGAGGGGGCTCGCCGCTCTCTGTTGGCAGGAACTTATCTATCTCCGGAAGCTCCAGCGGCAGATTCTCAGCCGGAAGCGGGGTGGCTATTCCATCCTTGTAATAAACCGGGAACGGCTCGCCCCAGTACCTCTGGCGCGAAAAGATTGCGTCCCTGAGTCTGAAGTTCACCTTTCTGCGACCAAGTTTTCTTCTCTCAACCTCTTCAATTGCAGCAGGAATTGCCTCCTTAACAGTCATTCCGTTCAGGAATCCCGAGTTGCACATCACTCCCTCCTTTGCATCAAAGCTCTCCTTTGATACATCGCACCCCTCAATAAGAGGAATTACCGGCAAATTAAAGTGTGTGGCAAATGCATAGTCGCGGCTGTCGTGAGCAGGTACCGCCATGATGGCTCCTGTTCCGTACCCTGCAAGAACATATTCAGCTATCCACACAGGGAGTTTGTCGCCTGTAAACGGATTAATTGCATAGCTTCCGCTGAAAACGCCGGTCACCTTTTTAGTTTCGGCCATTCTCTCCCTCTCAGTCTTCTTTCTGGCATTTGTGAGGTACTCCTCAACTGCCTCTTTCTGCTCAGGTGAGGTAAGTTTAGCTACCCATTCACTCTCCGGTGCAAGCACCATAAAAGTGGCTCCGTAAATAGTATCTGCACGGGTTGTAAAGATCTCAAGCTCGAACTCTTCGCTACCGTTGAAAACTTTAAACAGCATCTCTGCTCCCTCAGACCGTCCAATCCAGTTGCGCTGCATCTCCTTAAGAGAGTCGCTCCATGAGAGTTCGTCCAGGTCGCCCAGAAGCCTTTGGGCATAGGCCGATACCCTCAGCTGCCACTGCTTCATTTTTCGCTGCTCAACAGGGTGTCCGCCCCTTACGGAGAGTCCCTCCTTAACCTCGTCGTTTGCAAGAACGGTTCCCAGTGCTGCGCACCAGTTAACCGAAGTTTCGCCAAGGTAGGCTATGCGGTAGGCCATAAGAACAGAAGATTTCTCTGCCTCGCTCATACCTCTCCATTGCTCTGCCGTGAAGATCTCAACCTCGCCGCATGCTGCATTTACATTTGCATTTCCCTCTGCTGCAAAAATCTCTTCAAGCAGTTCTATCTTTTTTGCCTTTTGTTCGCCGTTGTCATACCAGTGACCAAACATCTCAAGGAATGCCCACTGAGTCCATTTATAGTAAGCAGGTTCGCAAGTACGAACCTCTCTGCTCCAGTCAAAAGAGAAGCCGATTCTGTCCAGCTGCTCTCTGTATCTGGCAATATTTTTTTCGGTTGTTTCGGCAGGATGCTGACCTGTCTGAATTGCATACTGTTCTGCAGGAAGGCCGAATGCATCGTAGCCCATAGGGTGGAGTACGTTAAAACCCTTAAGTCGCTTGTATCTGCTGTAGATATCACTTGCTATGTATCCCAGCGGGTGGCCCACATGCAGACCGGCTCCCGAAGGATAGGGAAACATATCAAGTACATAAAACTTTGGTTTTGAGGGATCTTCTCCCACTTTGAATGTCTGTTCCTTTGCCCAGCGGGCCTGCCACTCTCTCTCGATTTCCGAAAAATTGTACTCCATTTTGCTACTATTAAATCAGGCGACAAAAGTAATAAAAAATGCTATCTTTTAAGTCTGAATTCCACAGGTACCGCTATTCTCACAGCAACACGCCTGTTACCTTTGACAGCAGGTTTCCAGTCGGGAGAGGCCGATATTGCCTTCACAGCCGCCTCGTCCAGATCGTAGTCCAGTGATTTTATAACTTCTATATCTTTGACCTTACCCTCTTTATCGACGGTAAACTCTATGAGAACCCTTCCCTGAATTCCCTTCTCAACTGCACTCTGCGGATATTTTATGTATTTGTAAACCCATCTGTCCAGAAACTGCTGCTCCCCGCCCTGGAGGAACTTTGCAGGAATATCTGTTTCGTAGTTTTTGTAAATCTTGTTCTCTTCCGAAGCTCCGGTTGTCTTCCCCGGTTCATTAGGCTGAACGGCCAGCGAGGTTCTTGACAGCGGGCGCATCATGTTTGCAGAGCTTAAAGCAAGTTCAAAAACATACTGAGCTGTCATCTCCATTGTCACATAATCGAGTTCGGAGACTCTGTCCCTGAGCGAATGGTAGTCGCGGTGAAGACCGGTTGTAAAGAGAGCCACGGGAATTCCTTCAGATGAGAATACCTGATGGTCGCTCGGGAAATACGGAGCTGTATGAATTGAAGGAACAGGCATGAGCGGCTGGTCTGCAACATCTTTCAAGAGTGTTACCAGCTCTGCATGAGGCATCATAGTGTAGACATGAAGTCCCTCGCCCTTCTGTCCCCGGCCAACCATATCCAGGTTTATCATAAGGGAGATCTTCTCTTTCTGACCAAATCCCCTGTTTGCAAAATACCACGAGCCAAGCATTCCGCGCTCCTCTGCCCCGAATGCCGCAAAAATTACTGTCCTTTTGAATTTGAAGGCCTGTGCCTTTACCATTTTTGCAACCTCAAGCAATACGGCAACCCCCGAGGCGTTATCATCTGCTCCTGGATAGAAGAGAACAGTATCTCTTCCGTTGATTTTTGCAGTATACGAACCAAGATGGTCGTAGTGTGCTCCTATGAGAATGAACTCCTCCTTTAGTGCAGGGTCATACCCCTCTGCAACTGCAATGATATTAGCAGAGTGAAGAGTATCTCCCGGCGAATTCACGATTGAAAAATCCTGACCGGGCTGAGGGTAGAGCAAATCAAGCCCCGCCTCCTTAAATGCATTCCCTATATATGCTGCTGCAATCTTCTCTCCCCTGCTGCCGGCTCCTCTTCCAAGAAGAGAATCTGCGGTAAGTGCCTCTGCATGCCTTCTGAGAGCCATGCCGGTTTCATTTTGTGAGAATAGCCCTGCTGCGGGAAGAAGCAGCAGAGCTATTGTCAGTTTCAGTGTTTTTGTCATTTTTTATCTTGTTGGTAAAACCTCCAGCCAGTATCCGTCCGGATCGTTAATGAAATATATGCCCATTTTTGGATTCTCATAACAGATGCATCCCATCTCTTTGTGCTTCTTATAAGCCTCCTCGTAGTTGTCTGTTCTGAATGCCAGGTGAAATTCATTATCTCCAAGGTTGTAAGGTCTCTCCCAGTCCCTGAGCCATGTAAGCTCAAGCTGATGTCCGGAAAGTCCGTCGCCAAGGTAAACAATTATAAACGAACCGTCTTCCGGCTCTATTCTTCTTACCTCTGTAAGCCCCAGCGCCTCTTTATAGAACTCCATGCTCTTTTTGAGGTCCAGAACATTGATGTTGTTATGTACGAATCTGAATTGTGCCATATTTCAAAATTTTTATCCGCGGATAAAGTGAGGCATCTCGCCGGGAAGTTCAATTGAAAATTCAACCAGTCCCTTCACCTCTCCTGCCTCTCTCCACGGTGCCTGATAAATCATTTTTCTTTTGCCCTCCTTCTCAATAGTGTATGCGTTTGAAGTACCTGTCGCAAGCATCTCTTTGATTTTTACAGCCGACTTCTCTCCGTGGCAATCCATAAGGTTTTTGCCAATCAGGTCGCCATATTTTTCAAAGGTTTTGCGGGCCTTTGCATTCATATAAAGAACTACAGTGTTCATATCGCATACAGTCACTGCGCAGTCGAGCTCCTCTGCCCATTGGAAGTCTTTCATACAAGTAGAAATTACTGTTTGTAGAAAGGAGTCTTCACAACCTTTGCCTTAAGGAGTTTGTCTCTCACCTTAATAAAGATCTCTGAGTCTGTCTTTGAGAAAGCCGGTGTAACATAAGCCATACCAACCGCCTTCTTCACGGCAGGACCCATTGTTCCTGAAGTGACAACACCAATTACCGTGCCGTTTGCGTCGCAAACCTCGTAGCCGTGTCTTGGAATTCCTCTGTCTACTAGTTCAAATCCAACAAGCTTTCTTGAAACACCCTCTGTTTTAAGCTTAAGCATGTAATCCTTGTCTATGAAGTCTCCCTTAGCTTCGCTGAATTTGGTAATCCAGCCGAGACCTGCCTCTATTGGAGAGGTAGTGTCATCGATATCATTGCCGTAAAGGCAGAATCCCATTTCGAGTCTGAGTGTATCTCTTGCGCCAAGTCCAATTGGAGCTATTCCAAACTCTTTTCCGGCTTCGAAAACTGCATTCCAGAGCTTATCTGCATCTTCGTTTGCAACATAGATTTCGCATCCGCCCGAACCGGTATAACCGGTGGTTGAGAAGATAGCATCCTTAATACCTGCGATTGTAAGTTTCTTGAAGGTATAGTACTCCATATCTGTTACATTCTGGTCACAGATTTTCTGCATTGCCTTAAGTGCAAGCGGGCCCTGAACAGCCAGCTGGCAAATCTCATCAGATGCATTGTACAGCTCTTTGCCCGGTGTGATGTTAAACTTTGGAGCGATTGTGCAGAGGTGTGCATAGTCCTTGTCAATGTTTGAAGCATTAACAACGAGCAGATATGTTACAGAATCTATGCAGTAAACCAAAAGGTCGTCTACAATTCCGCCCTTTCCGTTAGGGAAGCATGAGTACTGAACCTTACCCGGAGTAAGCACTGCAGCATCGTTTGAGGTTACATACTGGACAAAGGCAAGAGCATTGGGGCCTTTAACCCAGATCTCTCCCATGTGTGATACATCAAACACACCCACGCTGTTTCTTACATGGTTATGCTCTTCGTTGATACCAATGTACTCAACCGGCATGTTGTACCCTGCAAACGGAACCATCTTGGCTCCCAGAGCAATGTGTTTCTCTGTGAAAGCGGTAGTCTTCATAATCTATTTATTCTTTATGTAGTTTTTGTTTTGTGTCATATACCCAGACATCCTCAGGACTGAAGTCAAGTTCAAGCAGCTTTCTCATTGCGGCGTATGCCTCGTTTGCATTTTCATGCGCAGAAGAGGCCACCACTATGTAGCCGTTTTTGAACATAAGCCTTATTGGTTTTACCCCGTTCTTTACCAGATAGCCGTCCATTTTAGCAGCATTAGCCTCCTCTTTAAAGCTTCCGGCTATTACATAAAACCTAGCGGCAGATGTTGCCGAAGGCACAACTGCAGTTACAGGAGTGGTTACGGGCTGAGGCGCACCTGACAAAGTATCTCCGGTGGCCAGAGAATCGGCAGTAACAGTTATTGTATCCTTTTGTGCAGCAGCCGAATTTGCGGCAGCGGCCAGCATGGCATCATTTCTAAGTTTTGCCAGATCCTGAGAGGTGGGCATTCCCAAAGTGGAACGAACCCAGTCGCATCCGCCCAGGAGAAAAAGCAGCGGAATAATCAGGGAGAGAGTTTTATACCTTCTCATAATTTGCTAGTCGTTAGGTTATTTGTAATCTTACAAAAGTAACCAATATTCAAGGAAAAAGAAAATAAAAATGTATATTTGGGCTTGAATTCTTAAGATTTTTAGCCAATGTCCAAGTTTTATGATCAACTGAAAGATATTGCCAATTTCTCGGAACACACAGACATCCCCGGCACAATTGAGAGCATCAAAAAGAACATTGACTTCAAAGGGCCAAATGTCTGGATTCTTGCATTTGCCGTGATTGTGGCATCTGTGGGTCTCAATGTGAATTCAACCCCGGTGATTATTGGCGCGATGCTCATCTCCCCTCTGATGGGACCAATTATTGGTGCCGGTCTCTCAGTAGGTATCAATGACTCCCAGCTGCTTAAAAGATCCCTGCGAAACCTTGCGATAATGGTAATAATCAGCCTTATTGCGTCCACAGCATATTTTGCGCTCTCTCCGCTCAGCCTTGACGAGCCTACAGAGCTGCTTGCAAGAACACGCCCTACAATTTACGATGTATTCATAGCCTTTTTTGGAGGTCTTGCCGGCATAGTTGAGGGATCACGCAAAGAGAAGGGAACTGTGATAGCCGGAGTGGCAATTGCTACGGCACTCATGCCTCCGCTCTGTACCGCCGGCTATGGCATAGCCAGCCTAAATCTCTCATTTTTCGCAGGCGCAATCTATCTCTTCTTTATCAACTCGCTGTTTATCGCACTGGCAACTTTGCTTATGGTGAGATACCTTAAGTTTCCGTTTGTGGAGTTTGCAGATCCTGCAAGACAGAGAAGGGTGAGGAGAACTATAAGCATAGTGGCTCTGCTCATGATTATCCCAAGCATCTACACTGCTGTGGTGGTAATAAGGGAAAACACATTCAATGTTGCTGCCAAACGATTTGTAAATGAAAACAAGTCGCTTGAAAACAGCTATATATACGACTACACGGTAACTCATTCAGGCAAAACTTCAATTCTCGAATTATCACTTGCAGGAGAAAAGCTGAGCGAAAGTCAGAGGGAGCTGCTCTACGCTTCGCTGGAAAAACATGGAGTCTCAAGAAGTCATCTGGTATTCAAGGAGAGCGCAACTGCAGAAAATGACAAAGGCGAGGGAATCTTCAGAAGTATTCTTGAGAGAAACGACCTGGAGATTAAAAAGAGGGAGGAGATGATTCGCACAATGGAGAATGAACTCAAACTTTTTAAAAGCAAGGAGATTCCATACAGACAGATTGCAGAAGAGATCCTGGCACAGCACCCGGGCATGACCTCATTCTCAATTTCCAGAGGTGCAAATGTAAACCTTAAAGACTTTAACTCAGTTGAACAGATAGTGGTTCTTGCCTCATGGTCTCAGAGGCTTTCGGATTCTGAGCTGGATAAACTTGAGAAATGGCTCTCCGTAAGGCTGAACGAAAAGAGGCTTAAAGTTGTTCAGGTTAAATGATGATTCAGCTCTATATCATATTTTTCTTTCAGTTTCTTGGCTCATTTCTGCACGGAAGCGGTGAAGATACCCTGAGAATTATTTTTCTTGGAGATATAATGCAGCATCAGGCTCAGCTTGATGCGGCACACAGGCATGGATGGAAACGCACCAACCCGGATGCATATGACTACTCAGCCTACTTCAAACACCTTCAAAGCCGCTTCGCAAAGGCAGATCTAAGGGTAGCAAATATGGAAACCACATTTGCAAAGCCACCATACTCCGGTTATCCCAACTTCAACTCACCTGCCGCACTTGCCAGAGAGAGCAAGGAGCAGGGAATAGATCTCTTTCTATCTGCAAACAACCATATCTGTGACAAGGGTCGTTCAGGTGTTGAAGGAACAATCTCCCTTTTTGACTCTTTGAGGGTACTCTATACGGGAATCTTCAGAAACCCGGAGGAGGAGACGAGAAAAAACCCTTTTGTTGTAGAGCTTAAAGGATTCAGAATTGCTTTTCTGAATTACACCTACGGAACAAACGGGATTCCTGTTCCTCAGCCCTTTGTGGTCAAGCTTCTTGACAGCACTCAGATAAAAAGGGACATTGAGCGGGCAAAAAAAGCTGACCCAGATTTTATAATTGCCTGCCTTCACTGGGGTTATGAATACAAACTTGAGCAATCCGGCGAGCAGCGCAAATGGGAGAGGCTCTTTAACAATAACGGGGTGAATATCATTGTGGGCTCACACCCGCATGTAGTTCAGCCTGTAGAGGTAAAAAAGGAACTTTCAGGCGAGGTTAAGTCTGTCACAGCATTCTCTCTTGGCAATGCAATTTCCAACATGACTGCCGTTTACACAAGAGTTGGAATGCTTCTTACTCTGGAGTTCACAAGAACAGCCGGGGGAACAAAACATATACTTATGCCGGAATATGAGTACCTTTGGACCTCCAGACCGGGGGGCGCAGAGCGGAATTTCTCGGTTATACCGGTTAAAGATTTTATTGATAAACCAGAGCGTTTCAGACAGAGGGATGAGTATCCCAAAATGGTTAAACAATATCTGGAGATTGTAAAAACTATCAAATGACAGAGAAGAGAATAACACTTGACGAGATAGATCCTGTTGACATCTATGGAGTGAACAACAGGCTCATTAACCTTTTGAGCAGCTACTTCCCAAAGATGAAGATTGCTGCCAGGGGAAGTGAGATTTTTATGAAAGGTAGCGCAGCAGATGTACGAAACTTCGAAAGCATGGTTGGCCGGCTTATCGAGATTCGGCTGCGCAAGACCAGACTTACAGAAGATGATGTCACCTCTCTTTTTGAGGTTTCGGTTGCTTCGGATAAGGAGAAGGAGGAAGATGCTGACAAAGATGTCATTGTCTTTGGAACCGAGGGGAGAATTATAAGGGCAAGGACCAAAAACCAGAAGAAACTGGTTGAGAACTACTACAAGAATGATCTGATGTTTGCCATCGGGCCGGCCGGTACAGGAAAGACATATACTGCTATTGCACTGGCCGTGCGGGCTCTTAAGAACAAAGAGGTTAAAAAGCTGATTCTTACCCGCCCTGCAGTTGAAGCAGGAGAAAGACTTGGTTTTCTTCCCGGCGACATGAGAGAGAAGCTTGATCCGTATCTGCAGCCGCTTTATGACGCCCTGAGGGATATGATTCCTCCCAAGAAGCTGGAGATGCTTATGGAGGACGGAACAATCCAGATTGCCCCGCTTGCATACATGAGAGGAAGGACTCTCGAGAGTGCGTTTGTTATTCTTGACGAGGCTCAGAACACAACATACGGACAGCTTAAGATGTTCCTCACCAGAATGGGCGGTAATTCAAAGTTTATTGTTACAGGTGATGCCACACAGATTGACCTGCCTAAGAAATCTGACTCAGGACTGCTTAAGGGTGTTGAACTTCTCTCAAATATCAAGGGTGTCTGCCGTATTGACTTTGGCAAGGAGGATATTGTACGCCATAAACTGGTGACTAAGATTGTTCAGGCATTTGAAAAGCTCGAGGAGCAGGGCGAAAGGAGCTAGCAAAGCTCCCCTCCAAGTTTTCCTGTAGCCTTTCCGTCACGGATTGTCCAGATTCCGTTTACAAACACATGCTCAATTCCTGCTGCAAACTGATGAGGGTTATCAAATGTGGCCCTGTCTTCAATTGTATCCGGATTGAATACCACAACATCTGCCTTGTACCCCGGCATTATGATTCCCCTGTCTTTTAGTTTCAGGCGGGAGGCAGGAAGGGCAGTCGCCTTGTGCACGGCCGTCTGAAGGTCCATCAGCCTTGCTTCCCTCCAATATTTCGCAAAAAAGCGGGGCATTGTTCCGTAAGAGCGAGGGTGTGGCATCATCTGGCCAAGTCTTCCAACAGGTGAATAGACACTGCCGTCAGATGCAGGCATTCCAAGCGGATGTGACAGAAAGAGCGAAACATTCTCCTCTCTCATAGCAAACCCAATGATATCTACATTCACTCTCTCCTCTATTAGCAGATTGCGGACAAATTCCCATGAATCCATTCCGCCTGCCATGGCTGCTGCCTCAATCACATTTTTGCCAATAAAGCGTTTGTTCTCCTCCTTTTTGCATGAGGTAATCACGACATTCTGAGCTCCGCCCAGTCTTTCGAATCTAGATTTTGCATAGTCTCCTATCTTTGACGCAGATGTCTGGTCACTGAGACGGGCAATAATCTCGTCTGTGGTTCCCTGTCTGTCGTTGATAGGAATAAAGGTTGACATTCCTGTTGAGAATGCGATGTATGGATATCTGTCAAATGCAATGTCCACGCCAGAAGATTTTGCCTGCTCTATCTGTTTTAACAGTGCAGGTGCCTTGTGCCAGTTGGCTGCATTTTGTGCCTTGAGGTGGGAAATCTGAAGTCTTACTCCGGCCATTCTTGCTATTCTTATGGCCTCTGCAACCGCCTCCTCAACTCTGTCGTCCTCGTTCCTCATGTGAATTGAAAAGAGTCCGCCGTGCTTTCCGACAACCTTGCAAATCTCTGCAATTTCCACCTCGGTGGCATATGAGCCCGGCGTATACTCCAGCCCGCAGGAGATTCCCTGCGCTCCTCTCTCCATCTGTACTTCCATGTAGGCAATCATCTGTCTGAGCTGCTCCGGTGTGGCAGGGACATTGTTATCACCTACAAACCGCGAACGGAGTGAGCCCTGGCCTACCAGTGTCCCGTAGTTTATGCCTCTCTCAATTTTAGAGTAGTCTGACATAAATTCTCCAACACCATCCCACTTTTTCGACGGGAATGGTGAATCGCCGCAGTTGCCGCCAATATCGAGGGTAACTCCCTGATAGATTTTACTGTCGCCCAGAGGGGCATCGTACATATTTGTATCTGTATGGGTGTGAATATCTATAAACCCAGGTGATACTGCCTTTCCTCCTGCATCTGCTATGATGTCTGCAGAATCTCCCAGATCTCCTATTGCAGATATCCTTCCGTTCTTGATTCCGATATCTCCCTTAAGGGGAGGCCTTAGTTCTCCGGTGTAGATTGTTCCGTTTCTGATAATGGTGTCAAAACGATTGTTTACACTTACCGCAGGGGCGCCTGCAAATCCTAAACCCAATGCTGCTCCTGCAAAAACAGATGTTTTGAGGAATCCTCTTCTGGAGATTTTGTCGGACATAGTATATGTTATTTAATTTTTATTCCATCTGTGTAAAATACCTCAAATTTGCCATCCTTGTCATAAACAAGATATGCATCGATTCCGGGCGAGGCAGCCAGTACCTCTTTTGCCTTTTCAAGCCCCACAACCATAAACCATGTGGCGTAGGCATCTGCAGTCATTGCATCGGGCGCAATAACCGTGGCGCTCAGAAGGCTTTGTTTAACAGGATAACCAGTGCCGGGATCTATTGTGTGGGAGTATTTCTGACCATTCTCTTCAATAAACTTTCTGTAGTTTCCGGAGGTGGCAAGTCCTCTTCCTGAAAGGGTTATTATCTCCTGAAGTTCCTCTCCCTGAATCATATTTCCCTCAACAGGCTTGTCCAGTCCAACTGTCCATTCATTACCCCTGGCATTTACTCCTCTGCAGAATATCTCTCCTCCTACCTCTACAAGGTAGTTTTTAATTCCCAGGCGGTCGAAGGCATAGGCAATCACATCTGCAGTGTAACCCTGTGCAATTGCATTTACATTAAGAGAGACTCTTGGATCGCTCTTTACAACCCTTCCGCTGTCAAGTGAGACCTTGTCCATACCGACAAATTGTCTGATACTGTCAATCATCGGCTGAGTTACATCTCTCTTCTCCCCTGCCCCGAACCCCCACACTTCAAAATATGGTGCGGCCGAAATGTCAAACGAACCTTTGCTCAGCTCCCAGATTTCACGGGAGCGGTTGAATACATTGACAAAAAGAGTATCTGCAAGAACCTCTTCATTACGGTTAATTCTTGAAATAAGAGAGGAGTCATTGTAAACTGAGAGCGAGTTGTCCACAGCCATCAGTATGCTGTCTATCATAGCGTTGAGCGAGTCTGCACCAGGCTGTTGGTAAACAATATGATAGGTTGTGCCCTGAGTAAAACCATCTATGGTTTTATAATCCTGCCTGCTGCTGCATGATGTGCAGATAAAAGCAGAGATTAGAATGAGCGGGGTGATGTTTAGTAAAGCTTTGTAAATTTTCATTTCTGGCATTCAATTTGCCACAAATTTAGAATAAAAAAGATATCTTTGTGAGTTAAACAAGCACTTATAATTTTAATATGAGAGATTTTAAATGGTTCCGCCTTTCTGCGATGCTGCTCTTTGCTGCAGTGGCTTTTTCGTGTAACAAGGATGAAGAGGAGGATACAGGACTTTACATGTCCGGTTCCCTTACTGCTAACATTCCATCCCATGTTATAAAGGGTCAGGAACTTACATTCACAGCTTCAGGAATTACAAATCCTACGGACAGCCTGACCTACAAATGGGTGACCGAACACTTCAGCGTGGATTCTATCTTTGGTATTTCAGTTACTCTCAATGCTCCCGATTCACTGGGCGATTACACAGTCAGCCTTTATGTAAAGCATCCCAGATACTCAAACAAGTATCTCACATTCCCAATGACCGTTATTGATCCTGCCTCTGCAGAGAGTTTCAGCGGTGTGGTTAAGGGAGATAAATTTATAACAGATGCCCGTGACGGACGCAAATACTATTACAGCACAATAGGAAACTACGACTGGATGGTTGAAAACCTGAACTGGAAAGGTTCTGGCAAACCATACAAAAAT
This sequence comes from Bacteroidetes bacterium HGW-Bacteroidetes-14, assembly GCA_002842655.1. Classification (GTDB taxonomy): domain Bacteria; phylum Bacteroidota; class Bacteroidia; order Bacteroidales; family UBA932; genus Bact-08. Next base: position 17,731 of record PHDP01000013.1, read on the forward strand.
GTTCCTGCTCTTGGTGAGGTTTACGGAAGGCTCTATTCATACAACGACGCCAAAACTGCCTGCCCAGAAGGATGGGAGCTCCCTTCAAACGATGCATGGAGCAACCTGGCAACTGTGGCAAACGGAGGTATTCCTGTTTTGTTTGACAATATCTGGACAGGTATTGGAAGCAAACTTACGGTTAATGCTAAACTTAACTCGGAGGGTATATGGAAATACAGCCCTGTTAACAAACAGCTTAACTACTTCAACTGGAATGCTCTTCCGGGAGGTAATGTTCTGGGTAATTACAGAAGTTACATTAATATGGGCCAGTATGGTGCATGGTGGTCTGCAACAGAGAAAGACTCTAATAACGCATACTACCGTTACATCTATTTTGACAGTGCAGACTTCCCTTACAACTACACAGACAAAAACAACTTTGGTGCCTCTGTGAGATGTGTCCGCACAAGTGCCGGAATCTAAGAAATACACACACTAATTTTAAAAAATATGAAACTTTCTAAAGGTTTGATTACTCTGCTGGTTGTACTGGCGGTAGTCTTTTTTATCTTCATATGGGCAAAGAATGCCTTTAACTCAATGGTATCTCAGGAGGAGCAGGTAACATCTGCCTGGTCTCAGGTTGAAAACGTTTACCAGAGACGCGCAGACCTCATCCCTAACCTTGTTGCAACTGTGAAAGGTTATGCCGCTCACGAGCAGGAGACTCTCGAAGGAGTTATTAACGCAAGGGCAAAAGCAACACAGACAACTATTGACCCGGCCAACATGACCGAGGAGAGCCTCAAGCAGTTTCAGGCTGCACAAGGCGAACTTGGAAGCGCTTTGCAAAGACTTATGGTTGTAGTTGAACGCTACCCAGATCTTAAGGCAAATCAGAACTTCCTTGAACTCCAGGCTCAGCTTGAAGGTTCTGAAAACAGAATTACCGTTGAGCGTCAGAAATTCAATGATGCTGCAAAGAGCTTCAACACTTCAATCCGCCAGTTCCCTAGAAACATTCTTGCAGGAATGTTCGGATTTGAGAGAAAAGCATATTTCGAAGCTCAGGAGGGCGCAGAACAGGCTCCTAAAGTTGAGTTTTAAGCCGTGGGAGCACATGCCTTCCTTAACAAGGCAGACCGCGACAGAATTGTTAAAGCCATAGAGTCTGCAGAGCTCAGTACCTCGGGAGAGATACGGGTTCATATCGAGAGCAACTGCCCCGGAGACCCGGTGGAAAGAGCGATATTCGTCTTCAATAAACTGAAGATGTTCAAAACCCGCGACAGAAACGGTGTGCTAATCTATATTGCACATAAATCGAGAAAGTTCTCAATCATTGGAGACTCTGGAATAAATGCAGTTGTCCCTGCCGACTTCTGGAACGAGACTAAAGAATTGCTTGGCAACAACCTGCGGAATGGTCAGGTTGCTGCCGGGCTTGTTTCTGCCATTGAAATGGCCGGAGAGAAGCTTAAAGCATTCTTCCCCCTAAAATCTGACGACACAAATGAACAGAGCAATGAAATTTCTTTTGGCGAATAGAGGTAAGAGTCTGCTGATAGCAGCACTTCTGCTTCTCACCGGTACGGCTTTTGCCCAGATACCGGCAAAACCTCAGCCTCCAAGGCTGGTGAATGATCTTGCTTCTGTACTTAAAGCAGATGAAGCAGACTATATTGAGCGGGTACTTGTCGCATTTGCCGACAGTACCTCCAACCAGATTCTGCTGGTAACTGTTAACTCCCTTGAGGGAATGGACAAATCTCAGTTTGCATATCAGATTGGTCAGGAGTGGGGAGTTGGACAGTCAAAATACAACAATGGTGTTGTTATACTAATTAAACCCAAAACAGGCAACGAACGCGGAGAGGCTTTCATAGCTTCCGGTTACGGCCTTGAGGGTGCTCTCCCTGATGCAATCTGCAAAAGGATTGTGGAGCAGGAGATGATTCCAAACTTCAGAAACAATGATTATTACGGAGGTATTGTTGCTGCACTTAATGTGATAATGCCCATAGCTGCAGGAGAATACTCTTCAGATGAATATGCGGCCCGCAAAGGCGGCGGAGCAGAAGAGGGCATCTTTGGCGGTGTTGCCGTAATAATCTTTATTATCATTATCGTGATTGCCTCAATTGCCAGAAGAGGAGGCGGAGGAAATATTCACGGCGGCGGAAGAAGAGGCCCGGGCCTGATGGAGATGCTGATTCTGGGATCAATGCTTTCCGGCGGCGGAAGAGGCTCTTCCGGAGGAAGTTTTGGCGGAGGAGGCGGATTCGGCGGAGGTGGTTTCGGCGGATTCGGAGGTGGCGGCTTTGGCGGCGGTGGCGCCGGCGGTAGCTGGTAATTGTGTCAGATTTATAACTACAACCTCAGACTTTGTTCCGATTCTGTACTTCGGCCCCCACAGACCGAGTCCTGATGTTACTATGTAGTTTGTTTCTCCTTTCTTCAGGTGCCCGTATGGCAGTTCAAACATTGCAGAGACTATCAGATTTCCTGGCCAGAATTGTCCGTTATGAGTATGCCCGGACATCTGCAGGTCTGCGCCCGCGTGCATAGCATCCTCCAGTTTTGAAGGCTGATGGTCCATAAGGAAGACGGGGAGATTCCTGTTAATATTTTCCATGATATTTTCAAGAGAGGCCCTCTTGCCGTTTGTTTTGTCGTCCCTTCCCACAACATAAAAGCTGTCGGCCACAAGAACGGCAGAGTCCTTTAAAAATGTTATTCCGGCTGATTTTATAAGGCTGTATATCTCCTCTTTTTTCCCTCCGTAAAACTCATGGTTTCCGGTAATTGCAAATACACCATATTTTGCTGTTAGCTGTGAAAGCTCCTCATTCATCTTCTGATTGTAAAGCGGATGCGGGTCTCTGTCTGCAATGTCGCCTGCCAGCATAATAACATCTCCCTTCTGCCGGTTGATTAGAGAGACATATCTCTTTAAATCATTTTTATTAATGTATGAACTGAGGTGAATGTCGCTTGCGAGAACTATTCTCATTTTGCCTCCCGGTAATGGTTTGGCTGTTTCCAGATTGTATTCGGTCACAACCGGATTATTAAACCTGATATTTCCAAATACAAGCAGAATCAGTATGGCGGCACTGCTGCCTGCAAAGAGAATCAGCTTAACCTTCTGATAGTTCTCCTTTATCCAGAGCGGATAGATATCAAACAGTCCGTTTGCCGCCCTTACCAAATCGAGAAGAACAAGAAACATTGCAAAGTATACAAGTGCAACAATCCAGGTAAAACCAACTGCAGACAATCCTACAGCAACCTTTTCCCTTATATTGTCACCAAGGAACATTCTTAAAAAAAACGAAGCCAGGCCAGAAAAAAAGATAACCGAATAGATTACCTTGAAAATCAATACAGGAGGCAGTGCCTGCAAGCCTCTTATATAAACATATGACGATAGTGCAGTAAAGGTGGAGAGGACAATTATGAAGAAAAACATAAAGCGGTTTTAAATGAGTTACAAAAATAACATTTAACTTTATGAATTGTTGTTTATACTTTTTAACCATCTATGGAAAACAGAACTACAGCTGCGAAAAGAGTTACGATTGTAGGTTTTTTTGTAAATTTAATTCTCACAATAGCAAAACTGATTGCCGGAATTTCAGGTAAAAGTGCTGCAATGGTTGCAGATGCCGTGCACTCTCTTTCAGATTTCGCAACTGATATTGTTGTTATTGCTTTTGTAAATATATCTGACAAGGAGAGCGATAACGACCATCGTTACGGACATGGAAAATTTGAGACCTTTGCCACATTAATAATCTCTCTGGCTCTCTTTGCGGTTGGACTGGGAATTCTCATAAACGGAATTGAGAGTGTTGTATCATACATTAGGGGAGAGCAGCTGGAAAAGCCGGGAATGATTGCTCTCTGGGCAGCAGTTGTTTCAATTGTATCAAAAGAACTTCTTTACAGATATACAATTGTTGTGGGCAAGAGAATAAACAATCAGGCAGTTATTGCAAACGGATGGCATCACCGCTCAGATGCCTTCTCATCAGTTGGAACTGCACTGGGTATATCCGGCGCAATTTTCTTAGGTGAGTCGTGGAGAATTCTTGACCCAATTGCCGGGGTTGTTGTGAGTTTCTTCATTCTGAAAGTTTCAATTGATCTTGGTCTTCCAAGTGTCAAGGAGCTTCTTGAAGCATCTCTTCCGGAAGAGATTGTGAAGGAGATTGAGGAGACAATTTTGAGCCACCCGGAGGTAAAGAGATTCCATCATCTTAAAACAAGAAAAATAGGAAATGCATTTGCAATTGATGTTCATATTAAACTTGACAAAGATATCTCCTTTGTTGCCTCACATGATGTTGCAAGAGATATTGAGCGGGCTTTCCGCGAAAAATACGGAATGCAGACGCATATAAGTATTCATACAGAACCTGTGTAATATGACCATTTCAAAATTCCTGAAATTTCCGGCTCTTTTATCTCTTTCTCTGGCGCTCCTGGTCTCCTGCAACGACAGGGAGAGGCTCTGTACTCCTGAATTTAACTCAGATCTTGTAATAGATTCTAAAAGCTGGAGCGCAGATTACCTTGGAGATGAATGGGTCAAAAGACATATCATACTGACAGAGGATTTTGACGGAGTCCCTGTTGCCACAATTGTAAAAAAGGCAGATACAAATCCGGGGGACACTGCAGTTTTGTATATCCACGGATTCAGCGACTACTTTTTCCAGAGCTCTCTTGCTGACTCCCTTGAAAAGGAGAGGCTCAAGTTTTATGCTCTTGACCTGAGAAGGTACGGACGATCTAAGCTCCCGTTTCAAATCTGGAATGAGGTGAGAAAACTGGACGACTATTTCGAGGAGATTGATTCGGCTGTAAATATTATTCAGAGAGAGGGACACGAAAAGATAATTCTCATTGCCCACTCCACAGGAGGGCTTACTGCATCTCTGTACGCAGCAGAGAGGGGTGCAGATGTTCCGTTTATCTCAATGATACTTAACAGCCCCTTCTTTGATTTTAATGTAGGCGGAATGGCAGAATCTGCCGGAATCCCGGTTATATCTGCAATAGGGGCTATTCTTCCTAAAACAGTAGTAAACCGGAATGTCAGCCCGGTAAACTGCATGAGTCTGCACAAGGATTATTACGGAGAGTGGGCGTTTGATACAATCATGAAACCTGTTCAGTCGCCTATGGTTACTGCCTCCTGGGTAAGAGCAATTCACAAAGGGCAGCAGAAGCTGCAGAAGGGAATTGAAATATTCTGTCCGGTTCTTGTTATGTCATCTTCAGCGGGCTCAAAGGGAAACAAATTTGAGGAAATTCACAAAAGAAGCGATACTGTTCTTGATCCCGAGGAGATACGGACTTTCACAAGATCAATTAATGGCAATATTAAATCAGAGGTATTCGAAGGAGGCCTGCACGACCTTGTTCTCTCGGAGAAACCTGTAAGGGACAAAGTTTATGAATCAATGATACGGTTTATCCGGCAAAACAAAAGGAACTCTCCATACTGAAGAGTTCCTTTTTGATATCAGCCATTTACAAGTGCTGTCAGGACTATCTAATTCAGTATCTATTTAAGTTTCTGAAAGAAGTCATTGCCCTTGTCATCTACCAGAATGAATGCCGGGAAGTTTTCAACCTCAATTTTCCAAATGGCTTCCATTCCAAGCTCAGGATATTCGAGTACCTCAACTTTTCTGATACTCTCCTGAGCAAGGATTGCTGCAGGTCCTCCAATGCTGCCCAGGTAGAACCCGCCATGCTTCTGGCATGCATCTGTTACCTGCTGGCTGCGGTTTCCCTTTGCAATCATAATCATGCTTCCGCCGTGGCTCTGGAAGAGGTCTACATATGAATCCATCCGGCCTGCTGTAGTTGGTCCGAAAGAACCGCTGGCCAGTCCTGCAGGTGTCTTGGCAGGTCCTGCATAGTAAACAGGGTGGTCTTTGATGTACTGCGGAAGGCCCTCTCCCCTGTCGATTCTCTCTTTAAGTTTTGCGTGTGCAATATCCCTTGCAACCACAATGGTTCCGTTTAAAAGAAGGAATGTAGATACCGGGAACTTCGACAAGTCTGCCAGAACCTCTTTCATTGGCCTGTTGAGGTCAATTTTGGTTCCGCCTGCCTGAGTTGCCTCAACATTTCTCATCTTTTCAGGGACAAGTCTTATTGGATTAGAATCGAGAGTCTCCAGCCAGATTCCCTCTTTATTGATTTTTGCCTTGATGTTTCTGTCTGCACTGCAAGAAACTCCCATTCCAACCGGGCATGAGGCTCCGTGACGCGGCAACCTTATAACCCTGATGTCGTGTGCATAATATTTGCCTCCAAACTGAGCACCCATTCCAAATGTATGAGCCGCCTTAAGAAGTTTAGCCTCCATCTCCAGGTCACGGAAGGCATGTCCCTCTTCACCTCCGGTTTTTGGAAGGTTGTCCAGATATTTTGCAGAAGCCAGTTTAACTGTCTTCATGCAAGCCTCTGCAGATGTTCCGCCTATTACAAATGCAATGTGATATGGCGGGCAGGCTGCTGTTCCAAGGGTTTTCATCTTTTCAATGAGGAACTTTTCCAGGGACGCAGGATTAAGGAGTGCCTTTGTCTCCTGAAAGAGGTAACTTTTGTTTGCAGAGCCGCCGCCCTTTGCCACAAACAGGAACTTATATTCACAGCCGTTGGTTGCATAGATGTCTATCTGTGCAGGAAGGTTGTTTCCGGAATTCTTCTCTGTATACATATCCAGAGCGATGGTCTGTGAATAACGGAGATTATCCTGAGTGTAGGTGTCAAATACCCCGTGAGATAGTGCAGCCTCGTCGCCTCCGCCTGTCCACACATTCTGTCCCTTCTTGGCAACAATGGTCGCTGTTCCTGTATCCTGGCAAAAAGGCAATACTCCTTTAGATGCAATATCTGCATTAAGAAGCATGGTAAGTGCCACAGCTCTGTCATTAACACTTGACTCGGGGTCGCTGAGAATCTTTGCAACCATTTCGTTGTGCTCCGGCCTTAACATAAATGCAATGTCATGCATTGCCTGTTTTGCCAGCAATCTCAAACCCTTAGGATCTACCTTAAGTATCTCCTGCCCCTCAAACTCTGCTGCAGATACATATTCCTTTGTCAGAAGATGATACTGAGTCTTATCCTCTCCAAGAGGAAATGTTTCGTGAAATTTGAACTCCATCTCTATAGATTTTTTAGTAAAAACTGATGCCCGAATCACTGCAAATTCCTTACCAATATTGGCTATTTGCCCTGACTTCCCATTAGAAAAGTTCGCATGAATTCCTGAATATCTCCGTCCAGCACAGCCTGAGTGTCTGTGGTCTCATAGCCGGTACGGACATCTTTCACCATCTTGTACGGGTGAAGGACATAACTCCTTATCTGGGAGCCCCACTCTATCTTCATTTTATTACCCTCCAGCTCTGCCTGCTTCTCGCGTCTTTTGCGAAGTTCCAGTTCATAGAGGTGCGATTTAAGAATTCTTATTGCATTCTGTCTGTTGTCAAGCTGAGAGCGGGTTTCTGTGTTCTCCACCGTTATACCCGTAGGGAGGTGCCTCACGCGTACTCCGGTCTCGACCTTGTTCACATTCTGTCCCCCGGCACCACCCGAACGGAAAGTATCCCACTCCAGGTCGCCGGCATTTATCTCAATATTGATTGAATCATCAACTGCAGGATAGACAAAGACAGAAGAAAATGTAGTCTGCCTTTTTCCCTGTGCGTTGTACGGAGAAATTCTTACAAGACGGTGAACCCCGTTTTCTGCCTTAAGATATCCGTATGCATACTCTCCCTCAAATTCAATGGTAACAGATTTAATTCCGGCCTCTTCTCCCTCTATCAGATCATAAATGTGCACCTTGTAGCCGTATCTCTCTCCCCACCTCACATACATTCTCATAAGCATAGAGGACCAGTCGTTACTTTCCGTCCCCCCGGCCCCTGAGTTAATTTTGAGAATTGCGCCAAGATTGTCTCCCTCACTCCCAAGCATACTTCTCAGTTCAAGCGACTCAACCATTTTGGTAAGGTCGGCAAAATGAGACTCAACCTCTTTCTCTATAGAGTCATCTTCCTTTGCAAAGTCATACAGAACCTGAAGATCTTCAAGTGACTTTTCTATATCCGAGAAATTTTTCACCCAGTATTTAAGTGCAGAAACACCCTTCAGAAACAACTCGGCCTCCTTTGGATCGTTCCAGAAACCGGCCTCAAGCGTTCTCTCTTCCCTCTTTTTTAAATCTTCGCTTTTTGAAGCGATGTCAAAGAGACCTCCCCAACGCCTGAATGCGCTGCTGGATCTCTTTTATATTGTCCAGATTAATCATTTGTAATAATTTTTGAAGTACAAAGCTAACCAATTATTTTGGTTACAGCCCAGGAAGCGGTTTCATATGAGAAGCCGCGTGAAAGTGCAAACCTCATTAGCTTTGCATACAATTTATTTCCGTCACTCTCAGATTTCCCTGATTTCATTTTAACTGTAAGGATTTTCAAAAGCTGTTCCCTTTGCTCTCCATCCCCAATCTGAGTAAGGGACTCTGTTATAATTTCGTCAGAAACTTTTTTTAATCTCAGGGCATATTTAATTTTGGCCGAACCCCATCCCGCCAGACGGCTTTTATCCCTTACAAATGCCGATGCATATCTGGCGTCGTCGATGAATTTATCTTTCGTAAGAGAAGCTATAATGACATCTGCCTCCTCTCCCTCAATCTCCATTCTTTGAAGTTTCTGCCTGGCATCAAAAGTACAAACTTCGCGCATGGAGCACATTCTCTGAAGTGCAGCCAAAGCAGAAGAGCCCTTTTTGGGGCTCTTCTTTTTATAATCTTTTTCTCTCAATTAAATTGAATTATTCTGATATAAGCCCTTCGACAAATGTAGTAAATTCCTGCACAAAATTCTTGTAGTGAATACCTGTTCCCGGGCCTGTGAATCCTGAGTGAATTCTTCTTACAGCTCCCTTTTTATCAATAAAGATGGTTGTTGGAAAAGCTTTGAAGTTTTCGAGTTCAGGCAAAGCCTCTTTAAGTTTGGCAGGTGAATGACCTGTTATGAGTACCTCGTATTTAATGCCGGCAACATTAACAAGCTTCATTGCCTCAGCCTTTGCCTCTTCAAAACCTTCGGGACGCTCAAAGGCCAGACATACTATCTCCAGATTCGGAGAGTACTTATCCAGCATTTCACCCAAAAACTTACTTTCATCGAGACAGTTAGGACACCAGGAACCACTAATCTGAAGAATTACAACCTTATCCCTGAATTTTTCATCTTTAAGGCTCACTGCCTTTCCGTCAAGATTAGGGAAAGAGAATCCAAGTGTCTTGTATCCCTTTTTCATACCGGTTACTGCATATGCATCCGGCAAAACAGCATCCTCTTTTCTTACTGCAGTTCCCTCTTCAAGTGTGCTGAATCCTGAGTACATTTTAACATTTGCAAGGGAATCAGCAGATATCATATCGGCGGTAAAGAGGCGGATAAACCCTCCGTCAAAGCATGACATCATCAGTTTGTTATCTGAGGTTACCAAACCTTCAAAAAAGCGGTAATCTCCAGAAGGGGAAAGGAATGATCCAGTAACTTTACCGGCTGACTCAGCAAATTCGCCAATCAGCTCTTTCTCTCCAAGTTTCACAAGCCATCTTCCCGCTGCACTGTATGCAGGTGACTGAGGCTCATCAAGGAATCTCCACTCCTGATTTGGTGTGGCTGCAACAGCCATTTTATATGAGTTTCTTATAAATTCCCCCTTAAGACCTTCATTTGTGAGATTTAGCGCAAATGATGAGCTGAACAGTGGCATTCTGATAAAGAGAGAATCTCCTCTCTTCTCAATCTCCTTTACCTCGTAACGATAATCTCCGGTTATAATCTCAATTGTAGTGTCTCCCTCTGCTGTTTTCAATTCAAAATTGAAAGGAATCTCTGTAGAGTCAGAGGTAAGAAGTACTGCTCTCCAGACTCCCGGAGTTAAAACCGGCTCTTTGGGAGCGCACGATGCCAGCAGCAGGATTGCCAGCGACATAAATGCAAATATTTTTTTCATAGTTTAAATGGTTATTTCCTGATTTTCTTAACAACTCTTGAAATCATTCTCACTATCTCACCAACCCAGAGTACTGCAGATGTCCCTCCGATTATCATCACCCAGTCACTAATGCTTAACGGAACTGTGCGGAACACCTCACCCCCGAACTGTACGATCAGTACCTGTCCAACAACTATCAGAAGCGAAACAAGAACAAAACCCGGGCTTTTAATAATACCTCTGAATGCAGAGCCGCCTGCGCCGTAACTCTTGGCATTAAACATATTCCAGAACTGAAGCATTACAAATATTGTAAAAAATCTTGAAAGATCTGTTGCAGATACCTCTCCGTTATCTCCTGTGAACTTGTACAGAAGCCACAGCAATCCTGCAACGAACAACATTCCGGTAACAAGGATATTTCTTCTCATTACCGGAGTAATGATAAAGTCAGATGAGTTTCTTGGCTTCA
>PHDP01000129.1 GCA_002842655.1 Bacteroidetes bacterium HGW-Bacteroidetes-14
GGGTGATGTTCCGCCATTGGTCGGTGTGGCGGTAAAAGTTACGCTGGTTCCCGCGCAAATGGGGTTTGCCGAAGCGGCAATGCTGACACTGGCAGGCAAGTTAGCCTGAACGGTGATGGTTGCAGCATTCGATTCATTGGTAGCGATATACGGATTGGGTGCCACATTGTTTGCGCTTGATAGAGTAGCATTCCTGTAAATATAGTAAGTACCGGGAGTATTAAATGGTGCAATGGCCGAATTTGGGACATAGTTAGCTCCGGTTGCTCCGGCAATATTAGTGCGGGTTCCGCCCGGAGTGGTGCTGTAGGTCCATTGGTAACCGGTTCCCGAGAGGCTGATTCCAACCGGAAGTGACCCGAAAACATCTCCGCTGATTGCGGCACCGGTTTCTCCGGCACAAAGCGTTTGTTCAATATTGCCTGCGAGATTATTGGCAATCAGCTGTGTCAGGTTTTGGAATACAACCCTGTTCAGTCCACCATTCTCATAAAAGTCATAAACCAGTGAACTTGCACCGTTCATACTCATCAATACCCTGGGACGGGAAGTGAAAGCCTGATCAGACCAGTTGTTGTAAACAAGTGCTCCATCAACAGCCAGACGGCCACCATCGTCGGAACCCATATCAGCAATAAACAAGCCTTTACGGGAAGAACTCATTCTGTAACGCACTGAGTAGGTTTCTGTATAAATAGATCTGGCTACTGAATTGGAGAAAAATCCGAAACAATTCTGTGAACCTCCGAAACCTTGATCGAAAGTCTCAGTTTCTGTATAGCTTCCGTAATAGCTGGTAAAATTTCCATTAAAGGCTACCGACTGATTGGTTCCGTCATAAACATGACCAATCCACGAATTACTGCCGGCCGCATTCTGATTATCTCCTGAGAGAGCAGGAAAAGTTGCGGTAACTTGTGTTCGTGGGCCTTCACACCCTCCCGCATTAATTATGGAAACCCAGTAATTGGTTGTTGAAGCAAGCGTGGGCGTGGTGTAGGTATTGTCTGTATTGCTTGTACTTGTCTTCAGAAGTGTTCCTCCCGTTGCTGCACTGTACCATTTGTATCTGTCGCCCACCCCTGCGCCGGAAGCGGATAAGGTGGCCGATGACCCGATACAGATGGTTGAACCGGTTGTCGCAGGTGCTAAAGGAAAGGAATACACTGCAATATCACTTCCATTGTCCGTTCCGGCAATAGCAGGAGTGCTGCTTACAACACGTATCCTGTAACCTGTACCATATAATGTACCTGCCGGAATGGTTCCTGAAATGGCTCCTGCTGTGGTTGAGGTCAGTGCTCCTATATTAACCGGTGTTGCAAAGCTTCCTGCTGAATTGGATAACTGGGCAGTAAATACATTGCCCGAAGTAAAGGTTCCTGAAATGGTATAAGGAACAGAAACAGAAGCCCCGGCACAAAAGGGCGAGCCGGTGATTGTACTTGTTGTTATTGTAGTGTTTGGAACGTAGGTAATTATGACCAACCCATTTGCACCTGTACCTCCATAGTTAATTCCATTTGATCTTACAGCACCGCTGCCACCACCACCATAGTTTGAACCAGGTAATCCATTATTGGAACCAGATACACCATCACCTCCTTTGCCACCATTGGCTGTAGTAGCTGCACCCCCAGTTGCTCCAATAGCGTGTTTTCCTTGACCTGTACTTCCTGCGCCACCACCTCCTCCACCGGAGAGTGCTTCAAAACCATCTGCACCATTGCCACCGGCATATATTAAAGCTCCGGTTGAATTCGCTGATGTGCCACCAGCACCTGCTGTTGTGCTATTCAAAACTCCACCACTACCTCCGGCTGCTACTACAGTTACTGAATTAAAGCTTGAATTACCTCCGGGTGAACTTGCTTCTCCACCTGTTCCAACTTCAACTGAATAGATACTCCCGGGTGTAACCGGCACCACGCTTCTGCTGTATGCACCACCACCTCCACCACCACCGATACCGCTACCACCGGCGTTGCTTGTGCGGGTACTTCCACCACCACCTGCTCCCCAGCACTCAACGGTAATCTCAGTAACTCCTGCCGGCACTGTAAATGTTCCACTTGTGGTAAAAGTTTCGTTTTGTCCCCATCCCTTGGTTTGAAATCCAGGAGATAACAACAGAATACCAATAACAAATACAGATAGAAGGCAAATTCGCTTAGAGAAGAAAGTAACGGAAATAGGATTACGCACTACTGGCAGCTTAAAATAGCCGCCAAAAATCGATAAAGCACTGAAGGATGTAAGATGTAGCCTTTTATTCACCGTATATTCCCGATTCTACTTATGTTGGTTATTTAAAACAAGCTACCGGTAATATTACCGGTGATTCTTTTACTGCAGCACAATTTCACGCTCTGCGTAAACTTCCGGCTTCAGATCATTAGGCGCCTGATAGCGAACTACCAATTTGCCTTTGCTGTAGTCAACACCTTCGGGCTTACGCAATTGCATAGTAAAGCGACGTAGTTTATTGGGTGTGTAAACGGCTATTCCGCGCACTACGCCCACTTCTACACTTTCTCCATTGCCGGAAACCCAGTTAACAGTCATATCACCGTAAACCGATTTATCACCCGAACGGGTAAAAGTAACCGCCAGATTTGGAATTGTATCTGATTTTGTATCCAGCGAAATATCTGCAAGATCAACCTTCAAATCCAGTTCTCCAACGCGGATGATTATAGGGATGGTTATTCCGAAAATGGGAATCAGACGGATGCCAATGGCGGTGGAGTCAGCAAGGGTTTCTTCGCCAAGCGCTGTTTCTTTGGGAACTGCCCTGAAATAAACATGAGAACGATACTCTCCCTGCTGCATATCGGGCATTCTTCTGAACTGCATCCTTACCACCTGAGCTTCATTTGGAGCCAGCGTGACTGAACGAGGAAAGAAACGAAGATACTTATCGGCAAAAAACTGCCCTGAGTCAGCTACTTCAATCTGCTCAAATGCACCACTTTCGGTCATGCGGTACTGTACAAATGAAACGTTGTAGCGGGCGGTGTCTTGTCCCGTATTGGCGAGAGTTAACTCCTGAGATTGTTTATTGCCTTCAAAAACCACACGACGTGGGGTGATAAGCAGATCTCCCTGAGCAGATAACTGGCAGGGAATGAACAACATGGCAACAAAAGCTACCACTAATATTTTGAAATAAATGCTTTTAATTACTTGCATAATGCTGTGTTTTACAATTTTAGTCAAACCTACGGAAATTAAACGAGATACACCGGCTGCAATTGTTAATGTCCGTTAGTGGCAATTGTAATTGCTGATTTTAATAAAGAATTACAATCAACGCTGCTGTTCAACAGCGCTGATTGCAAACTTCGTTTTTCAGTTGTATGCGAAGGTAAGACTGAATGTTCCAGTGTACATACCTACGGGGTTATCTTCGGTAGAGCCAACCTGCAGGCTTGCTCCTATGCTTACAATTTCCTGTCCTCCGTTAAGTGTGCCGGTTCCATTGCCGGCCGGTGGATCGGATATCCAGTTGTTAACCATCATGGTTTTGTTGCTGCCCTGATGCATAAGGTAGGCGGGGCCTTCGGGCAATTGTATCGAGAATGCGGCTTCGGGTGCGCCGGTGATTGTAAAAATACCGGGCCGCGCTGCTCCTCCGCTCAATACCACCGAACCTTGCGTTGTACGAACTCCTGAAGGAGAAAGTACAATCTGTCCGCCATCCACTTCCGGCGAGAACCTGCCGAAATTCATCTGAGAGGTTTCTGTTGCCGTTAGGGCCGCAATCACTTCCGCAAATGCCTGGGTGGTAACCGAGGCCTGCGACCATCCTTTGACGGTGAACAGCAGAAAAAATAATGCTGTAATTATGATGCGGGTCATTTTTGTTTGGACTTTAGTAAAAGAAAGAACTGAGTAGCAAAAAAAAAGGGTGAAGGAAACCGACACCCTTCTAAAATTCTTT
>PHDP01000130.1 GCA_002842655.1 Bacteroidetes bacterium HGW-Bacteroidetes-14
AACCAAATTCTGGCTTACCAATTCAGGGTACAACTACAACAAAGGCACTGCAATACTCGAGAGATGGACAGAAGAAGGGAGCAGCAGTTCAGAGCCGCGTCTGACCACCATTGATGCCAATCAGAATGCCAGAGGTTCTGACAGATATATTGAAGACGGCTCATATCTCAAGCTGAAAAATCTGCAGATTGGCTACACCTTGTCAGAATCTAACGCCGCAAAACTCAGGCTGAAGGGTGCACGCTTTTTTGTCTCCGGATCAAATCTGCTGACCCTTACCAAATACACCGGATATGACCCCGAAGTTGGTGCAGCAAGGGCAACCCTTGGCGACCGCACAGTTGGATTTGACGAAGTCACCTATCCGCAGAACCGGGGATTTATTATGGGTGTAAATATCACATTGTAACAAGAGATTAAAACGAAACTTACATGAAAACACACATATATATTGCAAAAATTACCGCTCTGGCATTTCTACTCTTTGTTTCATCCTGCCAGAAAGATGAAGGCTTTCTCGACAAATCTCCGAATGGTGTTTTGTCAACAAGCAATTTCTATAAAACAGCCGGCGATGCTGAAGCTGCAGTAATTGCATCCTATACCATAATGCATGATTTCTGGATGAAAAGCATAGCTTTCAAAAAAGACATCATTTCAGACGATGCTGTAAAGGGGCAAGGAGTTGACCTTGCGGCGCTCAGCAATTTCGATAACCTGAACTTCAGTGCTACCGATGGTGTAAACCAGACCATCTGGGGCCTTTATTACAAGGGCGTGTATCTAACCAATCTGGTTCTTGACTATGTGCCTGATATTGAAATGGACCAGACTCAGAAAAACAGAATACTCGGCGAAGCCTATTTTTTGAGAGGTTTTTATTATTACAACCTGGTCATCAGGTATGGTGGTGTTCCGGTTGTGTCCTCCACCAAAAATGCTGTTTTAACACCGGCCAGAGCTACAACAGAAGCAACCTGGGCATTTATTGAGGAAAATCTCACTAATGCTGCCGCACTGCTTCCGTGGAGAAACCAATATTCTTCTGCCGATCTTGGCAGGGCCGACAGAGGTGCTTCACTTGCTTTACTGGGCAATGCATATTTGTTTCAGGAAAAATGGCAAAATGCTTTTGATACTTACAAGCTGGTGATTGAAAGCGGCAACTACAGCCTTCAGCCGTCTTTTGGTGATCTGTTCAAACCCGAATACGACAACGGAGTTGAATCAGTATTCGAAATTCAGTATAGAGGCGGGGAAGAATTTTCGTATGGTAACGGGTTTAACTTTTGGGTAAGGCCAAGAAACGGATCTACCATTTTTGGTTTGGGTTTCTGCATGCCTACTCAGGACCTTGTTGACGAATTTGAAGAAGGAGACCCTCGTTTGAGATATACCGTTATCAGGGAAGGAGACATCATTTCCGAAGAAGTCAAAGATTTCCCTTTTCAGGCAGCATGGGCTCCCGAAACCGGCATGAGTTATGGTAAATATGTGGTTGATATTCCCGTAGGAGGAAATGCTGAACGTCACGAACAAAATCTCAAACAAATCAGGTATGCTGAAGTTCTGCTCGGATATGCGGAAGCAGCCTACAGACTGGGCAATACAAACGAAACAGTCGCAAAACTTAATCTTATCAGGCAAAGGGCACGGGGTGGTAATGCTTTGGTTCTCCCCGATCTCACCGGGTCAGAAGATCTGTTTGCAGCCATTGTTCATGAAAGGCGTGTGGAATTGGCCCTGGAAGGAAAGCGCTATTTCGACCTTGTGCGCTGGGGACTTGCTACTCAGGAACTGGGTCCGCTCGGATATCAATCTGCCCGTCAGGGCTTGTATCCGATTCCCCAGACAGAGCTGGATGTTAATCCTTCTCTTACTCAAAATCCCGGATACTAATTATTTGGTTGGTTGGTTTGCTGGATGTTAAGGGGACGGTATTTCCGTTCCCTTTCTTTCGGCTACCCGTTATTGACTTTTAAACTGTTTTAAATAATCCTCTTGTCATGAAAATCAAACTTCTTTCAATTATATTGTTGCTTCTTTCTTTACAGGTTAACTGTCAGAATCACGAATCCTTTGCCGACTCTTCATGGTTTATTGAAGTACAAAATCCCGAAAATTACATCGGTATAGCACTTGCCAATGGCAGAATCGGCTTAACCCCCACCGAAATACCCTTCAAAATAAAATCCATAATTCTGAATAATATCTATGAGAAAGAATCGGAGTTGGGTGTTAGCAAAATAATGGAGGGAATAAACTTTGGCAACTTAAATGTTTCCATCGATGGAGAAATGGTTGACCTTAAGTCAGTAACCGACTGGAAACAAAGTCTCAATATGAAAGAAGCATATCTGGAAACATCTTTTATTTTCAGAAACAAAGCTGCTATATCATACAGGACCTATGCACTGAGAGGATTACCTTATATGGCACTTACAGATGTTAACATCAAGCCCCTGAATAAAACAATAGAAATCAGCGTTTCCGGGGTAATACATACCCCCTCCGACCTGATACCGGGTCTGTCAACTTTCAGAGTTTTAAAAGACAATGAAATTCATATGCCTTTGCTGCAGACCAATGCTTCAGGAAAATTTAACAGGAACAAGTTAACAGCCACCGCCACATTTATATTCGGTGATGAAAATCCTGAACTTCGCCATATAAAAATTGATGAATTCGAACATCAGCTTAACTTCACAAAAAAGGTAAGCCAGAACAGCGATTTTCAATTTGCCTGGGCCGGCGCCATTTGTTCATCAGGTGATTTTGCCGACCCCCAGAATGAATCGGAACGCATGGTTATATACCTTATGCGCAACAATAAAAACAAAGCCCTGAAGCAGCATAAACAAATATGGGAAGAGCTCTGGACAGGTGATATCATTGTAGAGGGAGATAAAGAATCACAACAGGACATCAGGCTGTCATTATACCATTTGTATGCTTTTTCTGCTCCGAATACCGGCTTAAGCATTCCACCTATGGGTCTTTCGTCACGCATATACAATGGGCACATATTCTGGGATACTGAGTTATGGATGTTTCCCCCTTTGCTGGTATTTAACCGGCAAATAGCAGAATCGCTGCTTGATTATAGAATAAACAGGCTTGAAAAAGCCCGCCAGAAAGCATACGGCTACGGCTACAAGGGTGCAATGTATCCATGGGAGTCAGACAACACAGGAGAGGAAGCAACTCCTTCATGGGCACTGACAGGTACTTTTGAACATCATATAACCGCAGACGTTGGTATTGCCCTTTGGAATTATTTCAGGGTTACGCACGATACGGTGTGGCTCAGAAACAAAGCATATGCAGTACTGGCTGAAATTGCTGACTTTTGGGTGAGCAGGGCAGAAAAAAACAGCGACGGCTCATGGTCAGTAAATAATGTGGTGGGTGCAAATGAATTTGCCCCAAATGTTGATGATAATGCTTTTACAAACGGATCTGTAATAACGGTTCTGAATTGCGCAATTAAAGCTGCAACAGTGCTTGGAATTGACCCCGGAAACACGTGGAATGAGGTTGCCGGCAAACTAAGAATTTCACAGATGGAGAACGGAGCAACACGCGAACACTCAGAATACGCTGGTGAAATAATAAAACAGGCCGATGTAAACCTGCTCTCTTATCCTCTTGAAATTATAAAAGATAAGGATCAGATCAGACTCGACCTCGAATATTATGAGCCCCGCATTGCACCAGAAGGACCGGCAATGAGTCATTCCATTTTTTCAATACTTTATTCAAAACTGGGTGAAAGCGAAAAGGCTTTCTCCCTTTTTAAAAGAGCATATATCCCAAACAGAAGGCCTCCCTTTGGTGCACTGGCTGAAACTGCTGATTTTGACAATACATACTTTGCTACCGGTGCTGGTGGA
>PHDP01000131.1 GCA_002842655.1 Bacteroidetes bacterium HGW-Bacteroidetes-14
TCTTTTTGTTGGTTTAATTTT
This sequence comes from Bacteroidetes bacterium HGW-Bacteroidetes-14, assembly GCA_002842655.1. GTDB lineage: Bacteria > Bacteroidota > Bacteroidia > Bacteroidales > UBA932 > Bact-08. Next base: position 22 of record PHDP01000131.1, read on the forward strand.
CAGCTAAATTTAGTTTGAAATTCCGGCTTTTACAAACCTCGAAGGCAATGGCGTTTGAACGTGTGTTGGGCGGTGTAGTTTAGATTTTTAAATTGTCAGGATTTTTTCTATTATCATAAACAGTCACCAAGGTTATTATATCTCCGTCAATTCGATAATAAATCGATGTCAACTTTGCAACAATAGTTCGCCTAATTGTTTTTGATTTTGGTGTAAAGGAATATGTTTCAGGATTTTTTTTAATAATCTCAATCTGTCTGTCAAACTTTTTTGCAAATTTACGAATGTCTTTTTCTGAGAATTTTCTTTCTAAGTACTCGATTATTTCATTTAGTCCTTTTAAAGCTTCGTCAGACCAAACTAATTTATAGGTACTTCTCATAAGTTTTTTTCGCAGTTTCGTGAGAATGAACTTTGCCTTCGGAAATATCCTTTAATCCCTTTTCAATTGATTCCTTTTCACCAGTTGAGATTTCATCCCACCAGTCAACTGTTTTTGAGTAGTCATCATGAATACGTTTTATTTTTTCGATGACTGAAGAATCATTCAGTCTGGCAATCCATTCTATCAATCCGAGTTTTTCAGCCTGTATATTCATTTTATTTCGCTTTTTACAAAGATAAAGAAAAGAATTTTATTGAAATAATTATTACCCACAAAGGTTAAATGAACCGCAGTCACCTATGCCAACCAACGTTTAGGCTATGAGTAGTTGCGTGGGTTAGCACTTAACTTTGCAAGTACACACCAAACTGAAAACCGCGAGGATTTTCAGAAGCAGGTGAGAACAAGCAATTACTTATAGCCATTGTTGAACTAAACCCGCTATGCGGGAGCTTATTTTCACCTAAAAATAGGAATAGTTGGTGAGATCTGTTGATTTTGCTGTTCATTAATTTTAAACAAATTTATTATGAGCAGAAAATCTTACATGGAGCAGGCCTGCGAGGCGGTTCCCGAGTTCAAAACCATCAGCGAAAAGTTCCTTCGCAAGTACACCATTGCCGGTAAGTCTGAATCGTGCACACGCAACTACCTAATGCAAATCTCGAAAATGGTGCTTCATTTCGAATGTTCACCTCTGGAACTATCCATCGACCAAATGGAAGAATACCTTTTCCATATCCGTCAAAACGAAAAACCCAGCATGAGCTCGTTTAAGCACTTGGTGTACGGTTTGCGCACCCTGTTTTCGATGTTCAAAAACGAGAAGCTATACCTGGCCCTGCCCCCGGTTTCCGGTAGCAAAGCCTTGCCTGTGGTGTTCTCCCAGGCCGAGATCAAACTGATCCTGAAAACGCCCAGGCTCTTGAAGCACCGGGTACTGTTTTCTGTTACTTACGATTGCGGACTCCGGATTTCCGAGGCCATAAACCTGAAAATAAACGATATCGATTTTGACCGCAAGCAGGTACACGTGCGGCAGAGCAAACACAAAAAAGACCGCTATGTACCTGTTTCTAAGTTAACCCTGAAAGGGATACGACAGTACCTGGAAGTATCCAACCCGCAAAGCTGGCTCTTTAACGGGAAGGTGCGCGGAAGCCAGATTAGCCGCGAAGGTATCCGTCATGCTTTTCGTTCATGTGTTGAAAAGTCAGGCATCAGCAAAACGGTTTGCATCCATACCCTGCGGCACAGCTATGCCACGCACCTGCTGGAGATGGGGCTCGATATTGTGAGCGTAAAAAACCAGTTGGGCCATGCCGACATAGCCACCACCATGATGTACCTGCACATTGCCCGCTCAAACCCAATGGCTGGTTTTGCTCCCATGGAAAAGCTCTATAACAATGCGCCCCGGTGATAATCTGGGGGCAGTAATCAGGCAGTTCCTCCCCGCTTTACTAAAAGAAAAGGGCGTTTCAAAACATCAGCTAAAGGTGCTGCGGGCTTTGTCTGTTTGCCGTACCCCCGAGCTGGGAGGTTCAGCCATGGTCTGTGGCGATTGCGGCTCGGTACATTACGTGCTGCACAGCTGCCGCAACCGTCACTGTCCCCGTTGCCAGGGCATTGACAAAGAGTTGTGGGTGGAAGCCCGTAAACAGGAACTGCTGCCGGTTAAATACTTTCATGTGGTGTTCACCGTACCGCACCAACTGCTGGAACTGTTTCGTTTCAACCGTAAGCTGATGTACAACCTGCTGATCGAAAAATCGTGGGAAACCCTGTGTCTGTTTTCCAATGACCCGAAACTGCTTGGAGCAAAACCCGGTGCCATCGCCATCTTACACACCTGGGACCAGCAGCTCCGGTTTCATCCGCATGTGCATTTGATTGTTCCGGCAGGGGGAATCGATAAAAACAACCAGTGGAAAAACAGCAAACAAGACGGCAACTTTTTGTTTGATGTAAAGCAAATGTCGGCAGTGTTCAGTGCGCGTTTTGCAAAAAAACTGCGCAGGTTGAAGCGGCAGGGTAAAATCAAAAAGCAAGTGCCGCGCGATTTGATTATAAAGCCTTGGGTTGTGTATGCAAAAATGGCTTTTGGGTCGGCTGAAAGTGTGGTGGAATACCTGGGCAGGTACACCCACCGGGTGGCCATCTCCAATGCACGGATACTGAAGGTAACCCACACCCACGTTACCTTTAGCTGGTGCGACCGAAAAAACGGCTACCAAAAGAAAATTGAAACCATTACCGGAGTAACGTTCCTGAAACGTTTTCTGGAACACATCGTCCCGCCCTGCTTTAGGCGGATACGACATTTGGGGTTCTTGAGTTCGCCAAACAAAAAGCAAAGCTTGCTGGCCATTCGGAAAAGCCTTGGAGAAAAGCCCATACAGACAAGGCCACTTTCGCGGGTGCAGGTGCTGGAGCTGCGTTTTGGCCAGCGGTCGCTATTAAAATGCCGCGACTGTGGCGGGGAACTGCAACTGCTGGAGAACTACCCCAAAGAGCGTGCGCCGCCTGTAAATGTATTGTCTGGAATATGCTAATGAATGTAAATGAGAAAACTTAATATGATGCGAAAAAAAAACGCAAACGGGAAAGTTATGCCCAAACTAAAGGAATGGTGCTTTTATAGGCATGACTGTATCGGAAATCTCTGCTAAACCTGTTGGTTTATTCCAATGCATACCCGGTATTCCCGCATAAAACAAAACTTTGGATCATAAAAACCCTGAAAAATTGCCTCAGGGATTCTTGAAAAAACCGATTGAAAACACTATGCTCAAACAACTAATCGGAAGGTAGTTACAAGCTGGCAATGTTTAGTTCAACATACCCTCCAATGCAAAGCGTATGCAAGCAACGCTTTATTGGAGGCTAAGTGTTGGCAGCTGGTGTTATTTTCTCTTTATTATCAGTTTAGCTGTATAATCATTTTTATTTATTTGAATTTCAGTATTTGGATAAGGATATAAGTCAATGAAAGAAATCTTATAATCGCTGACAATTGTATCAATGGTACCCGTAGGTAAATCAATAAATAATAAGGAATTTCTATCATTTACAATTTTAAATCTAACAATTGCTTCCCCACCCCAAATACAAATAAGATTCTCAGGACACCTTGAATCTGTTAATACAGAATCAAAACAAAATGTTGTATGGTTAGAATAATCATTTAAACAACTTTTATATTTTAATTTAATTGTATCATTATACGCAAAATCACAGTACTTTTCATAATCATTTACATAAATATTCAGATAATCAAAAGTCGGATATAACGTAATACAAGCTAGTAATTCACTTTCTTCTGCCTTTCTAATATTGACCTTAAGTAATTGTCCAATTTGAAAATCATTTTTGTTTAAATTAATTGCTTGATAAGAATATTTATAAGTATTTCCCATATTTTCAGCAACTTTTGAAGAATCATAAGGAAATTGAAGAATACAGGTTGAACAATT
>PHDP01000132.1 GCA_002842655.1 Bacteroidetes bacterium HGW-Bacteroidetes-14
GCTGTATGATCCATCATAATAACTTGCGAAGTTCATCCTGTATGAAGGAAGATCCTGCCAGTTCATTTCTGGTGTGATCAGATAATCGCAGCAGCCGTCACCGTTGTCGGCATCGTCATTGGTTACTGCATATTTGGTATGTGCTGGAATAGCAAATGCTGAACTGCTTCCGTTGGTAGTTGCATACCATCCGGTTGTGTTCTGGGTAATTGCCTGCCATCCGGCTGGTGGGAATACAGATCCTTCAAAATCTTCCATTACTGCGATGGCAAGTGGCTCGTCCCAGGTTGCTACAAGGGTAAGTCCATCTACATACAGGTTGCGTGGTTTGTATTTACGCTCAAGAAGAAGAATGTCGAAGGTGCGGTTTGAGGTGATGTTCGGGGTAAGTACGTAATCGTCGAAACCAACTTTGGCTGCTTCAAGTACATAATTGCCTTTCCATACATTCTCAAATATTACTGTACCATCTTCTGGTACTGTTGCGGTGTAAACTTCGTAAGGATAATCCTGGCCAGCTATGCTTACCACTGCACCTGCAGGGCTGCCACCGGTTGAAAGACTTACGTTACAGGTTACGGTTACAAGTAGTTTATGACCTACGATGTTTGAGTATACTTTTTCTGATTCGCCGCCATTGGTATAATTGGCTGCTACTGCATAAGCATACCAGCCTTGTGGCAACGGGCCATAAGCTGCATCGGTGTAGTTGGTATTGGCTACGGTGCCGCTGAGCAGGGTCAGTGTGCCGGTTTCTGGTCCTACGTTTGGATCAAAACCTGATACACGCCATACTTTATAGCTGGTTACGTCGCGGTTGGAAGCACCATCCTGAATTGCAAGGTACTGGCCTTGTCCTTCAACGCCGGTCTGTGCCAGTGCAGGTGACTGTGAGATAAGACCACGCTGCTTCAGCGGTGCCCTTTCTAAGTTTGATGCAATTGCATCGCCATCGCTGGCAACAGGGCCACTTACCAAGGCACGGATCATCATATCCTGGTATGGTGAAAGTCCCCATGCGCCACCGGTTCCTACGTTACGTGAGTAACTGCGGAATACGGTTGGAAGGGTCTGATCAATACCTACTGGTGCACAGTTGGGTGATACTGCGCCCTGAACCATTACAAGGTAGAAATTACCACTGGTAATAGTTGCATCGAGTCCGGTAAATTCAACCCATCCAAGGTTATTTACTGTTACTCCGATTGAATCCAGGGTTGTGCCTGGCATGCCGTTGGTACCGTCAGCTGCTTTTACCATCGCACCAAATGTGGTTCCGATGAAGCCGGTATTGTTGTTCGGGAAGCTTCCGTCACCTACAAATACCTTACCTCCATATACGTGGGCTGGATAGCCGGCAGGGGTGAATTTTACTGCATTCATGTTGCCTGGTAAGGCCCATGCTGCATAATTCTCTGCGGTTCCGTCATCATAAAGTACTTCGTATGATGGCTCGGGAACACCCCAGGTTACGTCTGTCTGTGTGTCAGCAGCGTTTACAACTGCGTGTACCAGTGTTGGTGAATAGAACTCTTCTTCAAGTTCTGCATCAACTACGGTTGTGTTGGTCTCAGTTACAACAACTCCGGTTACGGTTTCTGAGGTGAAGCCCGTTTTTGAGAAGGTCATTGTATAGGTACCTGCATCTACTATCATTGAATAGTTTCCTTCTTCATTGGTGGTTGCAGTGTACATTCCGGCTGTTACTACAGCTCCGTGGATCGGTGAGCCATCTATCGCACTGGTTACCATTCCTGATATCATTCCAGGATTGTAAACTACCATAGTGGCCGGGATCATTACTGATGCATTCGCCAGATCGTTGGTTGTCAGCTCGAGGTTGGTATTGTATGTTCCAACAGGGAAATTATTATTATCTGAAGTGAAAGTAGCTGTTACATCAACATATGAACCAGCAGCTACGGTACCTGAAGCAGGTGAAACTGCTGTGATAAATGTTGGAGCAACAACATTAACGGTATAATCTTCAACTTCACCATATGATGTAGTACCGCATGAAGCAAGTGTTCCACCATATTGCAGTCTGATCCTCATACGGGTAGCTCCTGAAAGAGCAGTTGAAGGAACAGTAATATTTGCTGTGAAAGTAACACCACCAGCAGAAGCTGTAGCAAAATATTCACCAGCATCATCAAAAGATTCATTCTTATTCCAGTCAATCCAAACTCCGGTTATGTCAGTTGAATATGCATTACCATTGCTGATGGTAATAGGATATGTTTCACCTTTAATCAGTTCGGTTGAAATTGAAGTATAATCAGCATAGTTTGAACAAGCGGTTGAATTATTGATGCCTGCAAACTGAACCTGGCTGATATATTCATCGCAACCACCACTTGCAGCACAATATGCCAAAGGAGCAAGTGAGCCACCATCGGTGTTATACTCAGGGAAAGAATAAGCAAGTGTTCCTAAACCAGTATTTGAAATACGGAAAGTTACAGCTTCACTTGTGTTAGGATACTGATCATTGCTGAGTGAAGTCGGGTTCAAAACGAGGGTTGGGTTCGACCATTCAACAACAACAGGACCTGCAGGTGCAGAGTTTCCTTCGTCATAAACTGCCTGTACAGTATAGGAATATACACCGTAAGTTGGCAGGTTCTCTGTGAAAGTAGTGTTGGTTGTGGTTGTAACCTGAACACCATCACGCTTTACTACGAAGAACTGGAAAGCACGATTAGCAGCAAATGACCATGAAAGGTTAACTGTGCCTGCAATCTGATTTGCAAGGTTAGCAGTAAGTCCGGTTGGAACACCAAGGGCTACGCCACTTACGGTCATCGAAACAGGAACTACAACTGTGCCAACGTTTGGAGTTGAAGTAAAGGTGACTTCAGCTGTCTTAACAGTACCGGTTGTTAAACCAGTTGCATTGAATGCAAGAGGAACATTGAAATTGGTGTAAGCTGCAACACTACCGGCAGTTTCACCAAGGGTTAACCATGTGTTAGGGCCTGGTGAAGTATAGTTTACAGTTGCTGTCCATCCAAGAACGCCGTCGCCATTGTTGGCTACGTTCAACATGCCATTAATCATCTCATTCGGGTTGGCAACTACACTGTAAGGATTAGGTGTAACGGCCATTGATGGACGAAGCATTGCAATATTCTGATAAGTGGTAACACCAGGTGCAACCGTAACGGGAATAACAGTATTGTTATATCCGGCTATTGAAGCAGTGAGAGTGTAATTTGCAGCAGGAACCAGTGAGAACTGGTAAGCTCCGTTTGGACCACTTACAACAGATGTGGTTCCGCCAGGATTGCTGAGCGTAACAGTAACGCCACCCATTGGAATACCAAAACCGGTAGTAACAAAACCTTCAAGCGTACCAACTCCCAAAGAAGTGGTGAAAGACCAAATTGCATTTCCGGTTGCCTGCCCTACAGCATTGTAGGGAACTACCTGCCAGAAATATTCATTGGCATATTCCAGAACAGGGCTTGGGGTGTAGACAAGAACGTTGCCTACATCAACACCATTCGCAAGGTTGGTAGGGGGATTGTCGGTACCAAAATATACAAGATATCCGGTAGGAACGCCACCACCAACACCGGGAGCCCAGTTGAGGGTAGTAGAAATTGGATTACCCGCTGAACCATTACCAGGTGCACTGTAAACAGCAGCAACTGGAGGAGGAGGGGCAATAGCAGTTACATTAAGTGTGAAACTAAAGTTATCTGGTAAAGGCCATGTATCACA
>PHDP01000014.1 GCA_002842655.1 Bacteroidetes bacterium HGW-Bacteroidetes-14
ATTTTACCCATTGTGCTTTTAGCTCATTTTATACTTTCGCTCTAAAAATATGAAGATAAAGAATATTTTGATCTCCCAGCCGGAGCCAACCAACGGATCACCTTATACAGAACTTATTTCTAAACATAAAGTCCATATAGATTTTATCCCTTTCTTTAAAGTTGAAGCTCTCACTGCAAGAGAATTCCGTCTTCAGAAAGTATCCATCCCGGAAGCGACAGCTATTGTATTTACTGCCCGCTCTGCCATTGATGCCTTCTTCAAAATTTGTGAAGAGATGAGAATCACTGTTCCGGAAACAATGAAATATTTCTGTATCTCTGAGGCAATTGCCCTTTACCTGCAGAAATACATCGTTTACAGAAAGAGGAAGATCTTTTTTGGAAATGGTACAAATACCTCAATCATTGACCTGATTGGTGCAAAACATAAAACAGAGAGCTTTATGATAGCCTCTGCAGACAACGCAAAGACAGACCTTCACAAGTTGTTTGTAAAGGCAAAGATTAAACATACAAGCGGAATTTTTGTAAAGACCATTAACAGCGATCTTACAAAGCTTAACCTCGACAACTACGACATCCTGGTTTTCTACAGCCCGAGCGACATCAAGTCCCTTCTGGAGAACTTCCCGGAATTTAAACAAAACAACATCAAGTTTGCGACATTTGGAACGGGAACGCTTAAGGCTCTCAAAGCTGCCAAGCTGAATGCAGATGTAATTGCACCCACTCCGGAGGTTCCATCAATTGCAAAAGCACTGTTCAACTACCTGGAGCAAAAATAAAGTCAGGTAAAACATGCCAGAAAGAAAAGCAACCTTCAAAAAGGAGGAGAGACTCAGTTCGGTTACTGCCATAGGTACTCTTTTCGGTAGCGGGTTGTCCCATTTCTGCTTTCCGTTCAAAATTTTTTACAAGCCCAACAACCTTGAATACTGCCGGGTTGTTATCTCTGTCCCAAAGAGGCAGCACAAAAGAGCAGTAGAAAGAAATCTTCTTAAGAGAAGAATCCGCGAGAGTTACAGACTTAATAAAGAGATGCTCTCCGGTATGGCGGGAATGGATATTGCAGTAGTTTACCTGGCATCCGGAATATGTGAATTTCCCGAAATTGACAAATCACTCAAAAATGCACTTGCAAGACTTAAAGAAAATTGCACTAAAGATAGCGGCACTCCCGTTCATAATACTGATTAAGTTCTATCAGTATTTTATCTCTCCGCTTAAACCTCAGAGCTGCAGGTACACACCAACCTGTTCTGCCTACTCTCTGGAGGCTGTAAAAAAACATGGCCCCTTCAGGGGCCTCTGGCTTGCAATCAGGCGTATTTCAAGATGTCATCCGTGGGGAGGAAGCGGTTATGACCCCGTTCCCTGACCCTCTTCTGTGAGGCCGAAACGCCTCAGAATTGCATCGACATTTTTCTCATCCTTGGTAAGCAGCAAAATCTCCTGCTTAGGCACCTTATTCAGGTCCATAACAACGAGACCATCAACACAATAATTGAAGTCAGGATCTACGTTGAAGTTTACAATTCTGGCATTTATCTTAAGATACTTCTTTACAAGAGTTGGAAGACGATACTCTCCGTCGCTCAGTTTAAGCATATACCTGTCGAACTTCTCAATACTGTCTGCCTTAGCTGCCCCAAGCAAATACTTTGGATTGCTCCTGTGAAAATCTGTGAAAAACGGATTCCGGGGTTTCATCATCTTTTCCATCTTCTCAACTGAGTGGTTGTTCCGCAGATATTCAATGATTAAACTCTGGTAGAACTTTGGATACCACGCACTTATACTAACAGGCCCAATAAGGTATTTTACATCGGGAACATTCAGAACCGAATAGAGCAATCCTTTGATTAACAACATAAGCGGCAAAGCCTCCTTCTGATACTCCACAGATACAAACGAGCGTCCAAGCTCAATTGATTGTTTGAGCACATGATGAAACTCCGGTTCATAATCAAAAAGCGACCTGGTGTAGAGCCCCTTTACCCCCCGCTTATCAAGAATCTCCTTTCCATATCCCAGTCTGTATGCGCCCACAACTTTATTTTTCTGTTTATCCCAGAGAATAAGATGTTTATAGTATTCATCATAGGCATCTGTATCGAGGGCTGTTTTTGTTCCCTCTCCAACTGCGCGGAACGCCTCCTCTCTTTTGCGGCCAAGTTCATGCATAAGCAGCGGAATAGATTTCCAGTCTGCCAGATAACAGCTAAAATGGCCCGTAGTAAAGAGATGTTTATCCTTTGACAGCGAATTAACCTCTTTTACAAGGGCCTTCCTGTTTTTGGGAAGGGCAATTGGAACAGAGTATATCTCTTCAGGATGAATTTTTGCATGATGAATGTTTGCCTCCAGTGCATAGGTTCTGCTTCTGAGGTAACCACCCAGAGTTTTAAGGTCCTTAAAATCTGAGATTTCATTTACAGTTATTGGTTTCCCGATTCTAACTGATATCGTTTTCCCATACTTGTTGGAAAGTTCGCCCGGCAATCTTGCTGTTCTGAGCATTGGGTGGATTTTACCCAGCCAGTGGAAAAACTTTGAGTTAGATCCGTGAATGTATACAGGCAAAACAGGAACACCTGCATTTTTTATAAGCTTAATTACAGATGGTCTCCACTCCTTGTCCTGAATAATTGAGCTGCCGTAAGTTGTAGACACCTCTCCTGCAGGAAACAGCCCAAGGCACCCTCCGTTTTTGAGTGTCTCAGCAGAGAGTCTCAGTCCCGAAAAGCTGGGAGCGAGGCCCGGTCTGTCAGAGAAGGGATTAACAGGCAAAAAGTACTCCTTAAGGTTTGGTATGTATGACAGCAGGAAATTTGCAAGAAACTTGATATCCGGTCTGGCCGCACTAAAGAGGTTTATAAGAAGGATTCCGTCGGCGGCACCGGTAGGATGGTTTGAAACAATTATAAAGGGCCCCTCCTGAGGTATGTAATCCAGCTCCTTTTGTACAATATCATATTTAATATTGAACTCTTTCAGAAGTCTGGAGGTAAATTCCCTTCCTGTATATGAGTGGACACGGGCATATCTTTTGTTAATCCTGTTAAGGCCAAGTATTGAAAGAGCAAGGGAGGCAAGAATGTTTCCTGCAAGCCCGTGAACGTTCATTGCCTTTTTAAGATTGGCCTTGGTTATTAGTTTTACACCCATAATCTGTTGCAAATATAGTTTATTTGTTACTTTTACAAATATGAAAGTGAGAGAGAGCAAGGATATTTTAAAAGAAAATGTCAGGCTGATACCCGCTTTGCCGGGTGTTTACCGCTTCTACAACAGGGAGGGGGTGATCATCTATGTGGGAAAGGCCAAAAGTCTGCGCAGCAGAGTGTCGCAATATTTCCAGGCAGAAGAGGGACTATCTGCCAAAACAAGGGTCATGGTATCTAAAATTGAACGCTTCGAATACACAGTTGTCGAAAGCGAAGCAGATGCCCTTCTTCTCGAAAATACCCTCATAAAAAAGCATCAGCCTAAATATAATATTCTGCTCAAAGATGGTAAGACATACCCCTGGATTTGCATTAAGAATGAAGACTTTCCAAGAGTAATGCTCACCCGCAAGTATATCCGGGACGGCTCTCACTACTTTGGCCCGTACAGTAATGTATCTTATGCATACTCACTTCTTGAGCTCATAGGAACACTGTTTAAACTCAGAAACTGCAAGCTTGTGCTTTCCCCCGAAAACATCAGAACCAAAAACTTCAGGCCTTGTCTTAACTATCATATAGGCAAATGCAAGGCACCGTGTGCGGGATATCAGGCAGCAACAGACTATGACAAACAGATTGAAAAAATAAAACTGATACTCCGGGGTGAAACATCGTCTCTGGCGCGCGAACTCAGGGAGGAGATGATAAATGCCTCAAGGGAACTACGTTTTGAAGAGGCCCAGGAGTGCAAGGAGAAGCTGGAGGTAATCGGGAAGCACTACAGTAAATCTCTGGTTGTAAACCAAAGCATTACCAATGTAGATGTATTTACTCTGGTTTTTGAAAACAACCTCGCATTCGGAAACTACATGAGAGTCGTAAACGGCTCTGTGACTCAGTCTCTGAATGTGGAGCTTCGCCTCCCTATTGAAGAGACAAAAGAGTTTGTGCTTGCGAGATTTATCTCGGGAATGGCAGAGAAGTTCGGTCCGCTTTCACGAGAGCTGGTTGTACAGTATCCGCCGGAGGGAGACTTTACTCCCTCAAAAATAAATGTTCCTCAGAGAGGTGACAAACTGAGCCTTCTTGAGCTGAGTCTTAAGAATGCCATAATTTTCAAAATTGAGAAGATTAAGCAGGAGGAGATTCTCAGACCAGACGAACACAAAGAGAGAATCCTCTCTGCAATTAAAAGGGATATGGAGCTGGATTCCATGCCTGTCAATATTGAGTGCTTTGACAACTCAAACATTCAGGGAACGTTTGCAGTCTCTGCCTGTGTGGTGTTCAGGGATGCAGTCCCAAGCAAAAAGGATTACAGACATTTTAATGTTAAAAGAGTAGTTGGTGCAAATGACTTTGCAACAATGAAAGAGGTTATAAACAGGCGCTACTCAAGGCTGCTTGCAGAGGAGACTCCGCTTCCGCAGCTTGTTGTTATTGACGGCGGACGCGGCCAGGTGAATGCTGCCTGGGAGGCACTTCAGGAGCTCGGTCTGGAAAAGAGAATCAAACTTGTAGGGATAGCCAAAAGGCTGGAAGAGCTGATAGTTCCCGGTGACCCCCATCCTCTTTTTCTGGACAAGAACTCACCCACCTTAAGGGTATTTATGCAGATGCGGGACGAAGCACACCGCTTTGGAATCACCCACCACCGCAGCCGCAGAAGCAAGGGGCAGGTTATGTCAGAACTTAATGAAATCAAGGGTATAGGCGAAAAGAGCCGCGAAAAGCTGCTGGCGAAATTCAGAAGCATAAATGAAATCAGAAAAGCCTCGTCAGAGGAGATTGCTAAAGTGGCAGGAAAAAGGGTCGCCACAATTCTTGAAAATCATTTCAAAACTGATTGACCGTTTGAAGAGAGTTTAATCCAGAGAATCCATCCGTTTACCGAGTTGACAAGATAGAAAATCCACATTATAATCATGAGCATTGAATGGGGTTCTCCCTCAATATAGGAGACGCTCCACATCATAATGCTTATCACATTAACAACAACCCATAAAATCCACTGCTCCATATACACCTTTACCATAAGAAACATGGCGATGATGGAAAGAATTGTGGTTGCCGAATCCTTTACAGGCTGAGGGTCATTTAAAATATCCAGAAAAACGGCTCCGGCGGCAACCGTAACAACAGATACTGCTGTAAGAATGTATCTCTGGTTCCGCGACAGTCTCCTGGCTATAATTGTTACAGACTCCTCTGAACTTCGCTTTCTCATCCATGTGAACCAGCCGGCGAACTGCATAGGCAGGTAATATAGAGCATTCAGCAGGGCGTCCCCGTAAAGTTCTGCCTTAAAGGATATCCATGCATAGAGAGTCACATTTATGAGCCCGAACAGATAATTGAAGATATTTCCTTTTGCTACAAGTACAACACATACAACTCCGGTTACTCCCGCAATTGTTCCCATCGCATCAAAAGAGCCGGAAAGGATCGAATAGAGCAGACTGAAAAATACCACCCCTCCTATGAGAAACCAGTCAAAAGTCTTAAGCGTATTTATATGTCTGAAATGTGTCATAATAATGGCGTTTGAAAGACAAGCTGAAAAGCATTTCTGTTCTCCCCCGTTCTTATATACCTCACTCCAGCCGTGAGCGGAAGAGAGATGTTAAAGATATTAAAATCTATCAGAAAATCAGAACCATAAGAGTACATATGTCTGAAATCATTCATTCCCTGACTGTATGCCCAGTCAAAGAAAGGTATAATCTGCGCCCGTTTTAGATAAAGATACCTGGAGAGAGTGAGGTCACCAAGGTAAACAGGAAATGCGTAATCTGTGAAGACCGACGCATAGGTTATACTAAAGTGCTGGCTGTACCCTCTGGGAGATGGCGCAATATTTCTCATGAGATACCGTTTGCCATCATAAAACTGTTTCTGGAAGGCTGCAGAGACCTTAATTCCGTGATTTTTGAGCAGTCCCGGCATATAGCCGTATCCGTTTGCATATAATGTTGAACCAAAGTTCTCCCCTGCAAAAGGCATCATATTGTACTGGATATTTGCCCCGTATCCCCATTTTGGAAAAATATTCCTTTTTGTCATTCTCTGAACCTGAAAATACTGTACTCCAAGTGTTATATGCTGATAATCCTGATACCTGCCCTCCCTGAAAGAGAAGAAAGCATCGTTTGAATACCTCCACGAGAGTCTCGGGATGAGCCCTCTTGACCACCCGCCGCTGGAGAGGTTCATAGGCACATAAGCAAGCATTGAGGCGCTTACGAATGGAGAGCCGGTAACAGTATCTGTAACCATCTGAGGGTTGAACAGATCTCCGGATACAAGGAAGATTCTCTGCTTGTCCCTGTCATTCACATCAATTTTAAACTCGAAAACAGGAAATAATCCCCTGTATGTGAACTTGAGGTGCCCTGCATGAAACTTGTTGTGATATGAGTATCCCAGCATTGTTGTAGCGGTTCCCAGAGAGTTCTGCGAGTAGAGAGTTGCTCCCAGGGAAACTGCATCGTAAAAATTATCGTATGTGATATTCCTGAGGTTGTCTATGTTAATGTACATAGGAGTCCACGAATGAAACCTGAAGAGATGTCTGCCTTTGTTGTAAGGTTTAGATTCAAATTTGTACAGCCCCTCAACCTTAACGGTATCAATATTAAATCCCGCCTGAAGTGACAGATTGTCTGCGAAAACATATTTATGAGGCCTGGAAAAATCTGCCAGTTTCCAGTCCAGTTCATCTGCCTTTACCTTTACAAGCTGATATCCGCTTTTTGTATAATCAGAGAAGAAGAGACTCTTTTCCCTGTCACAATAATATGGCGATACTGCAGATAGTTTAGATGTGGTAAGCCTTCTGAGCTGCCCGCTCTCCGGCTCAAAATGATATATGTCATTTGTTCCCTCCAGGTCACTTGAGAAGATCATGGCATTCCCCATAACAGATAGTCTATCAATATTCTGATGCTGTTCCTGCACAACCTTCTCCCACTCGGCAGCAATAGGATCAAGGCGGTAAATGCCCATTCCCTTTTCTGTAATAACAGTAGAATAAATCTTACCTCCAACAGAGATTGACTCCCTTATCTGTCCTTTGTCAGGGGCAGGATAAGAGACCTTTTTCATAAGATTTGCCCGTTCCATAAGAACAAGAGACGACCCTCCCGCACGGTGATACTCAACAACAAAAAGAGTATCTCCGTCCGGTGTGAATGCAGGATTTGAATAGTTCTGATGTCTGGTAAGCCGTTTTGTTGATCCTGTTGCCAGGTCAAACTCAATAATATCAGAAAAGCTTTCGTGCTCCCATCTGAGTGAAGGAATGAGTTCATTCCAGTAAATCTTTCCCCTGCTGTAAACCGGTTCGCTTCCCATATTACCAACAAAGGTGAGTGTCACATCTCTGCCGGATTCATCAATCCTCACAAGACACCTCGCCTCATTAAGGTCTGACTTAACCGCATAAACTGAATCTGCAGATACCGGGATAACAGATTTATAGGTTACATAATCACTTGTCCGGTAGGTTACACTTTCAAGCTGTGTAAACGGGGCCCTGAGAGAGTCCTCCCTCCTCCAGTAAGAGGTCATCAGCTTTGTTGTCTCTCTGATATTCCGGTCAAGATTCATTCCAGAAGACTTCCTGAAAGAGACAGATGAGCCGCTTGGATTTATCCAGTTTTTAACCAGAGTTCTGGTAAGGTCTCCCATAAAGTGGTAATTGCCTGTTCTGAATCTTATGGTTGAGTGCAGCAGATATCCCAGACTGTAATCGTCAGGAGTATACTGCCTGTATGATCCAAAAGCCCACCGTTGCCTGTTTCTGAAATCTCCCTCAAGAAAGGCAGCCTTGAAATAGATCAGGTGACCGGGATCCCGGCCCCTGCCTGAAAAAGAGAGTTCAGTCTCAGAGGCGACTGCGTCGCCCTCCAGGGCCCACTTGTTAATATAGAGTCCCGCTCCAAGACCAGGCGCCTGCTCGCCCAGAAGCCACATTGCAGGCTTGAAAATTCCCTGTTCAAACATTGTCATCTGGGCAACATGCCTGCTCTCATGAAGAACCAGCTGTTTTTCCCAGTTCTGGGAGTAGCTCCCTGTTGAAGGCGGATTTGTAATCAGCTCCATCCTTCTGGGTGCCCAGGTCACAAGACCATTGCTTAGAACGTTGTAGGGATGGAGAACTACAGGAAGTCTTCGCGGTTTTGCCCTGAGCGGTCTGTTAACAGCATCTGCTGTCTTTTCAAGGAGAAAAGCATACCTTCTTGCCAGCGAATCCACCTCAAGAGGATAAATTATATTGTATCTTTTTGTCTTGATTTCCATCCATTTCAATCCCGCAGGATCGCTTCCCGATGAGTAGAACTGAGCATAGGATTCACCTGCATTAAACAGCATCAGAAACAGGAAAAATAAAAAAAATGGTATGCGGTTCATCCGTCGCAGGTTTTGATTGCGAAGGTAATAAATTAGAATTATATTTGTGGCCACAAACTATTCCTACACGATTATGGACGCACTATTTCAGGTATTGAAACTACTAGGCTCACTCGGCTTGTTCCTCTACGGAATGACACTTATGAGCGAAGGTCTGCAAAAAGTTGCAGGAGAGAAGATGCGCAGCATACTTGCCGCAATGACATCAAACTCCTTAAAGAGAGTTCTTACTGGTCTCTTTATTACGAGTATAATCCAGTCTTCAAGTGCCACAACAGTTATGGTTGTGAGCTTTGTAAACGCAGGTCTGCTCTCCCTCGCACAGTCTGTTGGAGTTATAATGGGTGCTAACATTGGAACAACAGTTACCGCCTGGATCATTTCTCTTCTTGGGTTTAAGTTTGACATCTCTACCATATCGATTCCTCTTGTAGGAATCGGTTTTGTTTTCATGATGTTCAAATCAAAGAAAAGAAAATCACTTGGCGAACTTATCATTGGATTTGCACTCCTTTTCCTTGGGCTGGCATTCCTGAAAGACTCCGTTCCGGATCTTAAGGCAAACCCCGAGATTTTTGCATTCCTTCAGTCGTGGACTCATTCCGGATTCCTGTCTGTGCTGGGATTTGTAATGATAGGCACACTGCTGACGATTGTCATGCAGTCATCAAGTGCAACCATGGCACTTACGCTTGTCATGGCCAGTTACGGGTGGATTCCGTTTGAAATGGCTGCGGCTATGGTGCTGGGTGAAAACATTGGAACAACAATAACAGCAAATATTGCGGCATCTGTCGCAAACGTATCTGCCCGGAGGGCGGCCCTGGCACACACTGTTTTCAACATATTCGGAGTAATCTGGGTGCTCTCACTTTACAGGCCAGTATTGTGGTGCGTTTCAAAAATTACAATCTTCACATTTGGAATTGACCCCTATACAAATCCGGAGGCCATCCTTTACGGAATTTCATTCCTCCACACACTCTTTAACCTAACAAACACTCTCATTCTGGTTGGGTTTACACCTCAGATTGTAAAGCTTGTAAGTTCAATAATTAAGAGTAAGGAGCAGGAGGAGGTTTTCAGACTCAAATACATTCAGGGTGGTGTCTTAAGCACAGCCGAACTTTCTCTTTCACAGGCAAAGCAGGAGATAACAGACTTTGCCAAACTGGAAAAACAGCAGTTTGTTTATGCCCGTGAGGCACTCAGACTTTGCGACACAGACAAGTTCGATGAACTTTACAATAAAATTGAGCATTACGAACAGATTACCGACAAGGTAGAGCTCGAAATTGCAAATTATCTGAACAATGTGTCTGAAAGCGAACTTAGTGAAGAGAGCGGAAGAAGACTCCAGGCCATGTACAAGATCATCAGCGAAATTGAGAGCATGGGAGACTCAGGCTACAACATTGCCAGAATCCTTAACAGGCTTCGTGTACACAAAAAGTCATTCAATACAGATGTCTGCGGAAAGCTTGACCATATGTTTGTCCTTCTTGAAAAGGCTTTTGACAATATGATTGAGAATCTGGACAAAGGCTACACTCAGCTGGACGGTATAGCCAATGCAGTAGATTCTGAGGAGCAGATAAACGAATACAGAAATATCCTTAAGGAGGAGCACCTGTTCAATCTTGAAAATAATACATACGGTTACCAGACCGGTGTATACTATATGGACATTGTTGCCGAGTGTGAAAAGGCCGGCGACTATATAATCAACGTTTCTGAAGCAATTATTGAAATTCAGTAAAATGAAGAGATTTCTTTTACCGCTGCTCATTCTCCTTAGTTTAACCGCAAAGGGGCAAAGTGATTCGGTAACATTTGCCGGAGCACTCTGGGGCAGCAAAACAGTTTCACAGGGCATTGAGCATAAATGGACACATTTTGCCTCAGGAGAGCTCTTTTCATCAAATCAGTATATCTCTGTAATTGAGATAAAACCCGGTACCGGTAACAAAATTGAAATATTTGCAAGCCCTGTGCTTAAAGAGACCAGCCTTATGGCCTCAGAGGCAGGAGCTGTTGCTGCAATAAACGGATCTTTCTTTAAATTCAACTACACCCACAACACAGAGGATTATAACTCTGTGGACTATATCAGGAAAGACAACCGCCAGCTGGCTCCAAACACTGTAACCGGGAATCAGAGAGCAATGCACCAGCTGGGAGCCATCGCAATTTTCAATGACCAACTCTATATTCTTAAGGCCGATGAACTTAAGGAGTGGGAAAAATACATTCAGGCACAGGAGGTAATAACTACAGGACCAATCCTAAGAGTAGAGGGCAGAGATCTCAAACTTGAGAAATCCTCCTTTTACACAGCCCGTCACCCCCGTACAGCTGTTGGGAAAAAGTCAGACGGAACTGTTATTCTGTTAACAGCAGACGGCCGCAGCACCCAGGCTGCAGGACTCTCCCTTACAGAACTTCAGAAAATAATGAAATGGCTTGGTGCCCGGTATGCAATAAATCTTGACGGAGGCGGTTCAACTACAATGTATGTTGCCGGAGGCTCAGATAACGGAGTTGTAAATCACCCGTCAGACAACAAACTGTTTGACAATATGGGCCAGAGAAAAGTAGCCAACGCAATTCTGGTTCACAAAGCAAAATAATGGAAGAAAAATCGAGCCGGATTCTGTTCATTTATACCAGAACTTCCACCTTCATAAACGGAGATCTGGATATCCTCTCCGGCAGGCATATAGTTACATCTCTGGAGGTAGATAATTCAACCCCGTCAAAGCAGCTCTTTGCTCTTATCAAAGAGTTCTTCTTTCTCCTTGCAAACATTAAATCTTACGATGTTGTATACATCTGGTTTGCAGATTACCACTCATTTCTGCCTGCTCTTTTTGCAAAGCTTGCTGGTAAGAGATGCCTGCTCGTTATAGGCGGATACGACACATGCCGTGTTAAAAAGTATAAATACGGAAGCTTCGTAAATCCTCTCCGTGGTTTCATGACCAGGATGTCAATGAAGATGGCCACTCTTAACCTGTGCGTTTCAAAATATGTTGAGAGAGTAGTAAGGGCCGTAGCTCCTGGCTCTGCCACCGAGGTGCTCTATAACGGAATAAGATTCGAGCCCGCTCAGGTGAGAAAATCTGCAGGGCCCCGTCAGGTTCTCTGCGTGGCACTTGCCACATCACCACAGGCATTTCACATAAAAGGAGTTGACAGATTTATTGCCCTTGCGGCAGCCATGCCTCAGTATCAGTTTACTCTTGTTGGTGCAAACATGGACAGAATCTGGTTCCTTACAGGCAAAATTCCGGCAAACCTCTCAATTCTGCCCAAAGTAGATCACTCTCAGCTGCGTAAGTTCTATTCAAAATCGCATGTATACTGTCAGCTGTCAAGAAGAGAGAGCTTCTCCCTGGCACTTGCAGAGGCAATGATTCACGGATGCATTCCCGTAATTACAAGAGTAGGCGGAATGCCTGAAGTTACCGGGGAGTTCGGGGAGTCGGTTTTTGCACTTTTTAGTGACAACTTTAAATCATCCGGAGAGAACAGCGCGCTGGAAAGCGCAAAGGAGGCTGTGGAGAATGCCCTTGCCCACAAAGACAACATAGCACAGGCAGAGAGAATCCGCACTCACTTTACCTTTGAAAAGAGAGCAGAAAGGTTGCTTGAGCTTATTAAATAAATTTCAGCAAAAATCTGGTAAGTCTGAAGAGTGCCGAATCGCCTCCGGCAGTTATCCTTGCAAATACCCTGTAGTGAAACTTCCGTTCAGGATTGTTTCCTGAGAGAATCTCACCGTTTATTTCAGGGAAAAGGGACAGATACTCTTTCACCTTACTCCCCTTTACCTTCTTATGCAAAAGCAGTCGCCTTCGTGTCTGGTTTTTATATGCAAAAAGCTCTCTGCGGACATTTACACCAGCCGCCTCAAGCCGTTTTTCAAGAAACCTGAGCGTCTCTGCAATTAGCAGAAGATGTCCTGTTGTAGCAGAAACAGAAGAGGTGTTATACATGACATAGTGAACCAGCGGCAGATTGCAGAAGGCAATTTTTTCCGCGGCCAGCACAAGCAGCGGTGAAACAGAAAGATCGTCCCTGAGATCTTTGTCAAACTTTACCGCACCTCTTTCGTACAAATCCCTTCTTACAAGCTTGTTCCATAAAGCAGAAGGCCTCGAGTTATCAAGCATCAGCCTTATATACTCCTCCTTCCCCCTGAATGAAGTTAAACTCAGCTCTCCCTTTCCGGCATACTGAACAGCCCCGCGGGGAATTTCAGACTCCTCCAGCTCCTTGACAAAACCACAGATAACCATATCTGCTGCCTCCCCGACTGCCTTGCGGAACATGATTTCAAGCATCTCCGGTTCAAAGAAGTCATCGGCATCCAGATGAATTACATACTCTCCTGTTGCCACTTCAAGACCCCTTCCCCTTGAAAGGGATACTCCCATATTTGAGGGATTCACCACTACTCTGTAGCTATCCTTTAATTCAGACGATCCAAGGAGAGCTTCGGCCTTTTTAACACTTGCGTCCCCGCCCCTGTCGTCTACAAGAATCAGCTCAAAGTTTTTGAAAGTCTGTGCAATAACTGAAGACACGGTCTTTTCAATATGCCGCTCAGCCCGGAAAACGGGCATAATTACAGATATGTCGTAGTGCTTGCTGTTCATTTCAGAGACAAAGATAGAAAAAAGGTGTTTCAACAATATGCTGAAACACCTTCCGTTCTCAAGTTGACCTACCAGGATTCGAACCTAGACTGACTGAACCAAAATCAGTAGTGCTACCATTACACCATAGGTCAATATGGTTCTTGTTTGAGGGTGCAAATATATTGCTTTTTTTAAAAAGTGCAAAAAAATTATAGAAACTTTAAATCCAGAACTGATTCTCCAAACAGCTGGTACAGCAAAACCCAGAAGGCAAACCGCACAGCTTTACCAAGTAACATATAGATTGCTGTTTTGGTAAAATTGACTCTGTAAAAGCCGAGTGCAACTGCAAGAAGATCTCCCGCAAATGGTACCCAGCTAAAAAAGGCTATAATGCTTCCGTATTTGTCTATCCAGTGTTTTTGCCGGACAAGGCTCTCCTCTTTTACCCTGAACCATCGCTCTATCCAGTCCCATTTCCCCAGATGTCCCACATAATATGATGTAAGACCACCAAGCCAGTTGCCAAGCGTGGCAGATATGAAGGCCAGAAGTGGATTCATCCCTCCAAGCAGCATTCCAACCATTAAAATATCTGAGCTGAAAGGCACAACTGTTGCTGCCAGAAAGGCACCCATAAACAATCCCAGAAAACCATAGTCCTGAATAAGTTCAACCATCTCAGCTCCGTTTAGATTTAAAGAAATTCTTAACCAGTGACGAGCACTCATCTTCCAGAATCCCTTTTTCCACTATTGTTTTGGGATGAAGAAGTGATGGCGAATAGAGAGAGAATCCTCTTTTTGGGTCGGAAGCTCCGTATACAATCTTGCCTATTTGCGCCCAGCTGAGTGCAGCAGCACACATTGAACATGGCTCAAGAGTTACATAAAGTGTACAGGTTTCAAGATATTTGCCGCCAAATGCAGATGTAGCCATTGTAATAGCCTGCATCTCTGCGTGTGCTGTAGGGTCATTAAGCCTCTCGGTAAGATTATGGGCACGCGCAACTATCCTCCCTTCACAAACAACCACTGCACCCACCGGCACCTCATCTGAATCCAGTGCCTTCATTGCCTCCTGCAGGGCGGCCTTCATAAATTTTTCGTTATCGTCCATTGATAATATTCCTCTTTATACGCAAATATAAGGAGAATATCAGACTATCATACCTTTCAGAACAGCATGAGATATACTGCTGCTCCGGCAAAGTAACCGATAAGAGCCAGCAGGGAGAATTTTTTAAGGTAATAGCCGAATGGAATTTTCTCAAGCCCCATAACAGTTACACCTGAAGCAGACCCAATAATAAGTATACTGCCTCCTGTTACGGCGCAATATGCCAGAAATGTCCAGAAAGAGCTGTCTGTCATGAAAGGGCCTGCAGCGGCCAGCGGGTACATACCAATAGTACCTGCTACCAGTGCTACGTTATCCAGAAACGAAGATGTGATACCTAGAACCATACTTATTACCTCCGGAGATGGCATTACAGCATCAAGAAATCCCGACATCTGTCCCAGATGGCCTGCTGTTTTGAGCGAGGCAACAGACATGAGAATACCCAGGAAAAAGAGAACGGTTGGAACATCAATCCTTGAAAATACTCTCTGCACCCTCAGGTCCTGAATAACAGGAATCTGTCTTACTGCCCATCTGCGGTCTGTCATGACCCACATTACTGCAAGTCCAAGAAGTATTCCCATAAACGGAGGTAAATGAAGAAGACTCTGCAGTACAGGAATTGAACCTAAAGATACAAGTCCGGTAATTAGCAACATTCTTTTGAAGCGGGGGTCTATCTTGGCTAAAAACGGATCCGGCTTCTCCTGTTTGGGACTTTTGCACACTGCATCCTTTTTAAATGAAAAGGTAGTGTAAAGGAGAGGTACGCTCATCATTACCAGGCTTGGAAGAATGACATGTGTAACCTGATGAAGAACTGTAACCGTACCGCCGGTCCATAAGAGGAGCGTTGTTACATCACCTATGGGAGACCATGCACCACCAGCGTTTGCTGCAATAATAGTCATCCCGGCATAGATAAGCCTGTCTTCCCTGTCACCAACTATTCTCCTCAGAAGAGCAATAATTACAATAACTGTAGCCAGATTTCCCAGAATTGAAGAGAGGAAAAAGGTCAGAAATGAAATTACCCACAACAGTTTCCTTTTATTTCTGGTTTTAATTGAATTAACAATTACTTCAAACCCGCCGTGAGAATCGACAAGTTCAATAATTGCCATCGAGCCAAGAACAAAGAAAAGGGTTGCAGAGACATCTCCAAGAGACTCAATAATAGAAAACTCCAGAAACTTGTGAACCTGTTCATGAACAGACAATTCTGCAAAAGAGGGAATATTCTTAATCATAGTTTCAAGCATATCAGAGCCATTCATGTTAAACATGTTTGCTCCGTCTGCAAGTACCATAATCCAAAGCAGCACACTCATACCAATGGCTAAGGCAGCCTTGTTGATCCGAAGTGCGTCTTCAAATGCAATCGCTATTATCCCGATGATAAAAATCACGGGCATGATAATATAAATCATAAAATCAAAGTATTAGATGTCTTAGGGAGAGAGAACCCCTCCGGATAAGGCGTGCAAATATATCTATTTTTTTAATCTGACACCGCCAAATTGGCAGTATTTGCATTTGGCACCTCTTTTGTGTTAGTTCAACATTGAAAAAATTAACACAAACTAATAATAAATATAATTAATCAAATTACTTAATTATGAACGTAAAACCTTTAGCAGACAGAGTTTTAGTAGAGCCTAAAGAGGCTGAAACAAAAACAGCAAGCGGCATTTACATTCCCGACACAGCCAAGGAAAAACCTCAGGCAGGCAAAGTTGTTGCCGTTGGTACTGGTAAAAAGGACGAGCCAATGGAACTTAAAGTTGGTGACAATGTTCTTTACGGCAAATACGCCGGAACAGAGATCAATGTAGATGGCAAAGACTATCTTATGATGCGTCAGTCAGACATTCTCGCAGTTCTTAATTAATCATTAAAACATAAACAATCAGATATTATGGCAAAAGAGATAAAATTCAACCTCGAGGCACGCAATCTCATGAAAGAGGGCGTTGATGCTTTGGCAAACGCCGTTAAGGTTACACTTGGCCCAAAGGGCAGAAACGTTGTTATTGACAAGAAATACGGCTCACCTCAGATTACCAAGGATGGTGTATCGGTTGCAAAGGAGATTGAGCTTGAAGATCGTTTTGCAAACATGGGTGCACAAATGGTTAAAGAGGTTGCCTCAAAAACTGCAGATCAGGCAGGTGATGGTACAACCACAGCAACAGTTCTTGCACAGTCAATTATCACTGTTGGTCTTAAGAACGTAACAGCAGGCGCAAACCCTATGGATCTTAAAAGAGGTATCGACAAAGCTGTTGAGGCTGTTGTAACTTCACTCAAGAGCCAGAGCCAGTCAGTTGGTGACGATATCACCAAAATTGAGCAGGTTGCAACCATCTCTGCAAACAATGACATTACTATCGGTAAACTGATTGCCGAGGCAATGAGCAAAGTTAAGAAAGAGGGTGTTATCACAGTTGAGGAGGCAAAAGGTACAGATACAGAGGTTAAGGTTGTAGAGGGAATGCAGTTCGACCGCGGATACATCTCACCTTACTTTATGACCAACCCTGAGAAGATGGAGGCTGTAATGGAGAATCCGTTCATCCTTATCACAGACAAGAAGATCTCAACAATGAAAGACCTTCTTCCGGTACTCGAGCCGGTTGCTCAAAGCGGAAGAGCTCTCGTTATCATCGCAGAAGATGTAGACGGAGAGGCACTCGCAACACTGGTTGTTAACCGCCTTCGCGGAACACTCAAAATTGCCGCAGTTAAAGCTCCGGGCTTTGGCGACAGAAGAAAAGAGATGCTTGAGGATATCGCAATCCTCACAGGCGGAACAGTTATCTCGGAAGAGAAGGGACTCCGCCTGGATGCAGCAACAATTGAGATGCTTGGTAAGGCCGAAAAAATCACAATTGACAAAGAGAACACCACCGTTGTTAACGGAGCCGGCGACAAAGATGCAATCGACAAGAGAGTTGCTCAGATTCGCAAGCAGATGGAGACAACCACAAGCGACTACGACCGTGAGAAGCTCCAGGAGCGTCTTGCAAAACTCGCAGGTGGCGTTGCAGTTCTCTATGTAGGTGCAGCTTCGGAAATGGAGATGAAAGAGAAGAAAGACCGCGTAGACGACGCACTCAGCGCAACCCGTGCAGCTGTTGAAGAGGGAATCGTACCTGGCGGCGGAGTAGCATATATCCGTGCAATCGAGGCTCTCAAAACCCTTAAGGGCGACAACGACGACGAGAACACAGGTATCGCAATTATCGCACGTGCAATCGAAGAGCCGTTGAGAATGATCGTTGAGAACGCCGGCGTTGAAGGCAGCATCGTTATCCAGAAGGTTAAAGAGGGTAAGGCCGACTTTGGTTACAACGCACGCACAGACAAATACGAGCACCTTTACAAGGCAGGAGTTATTGACCCAACCAAGGTAACCCGCATCGCTCTAGAGAACGCAGCATCAGTAGCAGGAATGTTCCTCACTACCGAGTGTGTACTCGCAGAGAAGAAAGAGGAGAACCCGATGCCAATGGGCGGCGGAGCTCCCGGAATGGGCGGAATGGGCGGAATGATGTAATCTTCCACCTCCGGTAAACAGAGAAGGCTGACCAATTTGGTCGGCCTTTTTTTTGTGTCAATTATCCGTTATCTGTATCAGCCCGGAAAATCCTCCCCACCTTCGGCGGGTCCCCTCCCTCTTCGGGAGCCAACGTTTTCCTTAGCTGATACAGATAACTGCTAATACTAACAATATCAAACATTTCTAACCATGTTTCGATTATCTTCTACTAATTACAACCGGAGGTGAAAGATTTACATATTTTTTGAGGAAGAGTGGTGATTTGGTAAGGCTGGCGTTGCTTGCGTTTCTGTTAACAGCATCATATTCCAGGAATTTTTCAAAGCTGTAGCCCTCTCCGGACAACTCCATGACTCTTTTATAGATAGCCGCTCTTGAAGGTGCATTAAATTCATATGAATAGTCCTGCATTATACTTGTCTGTGACGGCCGGTATACACCTAATTGAAAAGTAAATCCCCCTTCAAAAATCCCAACTTTTCCTGTATAGAGAGGATTTGAAAGAAACGCTTTCCACTTAACCTTAGCCGGATCATTTGTAAAATCCACATTGGCCCACCACCCATATTTTTGATAATCTGACACATAGACATCTAGCTCAGAAGGTGCTATGGTTCCGTAGTAGTAATACTCGTCGGCAAGTTTTCCAACACCATGACCCACCACTTCGTGCATAACTACCTGAGAAAAATAGGTTTTGTCAAATCCTACAGTAGGGCAAAAGCAGATTGATGAATTACCTGTATAATAGTAACATGTCCCGGCATGCTTAGGGTCGTTAAGTATTGTGAGAATTACCATATTATCAATTTTTTCTGCTCCTGGAATTTTAAGAGCATACTCTTCGATTTTGGAGAGACTGCCACTAATAAAAGAACCGTCGCCATATTTTGAAGAAAAAACTGTTTCATAATTTCCGCCAATGGTCTCATCAATCGAAACTGCTTTAATACAATAGACATTAAATCTGCTCCTGAGTGATTTTGCAGGTTCCACAGAAAAAATTGCCTCCATAGCCTCCCTGGCCCTGGTCTCATATTTGCCATTATTTGCCATATCCCTGTCTGCAAATCCATCTCCAAGGATAGTAATATTAATCCCTTTACCAACAGATGCCTTTTGTAATGTAACAACCTCGCCATCTTTTGAAAAATCGGATGACCTGTATCTCTCTGATGGATCTCCCAGCACTCCTTTTATAAATTCGGGCAATTTATACATATCTTCAGAATAGCCAAAAACAAGCTCTCCCTCTTTATTTACAACCATTACAGAAGGCGTTCCTGAACTCCCGAGAAAATAGCTGTCTGTCCATTGAGTAGATCCATAGTTGTCAATATACTTGCCTTCATGCAGCAGATTAGCAAAATTACCCATACCCTTCCTTTGGGTATATTCAGAAATTTTCTGCAGCATCCCTGGTTCAGAGAGAATGCAGGCGTGATAAGATATTGCACCAAGGCCTTTGCTTCTGTATTTGTTTACCAAATCTACAACAATCCCTGTAAATTCATCAGAATAAGGACATGAGTAACCATATGAATAAAGTATAGTATAACTGTAATTTGATATAACATCATATGCTTTGAACGGCTGCAAACTTAAATCTCTGCTCTCAATATTCCTGACCCTTGAATAACCTTTTGGAGGATAAATCGTATAACCATCCTGGTAAATTATATAATCCATCATCCTTTGCCAGTTTGGATTCCTTAGCAGAGAGTTTGGAATTGGTCCCTTTAGCTTATTTTTATTTAATAATACACTTACAGGGTTATCACCTCCAATCCCCTCAGGAATAGATCCGGTCAGGGAATTATCGTACAATTCTATTTGAGTAAGATTTTTAAGTTTGTTAATCCCTGCCGGAATTTCACCGGAAAGATTATTTCTTTGCAAACTGAGTCTTTCCAGATTTTCAAAGTTTTCAACAGAGGCCGAAATATGCCCATAGAAGTTATTTGTATACAGAACAAGCATAGATAGTTTCTTCATATCTGACAGATTATTTATCAACCTCTCCATATCGCCTGAAAGTCTGTTTCCAAATAAACTGATAGTCCTTATACTGACAAGTTTAGAAAAGGACTCAGGAATAGTTCCCGTCAAATTATTGTTATAAAGAAAGATTGATACCGGAATATCGCCGGATGCATCTACCCCATACCAATCACCAACCGGACTGGAGCTGCCCCAGTTATCTTTCTTAAGCCAGCTGCTTCCTCCTGTTGAGTTATAGAAATCCATCAGTATGCTCTTTACCCCATCCTGAACAATATTAAGTGTATCTGAAACACCATCTTTACTAACAAATCTGACTGCTCCCTTTCTGTTAAACCCGCCATTCGTTTTTAACTGAAATGTAATAACAGTATCCTTAAGAGCCTTTGTCTGTGAGACGCTTATCCACTCACTGCTGTTCTCCAGAAATTCATAAGAGAAGTCTACATTTGTCCGCACTCCTACTTTCAGCTGCCCCAATTCGTAAGAGACACCTTCTAGGTTGCTGTCTCCGATAATGATTGCATTTTTCTGTGACTGAAATACTCTAAGGGTATCTGAAATATCTGAGTTTTTGTCCTTAAAAATAACCGAAGCCTCTCTTCTGCTGAAGTCACTGTTTTTATCTATTGAAAATGTGATTTTATCGAGCACAAGAGCTTTTGTTTCAGATAGTCTGATCCATTCAGCCCCTGCCGGCATAATTACATTGTACTCCAGATTAGATTTCAACTCAACAGTTATAAATCCTGCATCAGATGAGAGGTTATACTCGCTTTGTGTCAGTATTATTGCCCTTTTACAGCTCTGGTAAACATGCAAAGTATCTTTCAGCATACCGCTGCCAAAAATAATCAGCCCCTCTCTGGCTCCCTCCATACTGCCGGGGGAGATAGTGAAGGTCTCATTCTTTGAGACAAGTCCTTTTGTATTTGAGGAGGCTGCTCTCTTAATCCATCCCGAGAACTCTTCAGGGACAGTAACACTGTATTCTATGTTGCTTTTAACCTCAACATTAAGTGCGCCCCCATCCTCTCCAATTTCTACCTTTTCGCGGGTTACAATTATTGCATCTTTTTTCTTCTGGGTAATAGTTACAAATGAGGAGGAACTGCCAGAGACAATTTTTATATATGCAATCCTGTCATCATAACTATCATTTGGTTCTGTAATTGTTACAGTAACCTGAACAGATCCCTTTCCGCCTGATGATGGTTCGGCTCTGCACCATGAGGGGACACTTTTGGTGTCTGTGACAGAAAGGCTCCAAGGCCCGTCTGAAGTAACAGTAAATACTGAGTTACTTGCTCCGTTTTCGGGAAAAGAAATCTCCCCGGCAGAAGTTGTTACTTTTGGAGTTGGTGTTGGTGGCTGAATTTTTTGTTCTTCGCTGCAGGATTGAAAAATCGAGAAAAGCAGTAACAATGAACAAATACGACGTGCATTCATGATGTCATTGTTTTTAATGTCAGCAAATTTACAAAAACACGCTCTTAATTATACAAATTTTTAACAGAATTGTATTTATACAGCAGTTTAACCCTGGGAAAATTACATTTTAGTTCTGAACTTTATTGTCATTAAATGTGTTTAGCAAAATAAAAAACTATGATTAAAATTGGCGACAAGGCTCCTGATTTCAAAGGCACAGACCAGGATGGAAAGGAGATTAAACTGAGTGATTTTAAAGGCAAGAAACTGGTGCTCTATTTTTACCCGAAGGATAACACTCCGGGATGTACTGCCGAGGCGTGCGACCTTCGCGACAATTATCACCGCTTTGAGGCAATGGGATATAAAATCATTGGCGTAAGCAAGGATAACGAAAAGTCTCACAAGAGCTTTATTGAGAAATTCAGCCTTCCTTTCCCTCTCATTTCAGATAAGGATGCAGTAATACTTAAGGATTACGGGGCATGGGGAAGAAAGAAATTCATGGGAAAAGAGTACGACGGAATAATCCGTAAAACCTTTGTCATAGATGAGAACGGAGTAATTCTGGATATAATAGAAAAAGTGGACACAAAGGCCCACTCTGTTCAAATTATCGGGAAGTAGAACTACCCCACTATCCAGGCGAGGATGTGATTTTCGAAAACCTCGTATTTCACTTCAAACTCCTCTCTTTCACCATCTTTATGGATAAATTCGACATCAATCTCACCCTCTTCGCGGGGTGAGAATTTTTTTACAATAATCTGCCGGGCAAAATCTACGTCTGTCTGGGACATCCTCTTGTAAACGGCCTCCTTTACACTCCAGTGAATAGCAAGGTGCAGGTTCCTCTTGCTGTCGCTTAGATTCTCTATCTCTTCCGGAGAGAGTGCCTTTTTCTCAACTGCAGAGAAGTTTCTTTCCAGAGATTCAATATCAACACCAACGCTGTCGTCCGGATGAGTCAGCACGCAAACATAGCGGCCGGTATGAGAAATGCTTATTTCTATCAGGCTGTTCTGAAGAAAAGGCCTGCCATTATCATGATGGCCAAGATAGACCTTTCCGTCAAAAAGCTCATTGAGAAGGGCACGAACGGCCAGTCTCTCCTTTCTTCTTGCGCTGCTTCTTGTAATGAGCAGATCCTCCATTTCGTCGTGAGGAACGGAGCTAAGGTTCATCAACTCCTCTTCCGTTTCCGTTATCTCCCACACAGAAATTGTTGCACCGCTCTCAAGCTCCCTGCTAAAATAAAGTCCCATTTCTGAAAATTTTAAATATCTCTTTAGTTAAAACTCTTTTCAATTTTCCTTCCCCTGCTTACCTTGTCACTCTCATCAGAGATCTCCCCCACTATCTCCTCCAGAATATCCTCCAGGGTAACAATACCCTCCATTCCGCCATATTCATCTGCAACCACTGCAAGGTGAATTTTTTTCTGGCGGAACTCCTCCAGCAGGTCGTTTATTTTCTTGCTTCCTGGAACAAAATAGGCTTTGCGGATATGCTTTCGCCAGTCTACATCTTTCCCGATATAACCAACCAGATCCTTGATATATAAAAACCCTGTTACATTATCAATAACATCCTCGTAAACAGGCATTCGAGAGAAACCACACTCGGCAGCTCTGGCCATCACCTCCTTTGTGGAAAGAGTATTTGCCAGTGCTACAACCGAGACTCTGGGAGTCATAATGTCACTGACACAGGTATTGGACAGCCTTACAATGCTGAGCAGAAGTCTCTTCTCCTCAACATCGGCCACATCGTTTTCATCTACCTCCTCTGTAAATTCCTCCACCGAACGCACATCCCGCTCTTCGCGACTCTCCTCAACCTCTCGTGTAAAAGAGCAGATTGCCCTGTTTACAGGACCTGCAAACCATGAAAAGAGCCTCACAGCCCCTGAGGCAACAAATGCAGCCCTGAGGCCTGTTTTCGATGAGATAAGATCAGGTACCGCATAGCCAAAAAGCGCAAGAATCAAAAGCAGGGCAACTGCTGCTGCAAAAGGCCCCGCAAATGAAACCAGTACAACAACCGCGGCGGCTGCCATAATTTCTGTCAGTAGTGTTATCTGGAAAAGTGTTCCAAAGAGGAATTCTGGTCTTGCCAGTTGAGTGCGAAGGCGCTCTGCCCGGCCACCGGCTCTTTTTGAGAGCAGGTCCGATTCCTGTTGAGAAAGTGTGAGGAGATAGATTTCGCCAGCCTTAATAATGGCATGAACTGCCAGTATGAGGACGAGCGTCATCCCCACGGAGAAGTAATCATCTGTTAAGCTACTGGGAGGTTCCAACTTATTATAAGCAATGGTTATGACTGCAAATATAATTAAATTTTACTTGCATAAAATTTTTCAAGCATAAATGCCGGATAGTATGACTCTTTGGCCTTTCTCAGGCCCTCGTCTCCCGCATCATCCTCTCTGTTAACAAACTTATAGCCCGGGGCCAGCCTCTGAATAAACTGATTATTAATTGCCTGATAGCTGCCCCTGATATCTGCCTCGGCCTTTTCAATATGAACAATGACAGTATCTGAACTAATCGCCTCTCCTACAGTGTAGGCAATTATCTTTCCGTCCAGTCTTATAAGACCACCCTTAAGACCAAGTTCAAAAAAATGTGCGAGAGCCTTGTTAACAGCACAGCACTCCCACATAAGAGAGAGATTTTCTCCGCAGCCGTTTATTTTGCACCAGGCGTTGGTATATTCAATGCATTCATTCAGGTTCTCCTTTGTAATATCCTCATAGGACCATCCCTCAAGTTTCAGAAAGTTGTTGAGGTGGTTTCGCTTGGGCTGAAGCTTTTTCCCGGACAGGGTAATCAGTTTTTCACTTTCGTAAATATAATCGAAGCTGTTTCTGACTGCCTCAAAGCTGAAAGCTCCCGGCATAAGCTCCTCAATGACTGGTTTTGTCTCTGCAGTTATGCCAATCAGAGTGAACGGAACACCCCTCTCTGCTGCATCGGCCTCAAGAAATTCAATGGCCTCCCTGATATCTCCCTTACCGGCAGGATAGAGATACTTTGTCTCCTCTCCGCTTCCGGAGGTAAGCAGTAAAAAGTCTTTATACCTTGCGATTTTTGAGTGGTATACCTCATCCCAGATGAAGAGGTTTGTAAAACAGTATTCAGCCCCTTTAAAGTCAGAGAAGGCGAGGAGCTCGTCTACCCATGGCTTGTCAGAGATTTCAATCTTTTTAAAATCAATCATATATTTATATTATTCGAGAAGCCATCTTTCAAGAAGAGATATAACTCTCTTTCTGCTCTCCTCCGGCAATGTAGAAATTCTTGCTCTGTGGCTTCCTTCAGGATCAGTCACAACAACAACGTTGGTTGAATTTGGTTCACTCACCTTAACTGCAGACCACGGGTCAAACTCCCCGTAAATGAATATCATTCTGGAATCTGTAGTTGCCACAAACTTCTCAAGTTTTTTGTAAAGTTTCTTTTCAAACTTAAACTGAGCCTCTGCCGGCAAGAAGAGCGTCTTCAGATAATCTTTTGAACTCTTTATTTTAAGCAAACCCGCAAAAGGCTTGGTGTCATACCCGTAATAGCCCAGTTCACGACCCGCCTGAACAAAAAAGGAGGTGGTAGGACTGTCGTTAACAAAGTAATCCGGAGAGCTGATCTTCATCCAGTAGTCAAAGATATCCTTATCAGATGCCGTAAGTGCAGGAATCTGAGCCGGGTCACTGCCCCACTGCCAGAAAGCAAACGGGAACTCAAGAACCGAGTAGTCGTAAATCTGTTCGGTTGGAAGGTTGAATTTATACCCCTTTTCTGCGCATAAAGCATCAAACATAGGCTGAAGAGCCGGGCGCCTGCGGAGTACCTCCTTCTGGAAATTCAGCAGAGTTGCCCTCTTCTCCGGTGTCCCGGCAAAATTTGCCAGAAACGGCTCATGACGGCCATCCTCAACACCTCTGCACAAAGGTGCAACATAGGGAACTGTTATATGAACATCATCCGGAAAAAATGCGCGGTAAATAAGAGCTGTCTGACCACCTTTACTTATTCCTGTTGCAATCCACTTTTTCTTGTAAATCTCCTTGAGAATAATGGTGACATTGTGAAGGTCGTATGCCGAATTCTCTGCCGTAAGGTGCTTCCAGTCGCGTGGTTCAGGCGTAGATTCCAGAAAATATCTGTGCTCAACAAATACTATGTTGGTATTGAATAATTTTGAAATCTCCTCCCTGTACTTTGGATTTGCAGCATATGCAGCACCATAGCCTTCGGTTACAAGAACGGTAGGCCTGTCAAGTCCTGCATGCATAACGAACACCCGCTGACGGAATGTTCCAAGCGAAGGATCCTTGTGGCTCACTGGCTGCTCTATGTAAAGAACATATTTATCTTTGAAATGCTCGCTTTCAAGTCTCTTTACTTCTTTTATTGAGGGCAGTTTTTCAATTCTGCTTTTAAGCGAATCGGGCTGAATGTCCCTGAAAAGCGATGCCTGTGTCTGAATCTGGGCTGTACCCGGTAAAAAACTTAGAGAAAATAACGCCGCACTTAGGAGCAGGAGGCGCAGATAGAGTGTTGTTCTTTTCATAGTTGTATTGTATCCCTGCAAAATTAAAGAAAAAACCGTACTTTTGCCCCAAATTAGTGTAAAATGAACAACTTTGTTACAGAACTCACCTGGAGAGGAATGATCC
>PHDP01000015.1 GCA_002842655.1 Bacteroidetes bacterium HGW-Bacteroidetes-14
AGCGGGAGGCTATTGTTTTTTAACATGTAAATTCAACTAACCCTTTTTATAAATATTAGCCTTCTGCACTCTGCAGGGGGCTTTTTTTTTGTACCAAATTACCATCATTATGAAACCGGAAATTCTTAAAACCGAAAAGGCAATTGCCTATGTAAAAGAGTCATTTTCTGCAGGACTGGAAAAGCAGCTCAACCTTGTAAAAGTGTCATCCCCAATAGCCGTTATGGACGGAACAGGCATTAATGACGATCTTAATGGTTTTGAGAGAGCTGTTTCATTCCCTGTTAAGGCAATGCAGGAGAGAAGGGCAGTTGTTGTCCACTCACTTGCAAAATGGAAGAGAGTAAGGCTGATGCAGACAGGTGCTGCCTGCGGAGAGGGAATAATAACAGATATGAGGGCACTTCGCCCCGATGAAGATTTCACCTCAATTCACTCTCTTTATGTAGATCAGTGGGACTGGGAGCTGAGAATTGAAAAACATGAGCGCACTCTTTCATATCTTATGAATTGTGTTGAAAAAATCTATTCGGTAATCAGAGACACTGAGCATAAGCTTTTCGAAATAGATCCTGAGCTTCGACCTGTTTTACCTGAAAAAATCTCATTTGTTAAATCTCAGGAGCTGCTTGACATGTACCCCGGCTTTACGGCAAAGGAGCGCGAAAACATGATTACCGGCAAACTTGGTGCAGTCTTCATAATTGGAATTGGAGGGAATCTTTCAGATGGAAAGCCTCATGACGGAAGAGCTGCAGATTACGACGACTGGAGCCTTAACGGCGATATTCTTGTATGGCATCCTCTTCTTAAGAGGGCTTTTGAAATATCCTCAATGGGAATAAGGGTAGACAGTCTGGCTCTTCAGAGACAGCTGGAAATCAGAAATTGTACTGAAAAGAGTAAGCTTGCCTACCACTCAATGCTGCTGGCAGGTGAACTTCCGGAGAGCATAGGGGGAGGAATAGGCCAGTCACGACTTTGCATGTTCCTTTTGAGAAAAAGCCATATTGGTGAAGTGCAGGTTGGAATCTGGCCTGAAGATATTCTCATGGAACAGCAAAAGCTTGGAATAGCATTAATGTAGTTTTGCCGGATGGTTTTCGTTGCTTACCTTTATTCTTCGAACCTGAAAAATATCTGCAATGAATCTCCTCTTCTCCTTAGCTACATTTTTTCTGCTTCAGGGAAATCTGGCTCAATATGTAAATCCATTCATTGGTACTGACAAAATGGGACACACCTATCCGGGGGCTTCAATGCCCTTTGGGATGGTACAGTTAAGCCCGGATACGGATACCTTAAGCTATGAGTCCGGAGGAAAATACAACAAGGAGGTCTACAGATACTGCGCAGGCTACCAGTATTCAGACAGGACAATTGTGGGCTTCAGCCATACACATTTTAGCGGAACGGGCCATTCAGACCTTGGGGATATCCTTATTATGCCAGCGACAGGGCGGCTTCAGCTTAATCCCGGAACGGCAGAGAATCCGCAGAGCGGCTTCAGAAGCTCCTTTTCACACGACAGGGAGATGGCAGAGCCAGGATACTACAAGGTTCATCTGGATGACCACGGTATTGAGGCAGAACTTGCTGCAACTACCCGGGTGGGCATTCACAGATATACATTCCCCAAAAGTGACAGTGCCCATATAATACTTGACCTGGTTCACGGAATCTATAACTACGAAGGAAAAAATGTATGGACATTTGTGAGGATAGAAAACGACTCAACTATTACAGGTTACAGGCAGACAAACGGCTGGGCAAGAACCCGCACTGTTTACTTTGCGATTAAGTTTTCAAAGCCGTTTAAAAGCTACGGAAGCAAGAACTTTGTACCCCAGTCTGTGTACAGGGGTTTCTGGCGCAAGTTCGATCAGACTGCGAACTTTCCGGAACTGGCAGGTTCGCAGCTAAGGGCCCATTTCGATTTTGACACAAAGGAGGGAGAGGAGATTGTTGTTAAGGTTGCACTTTCGCCTGTCAGCACCAATGGTGCAATGGCAAATATGGCCGCAGAGGCTGTGGGCTGGGACTTTGACAAGTATCGCAGGGATGGATTTGAGGCCTGGGAGAGAGAGCTAGGAAAGATTGAGGTTGAGACTTTAACAGATGGTGAGAAGATTAACTTCTACACAGCAATGTACCACGCAATGCTGGGGACAACTATCTATATGGATAGCGACGGAAGCTACAGAGGCCTCGATATGAATATCCACAAGGCCTCCGGCTTTACTAACTATACAACATTCTCACTTTGGGATACCTACCGGGCACTCCATCCGCTTTACAATATAATTGAGCCCAAACGTAATTCAGACATGGTTAATTCCATGATTGCCCATTACAATCAGAGCGTTCACAAAATGCTTCCTGTCTGGTCGCACTATGCAAACGAAAACTGGTGCATGATTGGATACCACTCTGTCTCTGTTCTGGCAGATGCAGTTGTTAAGGGTATTGGAGGTTTTAATGCAGAGGCTGCACTGGAGGCTTGCGCTGTAACTGCAAGAAACAATTATTACGATGGTCTTGGACTCTACATAGCGAGAGGATTTGTTCCCGAAGATCTGAGCGGCAACTCTGTCTCAAAAACACTCGAATATGCATACGACGACTGGGCAATAGCTCAGATGGCGCTCAAGCTCGGAAGAAAAGATTTGTACGAAGAGTTCTCAAAAAGGGCACTCTCATATAAAAATCTCTTCGATAAATCGTCCGGCTTTATGCGTCCTAAGCTTTCAGATGGCACATTCAAGAGGGAGTTTGACCCTCTGGACACACACGGGCAGGGTTTCATTGAGGGCAACGCATGGAACTACAGCCTCTATGTTCCCCATCATCCAGACTCTCTTATTTCGCTTATGGGAGGCAGCAAAAGGTTTGCTGAACATCTTGACTCCCTCTTCACAATGGAGCTTCCGGATAAATATTTTGCACAAACAGAGGATATAACCCGCGAAGGGATCATGGGCAATTATATTCACGGCAACGAACCATCCCATCATGTGCCATATCTCTTTAACTATGCAGGTATGCCATGGAAAGGCCAGAAATATATCCGTGAGATTCTCGACACAAAATATAATCCTGCAGTTGACGGCCTAAGCGGCAACGACGACTGCGGACAGATGAGCGCATGGTACATCTTCTCATCCCTGGGCTTCTACCCTGTTGCTCCCGGCAGCGATACTTACGATATCGGGAGCCCATCTGTCGTATCTGCAGTTATTAAGCTGGAGGGCGGGAGAGAGTTCCGGATTGAGACCCTGAACCAAAGTAAACAAAATGTATACGTAAAACGAGCACTCCTCAACGGAGTGCCTCTCTCCCGCCCTCTCCTCAGACACAGCGACATCACTGCCGGCGGCACTCTTACATTTGAAATGTCTCCCACTCCCGCAGAGAAGGCATTCAGCCCTGTAATTTACAGCAGTGAAAAATTCACTCTCTTTTCAGACAAGGTAATTCAGGGCAGCAATACAGCTACAGTAATCTCAAGAAATTCAATCGAATCAGATTACTTCAGCCCCCTTGGAACCGAGCCTGCCGGAACAAAAAAAACAAGAGTCATTACAAAAGATCTCTCCGCAAAAACCAGATACACATCTCAACAGCCCATTACCGACGCCCTGTTTAACATGTCTCTCGAAGAGGCATTAATAAACATTGAGGCCGACAGCACTTTCCGCACAGGCGCCAAGTGGAGCGGAGTATGGACTAGGGACATATCGTACAGCATTCTTCTTGCCTTTGCTTACCACGAACCAGAGGTGGCAAAAATCAGCCTTATGAAAAAGGTAAAGCGCAGCAGAATTATTCAGGATACAGGTTCCGGCGGAGCCTGGCCAATATCATCGGACAGGACTACCTGGGCAATAGCTGCATGGGAGATATATAAAGTTACCGGCGATAAAGAGTGGCTCAAGACTATTTACCCCATTATTAAAAACACTCTCGACGACGATTTTCTCACCCTTTACAATCCAAAAACAGGGCTATTCCGCGGAGAGTCATCATTCCTGGACTGGCGCGAACAGACCTATCCCAAATGGATGGATAACAAAGATATCTTTGTCTCAGAGAATCTTGGAACAAATGCAGTTCACTATCAGGCACACAAGATTCTGGCAATGGCCGCAAAACTCCTTGGAGAGGATGGATCCATATACGAGCAGCGTGCAGAGGGCATCAAAAATGCAATCAACAAAAACTTCTGGATGGAGGAGAGAGGATTTTACGGCAACTTCCTGTATGGAAGAGACCACCTCCTGTTATCAGAAAGGTTTGAAGCGCTTGGAGAGGCACTCAATATCCTTTTTGGAGTTGCAGGAGAGGAGAAAGCAAGGCTGATTCTCTCCGCCTCGCCTGTCACAGGATTTGGCGCATCATGCATCTATCCTCAGATTCCGGGAATCCCGCCCTATCACAATAATGCAATCTGGCCATTTGTGCAGAGCTTCTGGAACCTTGCTGCTGCAAAAGCTGGCAACGAGAAGGCACTGGTTCACGGTCTGGCCTCTGTGTACAGGGCTGGCGCATTCTTCCTGACAAATTACGAAAATATGGTTGCTGAGACAGGAGACTATAATGGAACAGAGATCAATTCAGACAGGATGCTCTGGAGCATGGCCGGCAATCTGGCAATGGTTCACAGAGTATTTACAGGAATGAATTTTGAGGTTGACGGAATCCGCTTCTCACCCGTTATCCCGGAAGTTTACAAGGGCACCCGCAAACTTGAAAATTTCAAATACCGCAACGCAATTCTTGACATTACCGTAAAGGGATTCGGACGCAATACCAAATCTGTAACCCTGGACGGAGCTCCGCTTGAAAACGGATTCCTTCCCGCTGCTCTTTCAGGCAGACACGCTGTAGAAATTATCATGGACAATAATAAATTTGACGGCGACAGATTTGAGGTCTCATCAAACCACACATCTCTCCCTGCCCCGCAGGTCAGCCTCAGAAAGGGAGAGCTAATCTGGAACCCGGTTGCAGGTGCAGTAAATTACAGAATCTACAAAAATGGAAGAGTTGATAATGTTACAGATAAAACCAGCTTTAAGATTTCAACTCAGGAAGGGTATCAGTATAGGGTAAGTTCCGTTGATTCACTTGGCTGGGAGTCCTTCACATCTGAACCTCTTCTTGTTATCACTGATAAAAACAGAGTAAAAGTTGCTCCAGACAATTCCGGGGATGGTAAAGGATTTGCCGAAATTTCAAATGAGATTAACCGGACCCTTGACTTTACCGTTAATGTCCCGCAGGAGGGAACTTATCTGCTTTCCTTCACCTACGCAAACGGCAGCGGCCCGTGGAACACAGACAATAAATGTGCAATTAGAACGGTTTATGTAAACAAAACTGCAGAAGGAACAATTGTTTTTCCGCAGAGAGGAGAAAACCTCTGGGATGAATGGGGTGCCACCAACTCAGTAAGAATGAAACTCAAAAAGGGGCTAAACAGATTCAGCCTCATATTTGAAGAGTGGAACAACAATATGAATGTAGATGTAAACCGGGCTCTTGTAAAAGAGGCCCTGCTGGAAAAGGTTCAGTAATCGCGAGTTTTATTACTTAATCCACACGCTCTTTATCTCTGCTATGTATAGCTTATGAAGATTTCCCTTCAGACCATAAGCAGCAGTAAGGATATGAGTATCCAGAAACTCTTCGTCCCTTAACATCCCTGCATAAAGTTTCTTGCACTCGAGAACCATTCCGGCCTGCTCAAATGCAGGATTACCTTCAGATGAAAAGAGAGGAGTAAGCGATGCCTCTGTAATCTTGTCACAGTCTCTGCCCGATTTTGTTCCGCAGATATCAAGCGCATCCCTGTATTTCTCGTCAAAAAAGGTGAGAGTGAAAGTTTCATTGCTTTCAACAAATTCGTATGTATATCTCTCTGGTCTGATAAAGATGAATACCACAGGTCTGTTCCAGAGGTAACCCATACCTCCCCAGTTTGCCGTCATTGTATTGATCTTCTCACCGGTACCTGCAGTTACCAGCATCCACTCTTTCTCAATAAGTTTTATCAGGTTTGGCTCAATCTCTTCCGGCCTTATTCTTTTATATCCGAACTTTTCCATCTATTTTTACGTTTATTAAATGTGAAATTGCAAAATATTTTCTGAAAAAAGATATAAATTTCCGGAAATGGAGAAATCATCACTTGGCGAAATAGCCAGACTCTTTCTGAAACTGGGTACAATATCCTTCGGAGGGCCTGCGGCCCACATATCTATGATGGAAGATGAGGTTGTCAAAAAAAGAAAATGGATGACCCACGAACATTTTCTCGACCTCATAGGAGCCACCAATCTTATCCCCGGTCCAAACTCAACCGAAATGACCATGCACTGCGGATACGAAAGAGCGGGATGGAAAGGTCTCATAGTTGCCGGTATATCATTTATCTTCCCGGCTGTTATTATAACAGCAGTTCTTGCATGGATTTATCAGCAATATGGCACTCTCCCCAACGCAGAGCCATTTATATTTGGCATTAAACCGGCTGTTATAGCAATTATAGCAGCAGCCACTGTTCCTCTGGCAAAAAAAGCATTCAAAAACAATACTCTAATAGCCATGGGAGTGGCAACACTCATTGCCTCAGTTGCAGGACTCAGCGAAATAATAGCAATGTTTGCATGCGGTGGTGCAGGTGTCCTTATTTTCCTTGCAGAAAAATACAAAAACCGCACAAACTCCTTTGTACCATTTGCCGCTCTGGCCTCTGCCCTGCCTGCAGTGGCTGTTCCATCTCTCAAAATTTTCCTGATTTTC
The DNA here is from genome assembly GCA_002842655.1 of Bacteroidetes bacterium HGW-Bacteroidetes-14. Taxonomy (GTDB): domain Bacteria; phylum Bacteroidota; class Bacteroidia; order Bacteroidales; family UBA932; genus Bact-08. Next base: position 6,805 of record PHDP01000015.1, read on the forward strand.
CTTAAGACCGGAGCCCTGCTTTACGGCAGCGGTTATGTTCTCTTTGCATTTCTTGATGCAGAACTTGTATCTGCAGGGCTGCTTAGCCGTCAGGTACTCACAGATGCTGTTGCAGCAGGTCAGTTTACCCCGGGGCCGGTACTATCAACCGCAACATTTATCGGATGGCAGATGAACGGTCTCCCGGGAGCGCTGGTTGCCACAGCCGGAATTTTCCTCCCCTCATTTCTCTTTGTGGCGTTACTTAACCCTGTAATTCCAAAACTACGAAAATCTAAATTTTTCTCGGCTTTTCTGGATGCTGTTAATGCAGCATCGGTTGCTGTTATTGCTGCCATTTGCATAAAGATGGGGGCAGATGCAGTTACAGACTGGAGAAGTATTCTTATCGCACTTCTGTCATTATTTGTCGCGCTAAGGCTAAAAAAAGTCAACAGCGCGTTAATTGTTACAGGAGGCTCTCTTTTAGGTTACATTTTGTTACAGATCTGATGAAAAAAATTCAGATTTATAAAACATTTTTATATATTTGCCACTATAAAATTGTATTTTCTGAAACTCAACATATTAAATAATAACCAAGTATATTTTATGAAAAAATGATGCTAAAACTGTTCAGTTTTGCATTGGTGATTGCTTTGTCTTTCGCCGCAGCAAGCTGTAACAAGGAAGACGTTAACAACGAAACTCCATTTATCAACCTGGGAAGTGAGACACTTTCAGTAGCAAAGGAGGGCGGTACAGCCACTCTTACAGTTGAATCAAACAGAGCATGGAGCGTTGAAATCCCTGCAGAAGCTGCATGGATTGCAGCAAATCCTGCTTCAGGAACAAACAACGGAACAATAACATTTACCCTGCTTCCTAACTCAGGTCTCCAGAGACAGGCAGATGTGAAAATCAAAACTGCCACAGCATACGAGTACGTAAGAATCACTCAGGCAGGTGCTGCAGTTAAGACTTATGTTACCGTTTCTGAACTAAGGGCAATGGGTGAGACAACAATCACAACCGATGTGTATATGAAAGCTAGCCTTATCAACGACCAGGACGGCGGAAACAACACATCCCTTAAAAACGTTTATGTACAGGATCAGAATGCAGGTATCTGCGTAAGACTTGTAGCAAATGCCGAGACTATGGCTGTTGGAACAGAACTGGAGTTCAAACTTCAGGGTGCTGTTCTCTCTAAATACAACGGACTTCTTCAGCTCAATAACTTTGCTAACGCAAATATGACTAAAACAGGCGCAACAGTAGTTATTCCTGCCAAGTCAATTACTGCAGCACAACTCCTTTCAGGTAACTACGAATCTATGTATGTTGCTATTCCTAATGTACAGGTAGTTAATGCAGACCTTACCAAAACAATGGTTGTTGGAACAAGCCACACCTCTATCAACATGGAGGCTACAACAGGCGAAAAATTCGTAATGTTCAGTGCTTCATACTCAGAATTCAAAGCGCTTAATGTTCCTCAGGGAAGCGGTACTCTTAAAGGTATTGCCACAATCAACAATACAACCATTCAGGTTATGCCTCAGGTAAGGGCAGACTTTACCGGAATGACAGGAACCCGCTTTGGAAATGCTCCTCAGCTTACATACGGAACCGCTACACTTGCCGGTGCAATGAATAAAGGCGTTGCATTTACAACTGCAAACAAAATTACCATTCCTTTCACTGAAGCAACTACAGGTGCTGCATACAGCATTTCAGTTGCAGTTTCCGGTGCAGGAGCCGCAGGCATAACAACCCCTGCAACTGCAACAGGAAACTTCGCAACAGCAGCAGGAAACATCGTAGTTGAACTTGCAGGAACACCAACAGCAGCCGGTGCCGTAACATTCACAATCACAGGAACAGGTATCTCAACTCCAATTGTTGTTAATGGTACAGTAACTGACCCTTCATCTTCAACATCACTTGCAACATGGGTATTCACTGATAAACCAGCCGCCTTCCCTATTGCTGCAACAACTGCAGATGGCGCAACAGGTGCATCTCTTACTCTTACCGGATTTACTACTCTACCTACTCTGAACCATACTCCTTCATCAAAAACAATCTATGTTAACACATGGGCAGAAAACAAAGCATGGGAAATAGCCCTTACACCTACAGCAGCCATTGCCTCAGGCAAGACACTTGCTGTTGAGTTTAAAGGTTACAGCACAAGTACTGGTCCAAGAGATATGGTAGTTGAATATTCAAAGAACGGAACTGACTGGGTTCAGGTTGGAGAGGCAATCGTATATACTTCAAATATTGCAACCTTTAACAGAAATAAGGTTCTTACAGAATCACTGAGTGGTGCTCTGAAAATCAGAATAAGAGTTAGCTCGCCTACTGCAACAAATGGCAGCCCTATCGCAGATGGCGGAAACTCTCGTCTTGCTGACGTCACTATTTCAGTTAACTAATTAACTTGCACAGCTTTAAAAAATAGCCCAATTCATTTGGGCTATTTTTGGCTAATATATAATTATAAATGAGGCTATTCCATATAACAAAAAGGCTGGTTCCGGCGATTCTTCTCCTGACAGTTATCTTATCTTCCTGTACAAAAGAGGAGAAGGTATACGAGCTTACTGCTCAGCTTTCAAATACGACTATCTCCGCATCAGCTTCAAGCCAGTTCCTCAACATTCAGGCCAGTGATCAGTGGGCGTCATCTGTCACCTACACATCCGGAGAGAGCGGGTGGCTGACACTTCTGCCTTCATCAGGCACAGGAAACGCAAATGCCGTCCTCCAGTATACAGAAAACAAATCTGCAGCCGACAGAGTTGCTCAGATTAAAGTAACCTGCGGCGATAAAGAGGTAATAATTACGCTGACACAGCAGAAGGCAGCAGTAACCCCTCCCCCTTCAAACCCTGCCCTTGGCTGGGTTGAAATTCCCTCAGGCGGAACAACTGCAGACTGCGAAGTTGTATCGCATTCAATAACAATTGACAACAAAAACGTAAGAAACTTCTCCCTTATGTACGACAAAAAGGAGAAGATTGCATACTGGGTTGCATACCCGCACCATCCAAGTTATCTTGGAAGTACCGGAAGGACAGATAACTGGCAGCCGGATCCAAAATTTGCTTCAGATATTCAGCCTTACTACTTTTCCGGCATATCCGGATTTGACAGGGGGCACCAGATCCCATCTGCAGACAGAACTGTATCATTTCTTGCCAACAGTCAGACATTCTTCTTTACAAACATGACTCCTCAGCGGGGAGACCTTAATCAGAAACTCTGGGCAAACCTGGAAGGTCAGGTAAGGGGATGGATGTCGGGATGTGATACTCTTTATGTTGTTACCGGTGCAATTCTTAAAACAGCCGGCGGGAACGAAACTATCAGCTACGCAACAGATGACCGCGGAGGAAAAGTTGCCGTTCCAAATTACTATTACAAGGTCTTACTGAGATTAAAAGGGGGAAACTATGATGCTATCGGCTTCTGGTATGAACACAGATCTTACGGGTCGGGAAATGCAACAGCTGCCGAAACAAAGAGCATAGACCAGATAGAGGCACTTACAGGATTCAACTTCTTTGCAAATCTGCCAAGAGAAAAGCAAGACCCCGCAGAGGCAGCCTGGAATCCAAGTGCATGGAATTTATAAAATTATCAATATGAAGAAAATATATACACTTATTCTTCTCATTACGGCTGCAACAGCCATTTCGGCTGCGCTAAGTGCCCAGCCGGGAAGAATTCCCATTGTTTTCTACAATGTGGAGAATGTTTTTGATACACTAAAATCTCCCGGAGTACTTGATGAGGAGTTCACTCCTGCAGGACCATACACATGGAACAGTCAGAAGTACTACAAAAAGATGGCAAATCTTGAGGAGGTATTTTACAAAATTGCAGCTACCGCTCAGGCATTCCCTGCAGTAATTGGTGTTTCGGAAATTGAAAACAGAAATGTTCTTGAAGATATTGTTGCCCTTCCAAAACTTGCAAAGGCCTCATATCAGATTGTACACTACGACTCACCGGATGCCCGCGGAATTGACGTTGCTCTCTTCTACAGGCCGGATGTTTTCAAATACGAAGGCAGCGCCCCAATCAGAGTAAAAGTTGAGGGAAGGCCAGACTTTAAAACCCGCGACATTCTCATGACCTGGGGAACCATTGAAGGTGAAAAATTCTACTTTTTTGTCTGTCACTGGCCCTCAAGAAGAGGTGGTTCAGAGTCAGAATTCTCAAGAGTATCTGCTGCAATGACATCACGCAGAGCTATTGACTCTGTTCTTGCAGTAAATCCGGATGCAAAAATTGTCCTTATGGGCGACCTGAATGACGATCCTGTTGACAAGAGCATATTTGAAACTCTCGATGCAAGAGGAAGCATTAAGGATCTTGACAAACCGTCAGATCTTTTCAACCCTTTTTACGAAATGTTCAAAAAGGGTTATGGTACCCTCGGATATCAGGACTCATGGAACATTTTCGACAACATGATAGTTAATCAGAATCTGGTTAATCCAAAAGCAGGAAAGGTTCACCTCTACAAGCCAGATTACAACAAGTTCTGGGGAAACATTTTCAATAAGCCGTTTTTGCTCAATCCGTCAGGACAGTTCAAGAACTACCCTTACAGAACCTATGTGGGAACGAATTTTCAGGGAGGTTACAGCGATCACCTGCCTGTTTACATATATCTAGTTAAATCTGAATAATATGAAGATAAAAGCAGCTTTCATTCTATTCGCCTTTTTGGCACTAACCTCGCTCACTCTTGAGGCTCAGGAGAGAGGAGTAAAGGGCAAGGTCGTAAACAGGGAGGGACGTGTTCCAATTCCCGGTGCAAAAATTACCGTTAAACTCGACAGTGAGATTGTAGCGGAAACAACTAAGGAGGGAGAGTTTTCCCTTGTGGGAATCCCTGCGGGAACCTACAACATTACCATTACTGCTCCGGATTTCCAGCCGCTGCAAATGAGCGTGAAAATTGATGATTTTGTCAAAGATATCAATTTCATTACTCTTGTTTCCGATGCTCCTGCACAAACCGTAGATGCAGCAACATTTGCAGAGTTTGACACAGACCTGGCCGGTGATGCTCAGTCAATGCCGGTTATTCTCTCTTCATCAAAAGATGTTTACGAAAACATTGCGGGATATAAATTCGGAGCAATGAGATTCAAAAACAGAGGTTATGAAACGGGAACTCAGGGAATCTATCTGAATGGAGTATACTTCAATGATGCTCTTAACGGATACTCACCATGGTCACTCTGGACCGGTCTCAACGAAGCTACCAGAAATCAGGAGAGCACAACAGGTATTGCAATCTCTGACTTTGGAGTTGGCGGTGTAAATGGTACAACCAATATCAACGCCAGAGCCTCACAAATGAGAAAAGGCTACAGATTCAGTGTTGTTAATGCAACTGACTCATACAGGTACAGAATCATGGGAACCTACGCCTCAGGTGAACAGGATAACGGATGGTCTTATGCTCTATCGGCTTCTGCCAGATTAGGCGGAAACGCATGGGTAAACGGTCTCTATTATAATGCATTCGCATATTTTGGTTCAGTAGAGAAGAAATTTAACGACCAGCACAGGCTTGCCCTTACAATCTTCGCATCTCCAACAGAGAGAGGAGCTCAGGGATCATCTACCCAGGAGGTTTATGATATGATTGGCAGCAACTATTACAACCCTAACTGGGGATGGCAGGATGGAAAAATCCGCAACTCAAGGGTAAGAAACAACAATGAGCCGGTTGCTATGCTCAACTACTTCTTCAAACCCAACGAAAAGCTTGACTTTACAGCTGCCCTTTCATACAGATTCGGAAGCAACGGATACTCTGCGCTTGACTGGTACGATGCACCGGATCCAAGACCAGATTACTACCGCAACCTGCCCAGTTACTATGAAAGCGATCCTTACAAAGCAGCCTATATAAGAGAGGGCTGGCTCTCTGACTGGAACATCCGTCAGATTAACTGGGACCGTATTTACAACATCAACTACAACAACTACTCAACAGGCACAGGCTCAATAGCCGGTGAAAAGCGTTCACAGTATGTACTTGAAGAGAGACACATAGACCAGCAGGACATCAATGCTAAGATTCAGGCAGGCTATCAGCTTTCAGATTTCAGCAAACTGAATGCAGGTGCCGAATACCGCTGGAATACCACCAGTCACTACAAGAAAATGAAAGATCTTCTTGGCGGCGAATACTGGGTAGATATTGACAAGTTCGCAGAGAGAGACTTCGCAAGCGGAGATGTTATCCAGAACGACCTTAACAATCCCAACAGAGTTATCCGCGAAGGTGACAAATACGGATACTATTACAAGGGTCATGTAAGAAATGCCAAACTCTGGTTTACTTACAAATACAACAAGAAAAACATAGAGGCATATGTTGCCGGTGAAGGCGGACAGACTACCTTCTGGAGAGAGGGTATGTACCGCAAAGGTATGTTCCCAAACAACTCTTACGGAAACTCAGAAAAGCTCAACTTCCTTACATTTACTGCAAAGGCAGGCTTTACTTACAAGATTGACGGAAACAACATGGTATATGCAAATGCAGCATATCTCCAGACTGCTCCTTTCTTCCAGGAGTCATTCATGTCTCCAAGAACCAGAAACAGCGTGGTTCCAAACCTTACTACAGAAAAGACATTCAGTGCAGATATCAACTACTCTGTTAAGCTTCCTTTCCTGAAGATGAGAGTTACCGGTTTCTATACTAAAATCCAGGACCAGACAAGACTTATTAGCTTCTACGACGATATCAACAGAAGCTTTACAAACTTTGCCATGAGCGGAATCGACCAGATTAACACAGGTGTTGAGATGGGCTTCTCAGTTCCAATCTGGGGAGGAATCTCGGCAGAGGGTGCAGTAAGTTACGGTCTCTACAAATACTCATCAAATCCGTTTGTTACTCAGACTGTGGACAACAGCGAAGCAATCATCCTGGAAAATGAGAGAGTTTACTGGAAAGATTACAAAATTTCAGGAACACCTCAGACCGCAATAAATATTGGACTGGACTACCGTTCTCCCGATTATCTTTTTGCCGGTATTGACATGTCTTTCTTTGATGCATCCTACATTGACATGAACCCAATCTACAGAACAGACTTTGCACACATAGGACTCACTCCGGACGAGAGCAAAATACTCTCAAAACAGGAGATGTTTGGCAGTGCAATTGTTCTTAGCGCCAACATTGGCAAGTCATGGTATATCTTCAAAAATTACAACATTGGATTCAGCCTTGAGGTTAAAAACCTTCTCAACACCCAGACTGTTAAAACAGGCGGCTATGAGCAGATGAGACTTAAGGTTAACGAAGATGCCAACGGAACCGTTATGAACTACAGCAGATTCGATTCGAAGTATTTTTACATGTATGGTACAACATACTACCTGAATCTTTACTTCCGTTTCTAACAGAAATATTTAACAGAAAAGATGAAGAATATGAAAAAAATATACATTTCCCTGGCTTTAATTGCAGCTGCTCTGCTGGGGCAAGCCTGCTCAGAGAAATTTGAAAATCCAGCACCTTTTGAGCCGGTAACTCTTACACCAAACATTACCATTAAAGATCTTAAGGCAAGATATGTAAGCGGAACCCCGTATGAGATTAACGACAGTCTTGTTATTGGTGGTAAAGTGAACAGTACAGATGAGTTTGGTAACTTCTACCGCTCATTTTACATTCAGGATGCAACCGGAGGTATTGAGGTAAAAATCGGGAAAACCACTCTGTACAATGAGTACAAAGAGGGACAGACCGTTTATGTAAAGGCAAGACACCTCTTCCTTGGTGCATACGGCGGAATGGTTCAGCTTGGAGAGAAATCTGCCGAAGCCCGTTACGAAACCTCTTACATTGAGACAGACCTGAGAATTAAAGAGACAATTTTCAGAGGAGCAACCGGAGCAAAGGTTGTACCTGCGCAGTTAACAACATCGTCTGATATTCACAATGGTCTTCTGGGAACCCTGGTCACTCTTAAGAATGCAAAACTTGTCAAACAAAACATGACAACCTGGGCAAGAAAAGCCACTCCTGAGCTTGAAGCCGGATACGGCGAACAGACCTTTGAACTCGAAGGAGGTACCAGAGTTGTAGTCAGGACGAGCGGTTATGCCAAATTCGCAAATCAGCCTGCACCTGCATTATACTCTTATGCAGATGTTACAGGTGTTCTGACCAAGTTCAATTCTACCTGGCAGCTGGCTTTAAACTCGCTTGAGGGTGTTGTTTTGAAATAATACCAGCACACTAAACACATTAAAAATGAGGTTACTTAAACAAGTGACCTCATTTTTTGTTATACACTCTAAACATATATCAAATGAGTATTAAGGCAATAGTATTCGGCGCAACCGGCCTCACAGGGAGTCAGGTTGTAGAACAGTTGCTTGAAAGGGAAGATGTAAAAGTAGTAGCGGTAGTCAGACAAAAGATTCATAATGCAGCTCCGGAACTGGAGCAAATTGTGATTAAAGACTTCTCCAAACTGGAACAATACGCACCTGAACTTAAAGCTGATGCATATTTTTGCTGCATTGGAACAACAATAAACAAAGCAGGTTCTAAAGATAAATTCCTGAGAACAGATCTTGCCATACCTGTTACAATAGCAAGACTGGTAAATGCAACCGGAACAGGTGCCGCCGGTTTTGTATCATCAATTGGAGCAAATGCTGCCTCATCCAATTTCTATCTCTCCACAAAAGGAAAGATGGAGCGGGAGGTAGAAAAAATAATTGGTGAAAAAGCTGCGTTTATAAGACCATCTCTTCTTATGGGAAACAGAAAAGAGTTCCGCTTTGGCGAAACTCTTGGTGTGGGTTTTATGAAATTATTTGGCTGGGCATTCATCGGTCCTCTGAGAAAATACAGAGGAGTAAATGCATCCGATGTTGCAAGGGAACTTATCGGCCTTACGCTTTCAAAGATTTAGACAATTAAGTGGTCTGAACTCTTCTTAGCTGAATAGTCCATGTTTTGGTACCGTCAGTTAGTGTTGCTGTGTTGTCTACAGTACCGTCGCCATAGTCTGCAGTAATATTCCTGCCGTTTCTCTGAGTAATTTTAGCAACTCCGCTTACAATCTCGCCGGGAATAACCTTGAACATTAAAGGTGTTGCCTCTGCTATTGTTTTTGTATAAACGGCACCCAGTTCATTTGTGATACTTATAGTACCGAAAGTCTTTACAAAATTATCCTCAAGAGTTCCTGCCTCACCGTTCATTATGACTCTGGTCATATTTGCCACACGTGTTACGAATTTTACTCCGTCAGGAAATACCACCTTTACATTTTCTGTAATGACAGCCTGCTGTGTGTGCAGATCAATCTGTCTTGTAATCACTCTTATAACCTCTCCTGAATATTGATATCCGTCAATTTTGTAACCAACATATCTGAGTTTCTGCTGAAAATTTGTCTTGTCTGTTACAGAGAAATAGCCAACGAGTTTTCCGCTTCTTACCTTACCGTCAGCTCCCTTAACACCGGCTGTCCCAAAATCTACGGTTACAATTCTAATTGATGCAGAATCTCTTACTGTTAGGGTTACTCCCTCTGAAAGAAATCTCTCACCCCAGATTGCCTTTGTCTGAACACCAAACATACCAAAAGAAATGATTTCGTCGAGTATCCCGTTAGACTCTGCGCTAACCTGTTCAATCACGGCATCCTGAGTCATAAGGTCATTGTTATCTGCAAGCTGTGTTTCTGCCTTATCGCATGAAACTGCAAAAATGAGTGCAAATGAAATAAGGAAAAGAAGCTTTTTCATAAATATTTAAGTTTTTTAATCTGTCAGTACAATACGGGTATAAATTTAAATATTAATTTTGATTCTGAATCACAATCTATAATTACACTTACAAAATATTTTTCACCCTCCGTGCTGCTCACAAATTTACTGGCATTCACAATTGCATCAATTTTGCTTACACTGGCTCCCGGCCCCGATATTCTTTACGTTACCGCACAGAGTATCTCATCAGGGAAGAGAGCCGGCATAATCACTGCGCTGGGACTTTGTACCGGCCTCATATTTCACACAACTGCCGCATCCTTTGGAGTTTCTGAACTTTTCAGACAATCTCCGCTCGCCTTTAATCTGGTAAAATATGCCGGTGCGGCCTATCTCTTCTGGCTGGCATGGCAGGCCTTCAGGGAAAAAGGTGGCCCGGGCAATTTAACGGATGTCCCGGCAAAAAGCAGTGCTCAGCTTTACAGGCAGGGCATTTTCATGAATCTTCTTAACCCCAAGGTCGCGCTATTTTTTCTGGCCTTTCTGCCTCAGTTTGTATCTCCGGGAGATCTTGCGGTCTCTGTTCAAATGCTTATTCTTGGCGGAATCTTCATTATACAGGCAATTGCGGTATTTTCTGCTGTTTCTGTACTCAGCGGACATTTGGGCTCCCTCATAAACAGGAGCGAAAAGGCATCAAAGTATATCAGCATATCCAAAGGGATTATTTTTATACTCATAGGGCTCAGGATTGCATTTGGTTTATAATATTTTCTTAACTTAGGATATATGAACCGTAAAATAAAAATTGTATTGCTTGCAGCCGCAGCTCTGTTGCTGACATTGTTCCTGCTCAGGGGAGCAATCATACGCCTTGTGGTCGATTCCAAAATCAAATCAGTTAACAAAGAGCTCTCTTTAGATATAAAATATAAAAAACTATCAGTATCCGGACTGGCCGGTGTGAGGATTGACTCCCTTACAATAACACCTGCCGGAAAAGAGGAGTTAATGAGAGCATCAAAAATTGTAGTAAGGCTGAATGCTTTTAAACTTCTGTTTCTTAGGCCGGACATAACAAAGCTCGATATATCCGACACACGGATTTCGTTCATTAAAAGAGATTCAACTTCAAATTTCGAGTTTCTTTATAAAACCCGTTCAGGAGCAACAGATACTGCAAGTCCTGAGGAACAGACAGATGCAGCAGTAAGTTATTCAAGACTTGCAGAGAGGCTCTACTCACTGTTTCTGGACATCCTGCCATCCTCGGCCTCCATTTCCAATTTTGAAATTCTGTATATAAACGGAGATTACAGCCTTAGCATAAAAATGCCCGAGTCATCAATTAAAAGAGATACCTACAGTGCAACAATCATAACTGACGAAAACGGATTCAGGGAGACTCTCAAAGCCGGGGGTAAACTTGACGATTCCCAAAGGTCTATATCAACTCAGATTCACTCAGAAGACGGAAGCAAATTTTCAGTTCCTTTCCTTGAATTCAGGTGGGGGGCAAGAGTTCAGTTTGACACCCTCTCCTTCAAAGTTGCTGCTTCCGATACAGATGAAGGTGTCGCCTTTTCCGGAGAGGGAGTGGCAGACGGTCTTACAATATTTCATTCAAACCTCTCGCCGGAAGATGTAACACTTGACAAGGGTCATATTTCATACAGAATTAACACAGGAGGCAATTACTTTGAACTGGACTCCTCATCAGTAGTAACCGTCAATAAATTAAACTTCTCACCTTACATAAGGGCAGAAAAAACCAAAAAGTGGCACTTTACAGCATCGGTAACAAAAGATCGATTCCCTGCAGGCGAACTTTTTGATTCCTTTCCAAAAGGGCTGTTCGGAAATATCGAAGGAATCAAAACAGAGGGATTTCTCAGCTACAGATTCTATGCAGATATTGACATGAATAATATTGACAGCCTCAAAATTCACTCTCTGCTTAAACCGGACAAATTCAGAATTACCTCCCCCGGCAGAACAGATTTTCGAAGGCTGAATTCCGAATTTGAATACACCGCATATGAAAGGGGTGTTCCGGTAAGATCTTTCAGCGTGGGCCCATCAAATCCAAACTTCAGGACACTTGACAGAATCTCACCATACCTAAAAATGTGCGTTCTTCAGTCAGAAGACGGCGGCTTTTTCTACCACAACGGATTTCTTCCTGAGAGTATAAGAGAGGCACTGGTTACAGACATCAAAGAGCGCAGGTTTGTTCGCGGCGGAAGTACAATCTCAATGCAGCTTGTTAAGAATGTATTCCTGAGCCGGCACAAAACCCTCGCCAGAAAATTTGAGGAGATGCTCATTGTTTGGCTCGTTGAGACAAACAGACTGAGCAGCAAGGATAGAATGTTTGAGGTATACCTCAATATCATTGAATGGGGTCCCGGCATTTACGGAATAAGGGAGGCCTCAAGGTTCTACTTTGACAAGGAGCCGGCAGATCTTAACATTAATGAATCCATATATCTGGCAAGTATAATTCCATCACCAAAGAGAGCGCTCCGCTCTTTCACTCCAGATTTCAAACTGAAGCCGGAACTGGAGGGTTACTACAGATTGCTTGCAGAGAGGCTTAGGGTCAAAGAGGTAATCAGCACAGAACAGGAGCTGGCCGTAAGAGCAGATGTCAGCCTTTCGCCTGCCGCAAAAAAAGCAGTGGAGGCATACTTTTTGGCAAAGGCCGATTCTCTCCCCTCTGAGGATACTGAAGAGATTTCTGAAGAAGACTAAACACCATAAACTATGAAAAAGATTTTAATGCTAGTGCTTGTTATGGGTATCGCATATGGTGCCGCAGGCCAGAAATGGAAATTAAAAGAGGCCGGAGTAGGCCTGATTGTCGAGGATGAAAATGGATTGAGAAAGAGGGCAAAGAGTGGGATTTCAAAGAGTTGTATGAAAACGGAGCTCTTGCCGGCAAATACAAAGGCAACCAGGTTTTTGCAGCATGGATTCAGGGACCTCATACAGATGAGTTCAAAAATGAAAACGGACTGATTATCTGGAACTACAAATATGTAATAACCTATCCGGACGGAACAACATTTGAATCGGGACCTCATGGATTCTATGTTCCCGGATTTACCTATTTTGGAATAAAACCAAACAGTAAACCTGAGGGTAAATGGAAGATTGACTGGTACATTGTACACCGTGACACAAAGGAGTCAAAGCATGTTGCAACATCAGAGTTTAACGCAACATACGGAAATAAGCAAAAAGCAGATAAGAGTGACTGGGAGGTTAAAGAGATTGGAGTGGGGCTGATAGATCAGAGCGAGTATGACTCCAAACTTAAAATCATTAAAAGAGGTGACAAATGGTCTCAGAAAGAGCTTTATGAAAAAGGATACCTCGCTGGACGAGAGAAGGTATTCGGAGCATGGATAGAGGGACCTCACACCAAAACCTATACAAACAGTTACGGCACCCCTGTCTGGATGTGCAAATTTATTCTGACAAATCCTCAGGGTAAGAGGGATGAATACGGACCATACGGATTCTACATTCCCGGATTCTATACCACATTCATCAATGTTGGCGGAAACGGTATTGGTAAATGGAGCATTGAGTTTTTAATTGTAAACCGCGATACCCGCGAGACACGCCCGCTGGGTACACGCGAATTCACAATTACCGAATAATCATTAAGAATTTTATACAGAGAAATCCTTCAGGAATTTTTCAAGCAGTCTCTCTGGCCAGTCGTTAACAGGCTCGAGCCGCCCGGTGAAAAATCTAAGCACGGGCGGCTCTTCTGTAAATCTGAGTCCGCCAATTAAGTTTCTGTTTTCAAACAACCAGTGAAGCCTGTCTATTGTAAATTCAATCTGAGAGAGGGTAAATAGTCGCCTTGGAAAAGCAAGCCGCATAAGTTCCATGTCTGCCATAATCTCTCTCCCATCAGCATCCCTGGAACTGCTTATTGTTCCTCTCTCCATTCCCCTGATTCCCGAGATAATGAAAAACGCAGCTGTAACCGCTCCTGCCGGGTACTCCCTCTGCGGAATATGCGGCGCAAAACTTCCTGCATCTATATGACATCCAAGCGCCCCACCCGGAGAGATAACCGGCACAGACAAAGCCTGAAGCTCTTTAACCATATATTCAATAAACTGCGGCGACTGACCTGCTACATTCACATCAGTAGTTTCTGTGAGTCCCACAGCCATAGCCTCAATCTCTCTTACTGATATTCCGCCGTATGTGAGAAAACCCTCAAATAGCGGAACAAGGTCCTTCATCTTGTCAAAATGCTCTTTGCTGTTTGTGCAGATTGCCCCACCCCTGGCAGAACTCAGTTTTCTGGCAGAGAAATAAACAATGTCGGCAAGAGAGCACATCTCCCGTAAAATAGTTTTCATATCAGAACCTTCAAACCCGGGCTCTCTTTTAAGGATGAAGTATGCATTCTCGCCAATAAGACTGGCATCAAGTACAACCGGAATTCCATTCTTGTCTGCAACCATTTTTACATCTCTGAAGTTCTGCATGGAAAAAGGCTGGCCGCCTATAAGGTTGGTAGAGGCCTCCATCCTTATGAACGGAATCCTATCTTTTCCGTGCTGTTCAATGAACTTTTCAAGTCTGCCAATATCCATATTTCCCTTAAAGGGATGCGTACTGGAGATTTTCATTGCCTCCGGTGTGCAAAGTTCTGCAACTTTACCGCCGTTCTTTTCTATATGCGCAAGTGTTGTTGTAAAGTGATAGTTCATTGGCACATGAGAACCTATTCCAACATACGCAGAAGAGATAATATTCTCAGCAGCCCTTCCCTGATGCACCGGGAGCACCAGCTCCTTTCCAAGAACATCTAAAATACTCTCCTTTAACTTCAGAAAACTTTTAGAGCCGGCATATGCATCATCTGCAACAAACATTTTTGAGACCTGCTCGTCACTCATTGCATTTGTTCCGCTGTCGGTAAGCATATCCAGAAAGATATCGCCTGTCTGAAGCAGGAAAGTGTTGAATCCGGCATCTTCAATTGCCTTCATTCTCCTTTCAGGTGTTGCCAGGTTAATACTCTGCACCACCTTTACCTTGTGCATCTCTACAGGAACCTCTTTTCTGGAAAAGAATCTGATTCTGTTTTCATCATTTGAATTTTTCATGATTAAATTGGGGTTATAGTTAGTGAATAAATAAAAAAAGGGCTTACCGGTTACGGTAAGCCCTCATTTGTAGTGTATGCCTTTTAAAACTATCCAATACCGATGCCTACCGAAGCTGAACTGCGGTAGTAATAATACATGTAAGCGGCGTTAATGGTAGTTTTGATCATTTCTTTGTCTCTTGTGCAAATATATACATTTTTCAATATAATCATTGAAAGATGGCTCAATTGTTGTAATTTTGCGTATTACAGAAAACAATTATTAAAGCATAACTATGATATTTCCAGTTTTGGCAGCTATGGCTCAGGATGCCGCAGAGGCTGCAACTCAGGCAATTGTTCCCGTAAAGGAGGAACTTTCCTTTTCATTGATAGACATGGCATTCAAAGGAGGATGGATTATGATTCCGCTTCTTGCATTGTCAATTCTTACACTCTACCTCTTTGGAGAAAGATGGTGGGCTATAAGGCAGGCCTCAAAAATTGATGAAAACTTCATGAGAAATATCCACGATTATATTCACGAAGGAAAAATCAAGGCAGCAATTAATCTGTGTCAGTCACAGGAGACTCCAATTGCCAGACTTATTGAGAAGGGAATTGAGCGTATAGGCCGTCCTCTTAACGATATTCAGACAGCTGTCGAAAATATGGGTAATGTAGAGATCTCAAGACTTGAGAAGGGACTTCCAATGCTTGCAACAATTGCTGGCGGAGCACCAATGATTGGTTTTCTCGGAACTGTAATTGGTATGATTCAGGCCTTCTACAATATGTCTCAGGCGGGCAGCAATGTAGATATTACACTTCTTTCGGGTGGTATTTATACAGCTATGGTAACAACCGTTGCAGGTCTTATTGTTGGTATTCTTGCCTATTTTGGTTACAACTATCTGGTTGCAAGAATTGACAACATAGTCTACAAAATGGAGAGCAATACAATAGAGTTTATGGACCTGCTCCACGAGCCTGCAGGAAAATAACATAAATATCAAAAGCAAATGTCAATTAAACGCCGTGCAAAGGTAGATCCGTCATTCAGTATGTCATCAATGACAGACATTGTATTTTTGTTGCTGATATTTTTTCTGGTGACCTCTACTCTCGTAAATCCAAATGCTCTTAAACTGCTGCTGCCAAAAAGCACAAATCAGGTAGCTGCAAAGCCAATGGTGAGCATTTCAATTAAACACTACCTGCAGTCAAACACATTCTCATATCATATCAACGGGAAAAACACCCCTGTTGCAGCTGGAGATATTGAAGGACTTATTCAGCAGGAGCTTATGAACGAAGAGGATCCTACAATCTCCCTTCATGTTGACAAAACTGTCCCAATGGAACAGGTAGTTAATGTAATGAATATTGCAAAACGCAATCAGTACAGAATAATTCTGGCAACTGCTGCAGAGTAAACAACAACAAAAAGATGTCAAAATTGCCAAAAGGACCTACTCCCCAGGAGAGAAGAGCCCGCACCATTGGTGCCGGTCTGGCAGTTGGCGTTCACCTTGCTGCATTTACACTTTTCTTCTCTACAGGATTCAAGACAGTTTACCCCCCGCCTGCAGAGCTTGGAATTGAGGTTGATTTTGAAATGGAGCCACCAAAGCCTATTGAGGTTAAATCGGGACACGAACCAAGAGTCGAAAATCCAAACCCTACAGAGGAGATCAGACTCGTTCAGAGATCTGAATCTGCTATAAAGGGTAGCGGCCAAAACAAGGGAGAGGAGGCAACTTCTGGCGACAAGGGAGATGTTGAACAATATGAGGCTCCCCGTCCAAAACCAATTAACAAAAGAGCTCTCTTCCCAAGCGCACAAAATAAAAACGAAACTCAGGCACAAGTCTCCAAAGAGATAAGTGAAAGTCTCTCTGCCGGCCATGCAGAGGGGAATACCAGAACCGGGGCAGTTGAGGGGGAACCATCTGCCAGACTGGCCGGAAGAAGCCTTATGGGCAATCTGCCGGAGCCGGACTATACCGTAAATGAATCGGGAAAAGTAGTTGTCAAAATCTCTGTAGACCAGTACGGAAATGTTATAGAAGCAAAACCGGGTGCCCCCGGAACCACTGTTCAAAGCAAAACTCTGTGGGAAGCTTCCAGAAGAGCGGCCATGAAGGCTAAGTTCAACCTCAGCGCCTCAGCCCCTGCTGTTCAGGAGGGGACAATAACATACATTTTCAAATTGAAATAATCTGAAACAATTCTGAATTCAAAATTTTTGAATGTAAAGAATCTACTCGTATCTGAGAGCCTCAATTGGATCCAGTTTTGAAGCACGTACTGCAGGAAGATACCCTGAGAGTACGCTTACAATCAGACATACCATTACTCCCATAAACATCCAGAGCCACGGCATCACAAACGGACTCTTCATCAGAAGAGCAGTCAGGTTTCCTACAATAATGCCAAGAATTATTCCGCACAAACCTCCCAGCTGACCTATAACTATTGATTCAAAAAGAAACTGCTGTTTGATTGTTTTTGAATTTGCTCCAAGAGCCTTTCTGGTTCCAATCTCTCTTGTTCTCTCCTTAACAGAGACAAGCATTATATTCATAAGTCCCACTGCTGCTCCAAGAAGCGTAATTATTCCAATTATGAATGCAGCAATTGTTACATAGCCCATTATCTTCATTATATCCTCAAGGAATGCATCAGATTTTGTTACCCTAAAGTCAGAGGCATCTGTAGGACTCAGTCTGCGGATTGAGCGAAACAGCTGCTCAGCCTGCACGATTGCCTTCTCCTGATCTACTCCTGCCTTTGGTATTATATTGATAACATAGTATGTATTATCTGTCAGGAACGATCCTCTGGCATTTGAAAGCGGAATCCATACCTGATTGTCCGGTCCTCCTCCAAAGCTGCTTCCCTGACTTGCTATTGTTCCAATAACTTCATACCTGACAGCACCAACGCTGATAATCTTTCCAATGGGGTCAAGTCCTTTAAAAAGTGCTGTCTGAACCCCGGAACCTATGATACATGTGAAGGTTGCAGATTCAAGATCCTGCTTGCTGAAATTTCGCCCCTTCCCTATTGCAGCACCGGTAAATACAAGATTATTCTCGTCTGTTGCAGTTACTCTTATATTAGGATTTGTTTTGTTTGAACCATATTTGATTGTTGCGTTCCCAATAGCTGTGGCAGAAATTGAGATTACTGAAGGGACTTTAAAATTTTCTGCAAAACTTCTTGCCTGCGGATATGAGATATTCCTTCTGTTAAGCACCCTCGCTCTGCGTCCTCCGGTCTCGTTATCAGAAAACTGAGCTCTAACGGAGAAGGAATTTGCTCCCATTTTGCCAAAATTGTCGGTCATGAGAGCCTTAAGCGAATCTGTAGCTGTAAGTATACCCACCAGTGATGTGATACCTATTGCAATTATCAGAATAGTAAGAGAAGAGCGCAGCCTGGTGCTCTTGATAGACCTCAGGGAAACCTTGAGATTCTCCTTCATGAGCGGGGTAATTCCCAGAACCCGCGCCAATTGTGCTTTGAGCTTAGGCATAGATATACATTATTGCTTAATAAGTTGGTAAAAGTAGGAAATTATCTCTTAATAGCCTACATTTGCACCCGAATTCTATATCAATGAGAAATAATCAATCATCTAATCGTGCCGGAGCGGGAGCTTCAGGCAGGAGAGGCCCATCAGGAGCGGGAGCCGGGAGGTCCGCAGGGCCAGGAAGAGGCAGCCGCAGTGATGCGAGGCCATTCGCAAGAAAATCAACTAGTGACAAACCGTTTGACGGTGAGCGCAAACCATTCGACAGAGAGCGCAAACCATTTGACAGGGAGAGAAAACCGTTCGACAGAGAACGTAAACCATTTGACAGGGAGCGCAAGCCATTCGACGGCGAACGCAAACCATTTGACAGAGATCGTAAACCATTTGACAGGGATAGAAAACCATTCGACAGAGATCGTAAACCATACGGAGACCGTCCGTCATTCGACCGAGAACGCAAGCCATTTGACGGCGAACGCAAACCATTCGACAGAGATCGTAAACCGTTTGACAGAGATCGTAAACCGTTTGACAGAGATCGTAAACCATACGGAGACCGTCCGTCATTCGACCGCGAACGCAAGCCATTTGACGGCGAGCGCAAACCATTTGACAGAGACCGCAAACCGTTTGACAGAGATCGTAAACCATTCGACAGAGACCGCAAGCCTTTCGACAGAGAGCGTCCTTCATTCGACAGAGAACGCAGACCATATGGCGACCGCCCTTCATTCAACCGTGAGCGTCCGTCATTTGACGGTCCAAGAAGAGTTGTTAAAAAGACACCTTCTGCACCAAAAAGGGATGATGGTCTTGTAAGACTAAACAAATTCATTGCTAACTCAGGCATCTGCTCACGCAGGGAGGCCGATGAATATATTACTGCAGGTTTGGTTTCGGTAAACGGAACAATCATAAGTGAACTGGGAGTGAGAGTAAGCCCGAATGACGATATCCGCTTCAATGGTGAGCGTCTCAAAGGCGAAGAGAAGGTTTATATCGTTATGAATAAGCCTAAGGACTTTGTTACAACTCTTTCAGATCCTAATGCAGAACAGACTGTAATGGACCTTATTGCAGGCAAGTGCACACAGAGGGTTTACCCTGTAGGCAGACTTGACAAGCAAACAACAGGAGTACTTCTGCTTACCAATGACGGAGAACTTGCAGACAAACTCACACACCCTTCAAACAACAGAAAGAAAATTTACCACATTGTTCTTGACAAGAACCTGAGCAAGCCAGATTTCGATGCAATTCTAAAGGGCATTGAGCTGGAAGATGGTCTTATTTTTGCCGATTCTCTCTCATATGTAGACGAGGACAACGCACAGGTAGGACTTGAGATTCACTCAGGAAGGAACAGGATTGTAAGAAGAATTTTCGAACATCTGGGTTATAAGGTTAAGAGACTTGACAGAGTTTACTTTGCAGGTCTTACAAAAAAGAATCTTCGCAGGGGCCAGTGGCGTTTCCTTACAGATCAGGAAGCAACAATGCTCAAAATGGGCTCTTATGAGTAATATTTCCCAGGGAGGAAAAAAACACAAGGCAGGTTTTGTCAACATTCTGGGTAACCCGAATGTTGGCAAATCTACCCTTATGAATGCACTCGTAGGCGAGCGACTCTCAATTGTTACAGCCAAGGCTCAGACAACAAGACACAGAATTATGGGAATGGTAAACAGCGACGACTATCAGATAGTCTTCTCCGATACCCCCGGAATTCTCAGACCAAGCTACAAACTTCAGGAGAGCATGATGAACTTTGTCGAGACAGCCATTGGCGATGCAGACATTATTCTTTATGTTACCGATGTTGTAGAGAAAAGTACAAAAAACGAAGAGTACATTGAAAAGCTAAATAAAGTTTCAATTCCGGTCCTTCTGGTAATCAACAAGATTGACATATCCGGACAGAAAGAGCTTGAAGAGCTTTACGAAAGGTGGAAACAGCTTATTCCCAGAGCAGAGATCTTCCCGGTTTCTGCACAGGAGAAATTCAATGTTACTGCATTATTCAACAGAGTCCTTGAACTCATACCGGAGAGTCCGGCATGGTACGACAAGGATGTTCTCACAGACAGAAATCTGCGTTTCTTTGCATCTGAAATTATCCGTGAAAAAATACTCCTCACATACGACAAGGAGATCCCCTACTCTACAGAGGTTGTTGTGGAACAGTTCAAGGAGGGCGAAGGCCTTTATCAGATTGACGCAGTAATAAATGTAATGCGCGATTCACAGAAGGGAATCATTATAGGAAAAGGTGGTTCTGCACTTAAAAAAGTAGGAACACTTGCGAGAAAGGATATGGAATCCTTTTTTGAAAAAAAGGTTTTTTTGCAGATATTTGTAAAGGTAAATCCGGACTGGAGAGAAGACAAAAGAAAACTCAGGCAGTTCGGTTACATTCAAGACTAGAAAAACCTAAATATAACTGATGAGCACCCCCGACCTTGACTACGAACCGGAACTTCAGGACGACTCACTTGATATTTCCGATACTTCCGAAAGCAGCAAATACGATAAACTGATTAATGAAGGAGACAAAAAGTACAAACTCACGGGTATGTACAAAGAGTGGTTCCTTGATTATGCTTCGTATGTAATTCTGGAGAGGGCGGTACCGCACATCAACGATGGTCTCAAGCCTGTTCAGAGGCGTATTCTCCATGCAATGAAGCGCATGGACGACGGCAGATACAACAAGGTGGCCAATATCATAGGTCACACAATGCAGTTTCACCCTCACGGTGATGCGTCAATTGGTGACGCACTTGTTCAGCTCGGCCAGAAGGATCTTCTGGTAGATTGCCAGGGTAACTGGGGTAATACACTTACCGGAGACAGTGCTGCTGCGCCCCGGTATATTGAGGCAAGACTGAGCAAATTTGCAGGCGAAGTTGTATTCAACCCAAAGACAACCGAGTGGATGAACTCTTACGACGGCAGGAATCAGGAACCTGTAAGCCTGCCCGTAAAATTTCCGCTGCTTCTGGCTCAGGGAGTAGAGGGTATTGCGGTTGGTCTTGCATCAAAAATCCTTCCGCACAATATAAACGAACTGATTGATGCCTGCATAGCATATCTGAATGACAAGGAGTTCACACTCCTTCCCGATTTTCCTACCGGCGGACTTGCAGACTGCAGCAAATACAATCAGGGACTCCGCGGTGGTGCAATTAAAGTAAGGGCGAAAATTTCCAAGTTCGACAAAAAGACTCTGGTTATTTCTGAGATTCCCTTTGGACTTACCACATCAAAGCTTATTGAGTCAATACTCAAGGCAAATGACAAGGGAAAAATCAAGATCCGCAAGGTGGACGACAACACATCAAGCGGAGCAGAGATTGTAGTGCACCTTCACAATGATGTCTCTCCGGATAAAACCATTGATGCCCTTTATGCATTCACAGACTGTGAGATTTCAATATCTCCCAACTCCTGCGTTATCAAGGATAAGCATCCGTGCTTTATTGGCGTGGACGAAATTCTCAGGCACAATGCAGACCATACCAAGGCTCTGCTAAAAATGGAACTTGATATAAGGCTTGCAGAGCTGGAGGATTCATGGCACTACACTTCACTTGAAAAAATCTTCTTTGAGCAGAAGATTTACCGGGAGCTTGAGCAGAAGACCGCAACCTGGAAAGATCAGCTTGACAACATAGAGAATGAACTGCTTAAGTATCAGCCTCAGCTTAAAAAAGCAATAACAAAAGAGGATGTCCTTAAACTGGTTGAAAAACCAGTAAGGAAAATCTCAGTTTTTGACGTTAAGGCACTGGAAGATACAATTAAAAAAATTGAGCAGGAGATGGAGGAGGTTAAGGGTAACCTTGCCACACTTAACAATTTTACAATTAAATATTTTCAGCAGCTCAAAAAGAAATACGGCGACAAATTTCCCCGCAGGACAGAGATTACAAGCTTTGAAACCATTGAGGCAACCAAGGTTGTGGCAGTTAATGCAAAACTCTATGCCAATAAGGAGGAGGGATTTGTGGGAATGGACCTCAGAAGAGATGAAAATGCCGAATTTGTATGCGAATGTTCAGACATTGACGATATTATAGTATTCCTGAACAACGGAAAGTATACCGTAACCAAAATCAGCGACAAGGCTTTTGTAGGGAAAAACATCCTTCATGTTGGCATCTTCAAGAAGAATGACGAGCGCACAGTTTACAACGCAGTATACCGTCACGGCAAGAACGGAGATGTTTATGTCAAGAGGTTTGCTGTAACAGGTGTGACCCGTGACAAAGAGTACGATGTTACTCAGGGCAAGGAGGGCTCATCCCTGCTCTGGTTTACTGCCAATCCAAACGGCGAGGCAGAGACTCTGAAAGTCTTCCTTAAACCAAGGCCAAAACTCAAGAAACTTATCTTTGAATATGATTTTTCAACTCTGGCAATAAAAGGCCGCGGTTCAATGGGAAACATATTCAGCAAAAATCCTATTCATAAGATACAACTTAAGACCAAGGGAGTATCTCAGTTTGGAGGTCAGTCAATCTGGTTTGACAGTGACATTAACCGTCTCAACACAGACTCAAGAGGTCTGTTCCTTGGCGAATACCAGCATCACGACCATATCCTCGTCGTCTGCAAAAACGGAGAGTACTACACAACCAACTTTGACCTCAGCAATCGTTATCAGGGTGAAATCAGGATCATTGAAAAGCTGGACTCCCAGAAGATATACACTGCCGTCTATTACGATGCAGAGCAGGGATGTTTCTACATAAAACGATTCCCGTTCGAGCCTAATGACAACATTGTAAGTTCATTTATTTCAGACGCTCCGGGGAGCTATCTTCTGGACATCTCTCACGATAAATATCCCCAGATTGAGATTATCTTTGGAGGTAAACATGCCAAAAGAGCTCCGGAAATTATCGATGTTGAAACTTTTATAGCAGGCAAGAGCTTCAGGGCAAAGGGAAAGAGACTTACAACCTTTGAGGTAAGTGCAATAAAGTTCATAGAACCGCTCGATAAAGAGAAGGAAAATGAACCGGAAATTGAAACAGTTATCGACTCCAACGGAAACGGAATTGAATCCGGCAACATTTATGAGCAGGATAGTGCCGTTACCGGAGAGCTTTTTGAGCTGGAGGATGATTCACCTACCCTGTTCTAAATGATAATCACTCTCACAGGATTTATGGGTGTGGGCAAGAGCACAATCGCACTGAGACTTGCCCAGCACCTTTTCTGCCTTCATACAGATCTGGACCATGAAATTGAGGCAGGAGAAAATGCAACTGTTGAAGAGATTTTCGCCTCCAGGGGAGAGGCCGAATTCCGCCGGCTTGAGGAGAGCTATCTTAAAAAAATTGTCGAAAACTGTGAAGAAAAGGTGATGGTTCTGTCGCTGGGGGGAGGAGCGGTCATGTCACCGGTTAATCAGACATTGCTTAAAGAGAAAACTTTCTGTATTTATCTGCGCGCTTCTGTAGACACTATGACTGCCAGACTTTCACGGGCAAGAAAAAGCCGTCCGCTGCTTAAGGATAAAACTGATGATGAGTTGCGGACAGAAATTGAGAGGCTTTTCCGTGAGAGAGAGCCGGGATACGAGGCTGTTGCAAAACTTGTGGTCAATGCAGACAAAAATTCTGTACACGATATCCTGTGTACAATAATAAATTCAATTTAATTATCAGATAATCTCTTCTCTGAGCTTGATATCCTTCACCCTGAGCTGGATGTTGGCAATTCCCCTGTAGTAGTTCTCAGCAATTGAATAGCATATATCAACAGGATTGCCTGACCTGAGGTGCTCGAAGTGTTCTGAGCGGTTGAAAGCAATAGCAGAAATATGCCTGTGAGGTTCATTTTCCTGAATCAGTTCTAATTTCAGGTGACCTGCATCTGAGCCGACTTTTCTTCCGTTACCATTATCATAAACATTCTGAGTTATAAAAACTGGAGACATGTTTCCCGGTCCAAATGGCTGGAATTGTTTTAAAATCCTGAAAAATTTAGGAGTTATCTGTTTAAACTCCAGAAATGTATCGATATTGACTATTGGAGTAAGAAGCTCTTTAGTAATCTTGTTTTTTACAAAATCCTCGAACCTTTCACAAAAGATTTCATAATTACTCTCCTTTAGAGTGAGACCGGCTGCATACATGTGGCCGCCAAAGTTCTCAAGCAAATCTGCGCAACTTTCAATAGCCTCATAAAGGTCAAATCCGGGAATACTTCTTGCAGATCCTGTGATTAACCCGTTTGACCTTGTAAGTACAATTGTAGGTCTGTAATATGTCTCAACGAGCCTTGAAGC
Source organism: Bacteroidetes bacterium HGW-Bacteroidetes-14 (assembly GCA_002842655.1). Taxonomy (GTDB): domain Bacteria; phylum Bacteroidota; class Bacteroidia; order Bacteroidales; family UBA932; genus Bact-08. The sequence continues at coordinate 31,531 of PHDP01000015.1, forward strand.
AACAATTCCCAGTACACCCTTGTGCCAGTTGGGATTGTAGAGAACAGTGGATTTTCTTGTTGAATAATCCCCCGCAGTTGCTGCCATCTCTATGGCTTCCTGGGTAATCTCCCTGTCAATGCTTTTTCTGTCGTTGTTATGAGTATTGATTGTATCTCCAATGTTTCTTGCCTCATCGTCGTTCCTGCTTATGAGCAGGTCAACGGCTGTTTTTCCGGACTCCATTCTGCCGGCAGCGTTAATTCTGGGCCCAATCTTGAATACAATATCATCAATAGTTATAACATGTTTCTCTAGGCCTGAAAGCTTGATAATTGACAAAAGTCCTTTTCGGGGACTTTCATTTAACTGTTGCAGACCATAATGAGCAAGAATTCTGTTTTCACCCGTCATCAAAACAAGGTCAGAAGCAATGCTTACAACGAGAAGATCGAGCAGAGGCACAAGCTCTGTAAAGTCGATATTTCTTGTAGATGCAAATGCCTGCATTAATTTAAAACCCACTCCGCAACCCGAAAGATCATCAAAGGGATAGCTACAGTCTGTTCTCTTTGGATCGAGAACTGCAGCTGCCTCAGGGAGCCTTTCGTCAGGAAGGTGGTGGTCGCAGATGATAAAGTCAATACCCAGGGTTTTGGCGTAGGCGACTTTTTCAACTGCCTTAATTCCGCAGTCAAGAGCAATAATGAGTGAATATCCGTTCTCATGAGCCCAGTCAATTCCCTTGTAAGAGACACCATAACCTTCGTTATATCTGTCGGGAATATAATAGCCCATATTTTTATGCAGATTACGAAGGAATGAAAATACAAGTGCAACGGCAGTTGTACCGTCCACATCGTAGTCCCCGTAAATAAGTATTTTTTCGTTTGCAGTGAGAGCTTTGTCAAGGCGGATAACCGCTTTGTCCATGTCTTTCATGAGAAAAGGGTCATGAAGCTCCTCAAGTCTTGGCCTAAAAAAAGACTTTGCCTCAGCGAAAGTCTTGATATTCCTCTGTACCAACAGACTGGCCAGTGCTTCATCAACACCTAAATCATTAGAAAGCTGACGAACTAAAGCCGGATTACCGGGATCCTTTACAATCCATTGTTTATCTAGTGCCATATCTCCACAAAGATAGCGATTAAATTTCAAAAGTTGATAAAAAAAGCTAATTTTGCCGTTTAAATCAACTTATAATTGTATGGAATATACAGAGCTCAGCGAACAGGAGGTAATTAGGAGAGAGTCTCTAAAACAGATGCAGGAACTTGGCATTGACCCCTACCCTGCAGAAGCATTCGACATAAACATAACTACAGCTCAGATAAAGGAACAATATAATCCGGAACTTAAAAATCTGCAGGATATTTCTATCGCCGGCAGAATCATGACCAGAAGAATTATGGGAGCTGCAGCTTTCATGGAGATTCAGGACGAAAAGGGAAGGATTCAGATTTACATAAAACGGGACGAAATCTGCCCCGGAGAAGATAAGACAATGTACAACACTGTATTCAAGAAACTTCTTGACATAGGTGACATTGTTGGTATTAAGGGCTTTGCCTTTATAACCCAGGCAGGTGAACTCTCAATCCATGCAAAGGAGCTTAAAGTGCTCAGCAAGTCTCTGCGCGTTCTTCCAATAGTAAAGGAGAAAGAGGGACAGAAATATGATGCTTTTTCAGATCCTGAACAAAGATACAGAATGAGATATGTAGACCTCATTGTGAATCCTGAAGTGAGGGAGACATTCATGAAGCGTACACGCATCATGACCACAATGAGAAACTTTTTCAACGATCACGGATACATAGAGGTTGAGACTCCAATTCTGCAGGCAATCCCGGGAGGAGCTACTGCCCGCCCTTTCATTACACATCATAACGCCCTTGACATTCCGCTCTATCTTAGAATTGCCAATGAGCTCTACCTTAAGAGACTTATCGTGGGTGGATTTACAGGTGTATACGAGTTTGCAAAGGACTTCCGCAACGAGGGAATGGACCGTACGCACAATCCTGAATTTACTGTTCTTGAAATCTATGTAGCATACAAGGATTACTTCTGGATGATGGAATTCGTTGAGAAGATGATTGAAAAGGTGGCTATGGATCTGCACGGTCAGACTAAAGTCAGTCTTTGGGGCGAAGAGATTGAGTTCAAGGCACCGTTCCGCAGACTTCCTATGCTTGATGCAATTAAGGAGTATGCAGGCGTAGATGTTGCCGGTATGAACGAAGAAGAGCTCAGAGAGGTTTGCAATAAACTGAATGTTCCTGTAAACAAAAGTATGGGCGTAGGTAAGCTTATCGATGCCATATTCGGGGAGTACTGCGAAAAGCACCTCATTCAGCCTACCTTCATAACAGACTATCCTGTTGAGACCTCTCCGCTTACAAAGAGGCACAGGTCAAATCCAGCACTCACAGAGAGGTTCGAACTTTTCGTGAACGGAAAGGAGCTTGCAAACGCATACAGCGAACTTAATGATCCTGTTGACCAGCTCGAGAGGTTCAAGGATCAGGTAAAACTTAAGGATAAAGGAGATGACGAGGCTATGTTTATTGACATGGACTTTGTGAGAGCGCTTGAATACGGCATGCCTCCTACATCCGGAATGGGTATTGGTATTGACAGACTTACTATGTTCATGACCAATTCTCCTTCAATTCAGGATGTTCTCTTCTTCCCTCAGATGCGTCCGGAAAAACAACAATAATATGGCTGGAGGATTGCTAACATCTTCACAGAATCCAAGGATTAAAGAACTGGTTGCCCTCGGGGATAAGTCTTCCCTGAGGCGCAAGTCCGGTCTTTTTGTAGTTGAGGGTGTTCGCGAATGTTCTGCAGCAGGCAAAGCCGGTTTTAAATTCGATACTCTATTCTATGTTCCTGAAATGGCAGATGCAGATCTTGTGTTGTCACTGGGTGCAAGAGAGGTTTTTCAGGTCTCAGCTGAGCTCTATTCCAGAATAGCGTACAGAGGAACAACAGAGGGAATCATTGCAACTGTAGATTACAAAGAGAGAAAACCGGAAGATTTTAAACTCTCTCCTAATCCAATAATAATTGTTCTTGAATCTGTTGAGAAGCCAGGAAATCTGGGTGCAGTTCTCAGAACTGCAGACGCCGCCAGGGCAGATGCGGTTTTAATTTGCGATCCTCTGACAGACCTTTACAATCCAAATGTTATACGCTCCAGTCTTGGTGGTGTTTTCACAAATAATGTTGCGGTATGCACATCTGAGCATGCATATGAATGGCTCAGAAAAAAGGGAATCAGAATTTTCACCACAGAGCTTCAGGCATCAAACTGGTACCATCTTTCAGATATGAAGAGTGCCATGGCTATAGTCCTCGGTACTGAGTCGGACGGGCTAAAACCTTTCTGGAGGGAGCGTGCAGATGAGAGAATTAAGATTCCCATGAGAGGAGAACTGGACTCCCTTAATGTATCAGTATCCGCAGCGATTATTTGCTACGAGGCTCTCAGACAAAGAGATTTTAAATAAGATGAAATTCGGCCTTCTCGGATATCCTGTCGCACACAGCAAAAGCCCTGCGCTCTTTGCCGCTGCCTATAAACACAGCCCGCACACATACGAGTTGCTGGAATTTCCAGATCTTCTGAAAGGACTTGAGGCAGCCGTTAAAGGAGGTTATTCCGGTTTAAATATCACAGCTCCTTACAAGGAAGAGGTACTCTCGTTTGTTCACAATGCAGATTCTCTCACCTCCGAAGTTGCCGCGGCAAATCTCCTCCTGTTTTCTAAGGGGGAAATTAAGGCTTTCAATACAGATTACGAAGGAGTCAAAAGCTCTGTTGCAGATTTTGTCACTCCGGGTATTAAGGCTCTCGTCACTGGTTGCGGCGGGGCAGGCAGGGCGGCAGCTCTGGCGCTCAGAGACCTTGGGGCAGAAGTAGTAATTGCAAACAGAGATTATAAAAAGGCATCAAAATATGCATCCAGATTCGGAACAGCAGCCTGCCCAATTGAACATGTTCCGCAATTTGCAAAGAGCGCCCGGATAATTATTGACACAATTCCTGCCGAAACTGACATTTACGGCAATACCTCTTTTGACGGAAAGCTCATTTTTGAGGCAAATTACAGGAATCCCCAGCTAATTGATAAGTGCACCGCAGAGGGAGGAAAATATCTGAGCGGCATCGTTTGGCTGGTAAATCAGGCAATACCATCTTTCAGACTCTTCACAGGAGAAAATCCAGACTCAGAAGCGATGGAATTATTGGCCTCCCTTTGGTAAAATTTTTTATCTTTGTCTGGTTTAAATAACAAGTAAAATTATGTCACTTAATAAAGTCATGCTCATAGGCAATGCCGGCAAAGATCCAGAGGTAAGACACCTCGAAAACGGATCAATGGTGGCACGCTTTTCTCTTGCTACAACAGAGAGGTACAAGGACAAGAACGGTGACTTCCAGGAGCAGACAGAGTGGCATAACATTGTCTGCTGGAGGGGTCTTGCAGAGAGAGTTGAAAAATATGTAAAGAAGGGATCTCAGTTATTTATTGAAGGAAGAATCCGCTCTAACAGCTGGGAAGATAAAACCGGCGTTCAGCGGTTTACAGTTGAAATTGTGGCCGAGAATCTTCAGATACTCGGGAAAAGGCAGGATTCGGCACCTGCCGCACAGACACAGCCGAATATACAAGAAATTATACCCCCGGATGACGGGGATCTACCATTTTAATATTATAAATCAGTATGAAAGTTGATGTAGTTTTAGGCCTTCAATGGGGCGACGAGGGGAAAGGTAAAATCGTTGACGTCCTTGCAAAGGGCTATCCGGTTGTTGCCAGATTCCAGGGGGGTCCCAATGCCGGCCACTCACTCCATTTCGACGATAAAAAATTCGTCCTGCACACCATTCCTTCGGGAGTTTTCCGCAAAAGTACAATGAACATCATTGGTAATGGTGTTGTAATTGATCCTATTATTTTCAGAGAAGAGTGCCTTCAGATTGAAGAGAGCGGCGTTCCTGTAAGAGAGAGAATCTCTATCTCAAAAAAGGCACACCTTATCCTCCCTACGCACAGAATTATAGATGCAGCATCTGAGGCCGCAAAAGGGGCATCAAAGATTGGTTCCACACTTAAGGGAATCGGTCCTACATATATGGATAAGACTGGCCGTAACGGCCTGAGGGTTGGAGATATTCTTGCAGATAACTTTGCAGACAGATTCAACACTTTAAAGAGCAAACATATTTCATTCCTGAAACAGTTCGATTTCCAGTATAATGCAGATGAGCGTGAGGCTGAATGGCTTGACGCAATAGAGTACCTCAAGGGCTTCAATCTTGTTAATGGTGAGTATCTGATGAACAATCTGCTTGAAGACAACAAAAGAGTTCTGGCAGAGGGTGCTCAGGGATCACTTCTTGATGTTGACTTTGGATCGTATCCGTTTGTTACTTCATCTACAACAACCTGCGCCGGTGCATGCACAGGACTTGGCGTATCTCCTTCAAAAATTGGTACGGTATCCGGAATATTCAAGGCATACTGCACAAGAGTGGGCAGCGGCCCATTCCCAACTGAGCTCAATGATGCAACCGGAGAGGAACTGAGAAGAATTGGATTTGAATTTGGAGCAACAACAGGCCGTCCGCGCAGAACAGGATGGCTGGACCTTGTAGCGCTTAAATATGCAATCATGGTAAATGGAGTAGACCAGCTTATCATGATGAAGGCAGATGTTATGGACACATTTGACACTGTTAAAATTGCTGTTGCATATAAAGTAAATGGTGTTGAGACAGATGAAATTCCTTTTGACACATATGCAGAGATTGAGCCGGTTTACAAGGAGTTCAAGGGCTGGAAACGTGACCTTACTGCTGTTACACAGGAGTGCGATCTTCCATATGAGTTCATGACTTATGTGAGATTCATTGAAAAAGAGACAGGAGTTCCTATCAACATTATCTCACTCGGTCCGGACAGAGATCAGACAATTTTCAGAGAGGTTCTTACAAAGTAATTTCTGAAAACAACAGTATAAGAAAAGAGAGCTGCCTTTCGGGGCAGCTCTCTTTTTTATTGATCGAAGAATAATCTATCTCTTCTTTGACTTGTTAGGAACATCAAGTGCCAGCTGAGGATTTTTATCGGATGATTTTCCGAGTATAACCGCAACGGCAATTGCTACAAGTGAAAGAGCAATAAAGAAGTACTCTGCGTTGATTGCACTCTGCAAACTTGCCTCTTCTGCAACAGGAAATGATTCGTTTGTCTTTGTGATAATAATTCCTACTACAATAGGAACTATAAGCATACCCATGTTCTGAATCCAGTAAATAAGCGAATATGCAGTTCCCAGATTCTTTTCAGGAATAATCTTTGGAACTGAAGGCCACATTGCCGCAGGAACAAGTGCATATGCAACACCAAGAATTGCAACACCGGTATAACCAAAGAATTGTGTACCGGGAGCAAATGCAATAATCAGGTGAGATACCAGAAGTAATAATGAACCCAGTAACATAAATCTTGTTGCTTTACCCTTTGAATCTACCATTGAACCGAAAAGCGGTGTGAATACCATGGTCGAAAATGGAATGAGAGAGACCATAAGTGAAGCTATATCTGCATCCAGGTCAAATCGCGGGATAATAATGGTTGTGGCAAATCTTCTGAATGATATTATACATGCATAGAAGAATACGCAGAGGAGTGAAATCAGAATAAAATGTTTGTTACCCAGAATTTTGAAAATATCTGAGAACTTGAATTTATCATCTTTAACACTCTTAACATCGTTTTTCTTATCCTCCTCGTCATTCTGCCTGTCGTATCGCTTGTCGGTAAAAATAAACATCGTCCAGAGTGCAACAGCAATAATCATCAGTATCATTGCGGCTGCAGCAGGTTTACTGGTTTCCGAAAACGGAATATAAGCCTGTTCAATGTTTACAATTCTTGGTATAACGATAAGTGCCGTAGCTGTACCAAGACGGGCCAGAGCAAGCTGAAGGCCCATTGCCAGAGCCATCTCCTTTCCTTTAAACCATTTTGCAATAGACCTTGTTACTGCCACTCCGGCAATCTCGCTGCCTAGACCAAAAATTGAGGCGCCGGCATATGCAAGAGCGAGTGAGGGCTTATCAAAGAACTTTAGCATGTATGCATTGAGGGAGCTGTTTGAGAAGCTTTCAGAGATTGCATAAATTACAATTACCGAGCCACCCACCATAAGTCCTACAAAGAGAGATCCTGTAAAGCGGACACCCCATTTATCCAGGAGCATTCCGCATATAACAAGCCCACCCCATACGCAAAGCAGTGAATAAGCACCACCGTAAAATCCGTAGTCACTCAGGTTCCATCCAAGATCCAGAATCTCCGGATTATTAAAGATGTGGCTGATTGTCGTAAACAGATCATCAAAGAAATAGGAAGAGAACATAGGGATTGAAAGCGCAAGCAATACAAACCAGCGTGCCCTCTTGGAATTTTTAAGAAGCTTTACTGCAGATGTCATTATTTCTGAATATTTGGAAGTTCAAGACCATAGCCCTTTTTCTTGTCCTCGCTCTTAAGCCAGATAGCAAGGAAGAATGCAAGTACTCCAAGAGATGCAAATATCAGCATAGGTACAGTGTAATCGTACTGAAGCGGATTTGCAACATCTTTATTTGTAACTGCAAGCGACCATCCAATGAGCATTGGGAATGCCATCAGGCCAATATTCTGAATCCAGAATACAACCGAATAAGCAGATCCCAGGTAGCGGTTCTCAACAAGTTTAGGTACAGAAGGCCACAGTGCAGCTGGTACCAGAGAGAAACTCACACCTAAAATTACAATTGCAGTATAGGCAACACCCTTTGTAAAGAGTTCTGCAGGTGTAAGGGCAAAAATCAGGTGGCAGGAAATCATAAGGATTGCACCTATCATAAGCATGGTTGCTCCCTTTCCTCTTTTGTCAAGGAATCCTCCCAGAAGAGGGGTAAGAACCATTGCACCAATAGGGAAGAACGAGAAAATATCGCTGGCCTCTGTATTGCTGATTCCCAGTCTGCATTCAAGCATGTTTGCAGCATATTTCTGGAAAGGGAAAATTGCAGAATAATAAAGAACGCAAAGTCCCGAAACAATGAGGAATGTTTTGCTTGTAAAAAGAATTCCAATGTCACTTACCTTGAATGGCTCTTCAGGTTCATCACCTCTTTCGCCAAGTTGTTTCTCAAGTTTCTTGTCAAAGAAGAAGTAAACAGAGAAGCACAGTAAACCAATAAGAAGGAAAATAAGAACCATAAGCACAGGTGCGCTAAGATCTCCGAAAGCTTCTGCAACCCTTGGAGAGATTCTGAACACTGCAAATACACCAAGGCGGGCAATTGCCATCTCAATTCCCATTGCCAGAGCCATCTCTTTTCCTCTGAACCATTTAACGATACCTTTTGATACAGTTATGCCGGCCATTTCAACGCCACATCCAAAAATCATGAATCCGAACGAGGCCAGTTTTGCAGATGCAGGGAAGCTTGTCCACCATGAATTAAGCCATACTTCAATACCTGTTCCGGCAAAAGCAGGACTTACTGCAAAGTACTTAATCGAAGCTCCTAATACCATTAATCCTCCTGAAAGCAATGCTGTTGAGCGCACTCCAATTTTATCAAGTATAACACCTGCAAAAATCAGAAACAGTGCAAATACATTCAGAAAATACTCAGAACTGGCAAATGTTCCGTAGTTTTCCGGCGACCATCCCTTGCCGCTTTCAAGCAGACTTTGTAAAGGAGAGAGCACATCCACAAACATGTATGCAAAGAACATCATCAAAGAAAGAAGGATTAGAACGGTCCAGCGAATGGGGGCTCTATCCTTCAGTAACAGAGTTTTATTTTCCACAGTTTGAAAAGTTTTTGTGATTATTTTTATAGTTAAGCGGTCACTAAACTATGCAGATTTCCTCAAAAATCAAAATAAATATTTATTTCTGCCCTTTGCGAAATATGTTGTATCTTGCCTTGTTTTTTATCGGGTATTCCCGTTAACAAGATTTGAGTAACCTTCAACAAACCTTAAGGTTGGTTGTTATTAAACAGAAAGAGAATAGGAGTAATGAGGTATTTGGACAAAATCAATTCACCTGAGGATCTCAAAAGACTTAAAGCTGAACAACTACCGGAGCTCTGTCAGGAGCTCAGGGAGTTTATCATATCTGCATGTGCAGAGAACCCCGGCCACATAGGGGCAAGTCTGGGTACCGTTGAACTTACGGTAGCCCTGCATTACCTGTACAACACCCCAAAAGATAAGCTAATATGGGATGTCGGACATCAGGCATATGCACATAAAATACTTACAGGCAGGAGAGATGCCTTTGTAAACAACAGAAAATACAAAGGAATAAGCGGCTTCCCTAAAATGAGCGAATCTGAATATGACGCTTTTGGAGTGGGGCACTCATCAACATCCATTTCTGCAGCACTTGGAATGGCAGTTGCCTCAAACCTTGAGGGCAGCAATGAACAGGTTGTTGCAGTGATTGGTGACGGAGCTCTTACAGGCGGACTCGCTTATGAAGGGCTCAACAATGCCGGTGCACACAAGACAGATATTCTGGTAATTCTAAACGATAACCAGATTTCAATTGATCCCAATGTGGGTGCGATGCACAACTACCTGATAAAGTTCACAACCTCGCATTTCTACAACAAAACCAAAAACAAAATCTGGAAATTCCTTGGCTCAGATAAGCTTCGCAGCATGGCAGGAAAATTCATGTTCAGCACAAAGGCTGCATTTTTCAGGAGCGGGTCAATATTTGAGGCTTTAGGATTCAGGTATTTTGGCGTTATTGACGGACACAACCTTCCTCAGCTCATCGAAACTATATCTCAGCTTAAGGATATTAAAGGACCTAAGCTGCTTCATGTAGTTACCAAAAAGGGCAAGGGATTCAAACCGGCAGAGGACAATCAGGTAATCTGGCACTCTCCGGGTAACTTTGACAAAAACACAGGTCTCAGAAAGACCGGAGGAAATCCCGCTGCTTCAAGATATCAGGATGTATTCGGAGAGACTGTTCTCGAGCTTGCTAGAATGAATCCGTCTATTGTTGGGGTAACACCGGCAATGCCAAGCGGATGCTCAATGAACATAATTATGCAGGAGATTCCGGAACGATCATTTGATGTTGGAATTGCGGAGCAGCATGCAGTAACATTCTCAGCCGGCATGGCTGCAAAGGGGCTTCTCCCCTACTGTAATATTTATTCAAGTTTTATGCAGAGAGCATATGACAGCGTAATTCACGATGTTGCAACTCAGGACCTCAAGGTAATCTTCTGTCTTGACCGTGGCGGACTTGTAGGCGAAGATGGTGCAACTCACCATGGTGCGTACGATTTGTCTTATATGAGATGCATACCAAATATGATAATTGCAGCACCTCTTAATGAGATTGAACTGAAAAATATGCTTTACTCTGCACAACTGCCATCATGGGGAATGTGTACAATACGCTACCCTCGAGGCAATGGCATTGGGCTTCCATGGAAAGAGGCTCCTTACGAAGAGATTCCGGTCGGAAAGGCACAGCTGCTTAATGATGGAAAGGATGTGGCTTTGCTGAGCATTGGCACTGCAGGACTCTCAGCAGCAGAGGCTGTAAAAAAGGCAGAAGAGCTGGGTATATCAGTTCTTCATTACGATATGAGGTTCCTCAAACCTCTGGATCTTGATGCCATGAGAAAGGCATCTGAATGTAAAACTATAATCACACTGGAAGATGCTTCAGTTGTAGGCGGATTGTTTTCGGCAGTTTCTGAATACATTGCCTCAGAAGGCCTTCCTGTAAAGGTGGTACATCTTGGAATCCCGGACCAGTTCGTAGAACAGGGAACTGTTGCAGAGCTTAAGGCTGAATGCGGTTACGACGCAGAGGGGATCCTTAAAACAATTCTTAATGTCACACAAAAAGGATAATAACAGATACAGCTTTGTGCGGGACGGTGGCCGCTCCGGAAACGGCAGCAGCGAGTCTGAACATCACAAACCAAAAGCAAAATATTCATTAATTAAAGGTGTAAAGTACAAACATTTCACACCTCAGCTTGACGAAAGAAGTGAAAGGCTTGATAAGTTCCTGACACATCCTGTATGGGGACTGCTCTCATTTATATTTATAATCTGGTTCATTTTCTTTGCTACTTTCCGTCTTGGTGCATATCCTCAGGCAGGTATTGAGTGGCTTATGGACCAGGCAGCCATTTATGTGAACAACACAATGTCACAAGGGTGGCTAAATGATTTTATAAGCCAGGGAGTTATCATGGGTGTGGGAAGTGTTCTCGCTTTTCTGCCAAATATTCTGATACTCTTTTTCTTCCTCTCTCTGCTTCAGGAGACAGAATACCTTCCAAGAGCAGCTACCATCATGGACCGGTATATGCATAAAATCGGACTCCACGGAAGCTCTTTCATTCCGCTTCTGATGGGATTCGGTTGTAATGTCCCTGCAATCATGGCTACTAGGACCATTGAGCGAAAATCAGACAGAATTCTGACAATGCTCATGATACCATATATACCCTGCAGCGCCAGAATACCTACCTTCCTTCTCTTCTCCGGAATCTTTTTCCCTGAAAACCAGGTGATGGTTCTGAGTCTACTCTACTTTGGAGGTATCCTTACCGGTATTGCAATGGCTATTCTCTTCAAAAAGATATTCTTCAACTTTGGGATTAAAGATTATTCAATTCCGCTTCCCGCATACAAGAACCCGTCTCTTAAGACCTCTGTTAAAAATATGTGGGACACAGCTTCTGAATACCTGAAGAAAATTGGTACTGTAGTACTTCTCGCAGTAATAATTGTATGGGCTCTTGACTATTTCCCTCTTCGTGACAGGGAAAATCCTCAGCAGGAAAGAGTTTCATATCTGGAACACTTCGGGAAAGCAATGGAGCCTGCTATGAAACCCTTAGGTTTCGACTGGAAAATGAGTGTGAGTCTGGTAACCGGAATAACAGCAAAAGAATTTATAATCAGCACACTGGGCGTTGTATATCAGGCAGAAGAGACAAGTCCCGGAGCAGCTGTGAATACTTCACTTATGGCCCGGATAAGGGAAGAAGAGGTCTTCAATAAAGCTAATGCTCTGTCGTTCATGATATTTGCCCTCCTCTACATGCCTTGTGTTGCAACAGCATTCACAATACGTAAAGAGACAGGTACATGGAAATGGGCCATTATCTCAATTTTCAGCACAGTTGCAGTTGCCTGGATAGCAGCCTTTTTCGCTTACAGGATTGGGCTGATGCTTTTAATCTGAAAATCTTTTGCAGTACAGGACTAAGAAATTTATATTTTTTTTTGGAGTTTAATCAAAAACCTATATCTTTGCAGTCCCTAATTCCAAAAGGGAATGAGCAGTAAACGCCGATGTAGCTCAGTTGGCCAGAGCAGCTGATTTGTAATCAGCTGGTCGGGGGTTCGAATCCCTCCATCGGCTCTAAAGTTTTTTGAACGATTGTTTTCTTGGGGAGATACCAAAGTGGCCAACTGGGGCAGACTGTAAATCTGCTGGCGTACGCCTTCGTAGGTTCGAATCCTGCTCTCCCCACGATTTTTTATTTTGCGGAAGTAGCTCAGTCGGTAGAGCATCAGCCTTCCAAGCTGAGGGTCGCGGGTTCGAACCTCGTCTTCCGCTCTTAAGTAAGCCAGTGTAGCTCAGAGGTAGAGCGCTTCCTTGGTAAGGAAGAGGTCATGGGTTCAATTCCCATCACCGGCTCTACAAGTGTGTAATAAATTCATTAATATTAAAATTAACTATCATGGCAAAAGAAACTTTTAAAAGGGACAAGCCGCACGTTAACATTGGTACCATTGGCCACGTTGACCACGGTAAAACCACACTGACCGCTGCAATCACCATGGTGCTTGCCAGAAAAGGTCTCTCTGAAGTTCGCTCATTTGATTCAATTGACAACGCTCCTGAAGAAAAAGAGCGTGGTATCACTATTAACACAGCTCACGTTGAGTATCAGACTGAAAATCGTCACTATGCTCACGTTGACTGTCCTGGTCACGCCGACTATGTTAAGAACATGGTTACAGGTGCTGCTCAGATGGACGGTGCAATCCTCGTTGTTGCTGCAACTGATGGTCCTATGCCTCAGACCCGCGAGCACATCCTTCTTGCACGTCAGGTAAACGTACCTAGAATTGTTGTATTCCTTAACAAAGTAGATATAGTTGACGACCCTGAAATGATTGACCTTGTAGAGATGGAAGTTCGCGAACTTCTCAGCTTCTACAATTTCGACGGCGACAACGCTCCAGTTATCCGCGGTTCTGCTCTGGGAGCTCTTAACGGAGATGCTCAGTGGGAAGAGAAGGTAATGGAACTTATGAAGAGCGTAGACGAATTTATTCCAATTCCTCCACGTGAAAACGAAAAGCCATTCCTTATGCCAGTTGAGGACGTGTTCTCAATCACAGGTCGTGGTACAGTTGCTACAGGTCGTATCGAAACAGGTGTTATCAAAACAGGTGAAGAGATCCAGATCATTGGTCTTGGAGAAGAG
>PHDP01000016.1 GCA_002842655.1 Bacteroidetes bacterium HGW-Bacteroidetes-14
CTTGAATAATTTTGGCAATAGTTTGCTTGTCGTCTACAATCAATACTTTTTTCTTCACTTTGGCTACAAATTAATATTACCACTAAAATTTTATCCCACAAAACTAAGAAAAATAGACAAACAATTGAGACTCTATATGTTTTTTTTTCGAAATTTGTAAGGAATTGCAACTTAATGTATAATTGTACATTTCAGCTCAATGATATTACTGTGTAATTTGTATTGCTTATGAAATTTATTAAAGCTCGAAATATTTCAGATGTTATAGCTGGAATACTTACTTTTTTCACATTTGTTTTTGCCTTATTATCATCAATTTCTCCATATATACATCCAAATAACTTCGCACTTGGATTGTTAGCATGTATTATATTACCTTTTACGATATTTATTTCATTTTTAATTTTAGTTTACTGGTTATTGAGAAAGGAATGGCTTTTCCTATTACCATTAATTTCTATAGTAATTAATAGTGGATATTTAATATCAACATTTCAATTTAGAAGTGAGCCAAAATTTTCAATCTATGATGAAAATGAAACATTGAAGATTATTTCATACAATGTTCATGAATTTATGCACGATAAAAATCAATTGTCAATTGCCAATGTTAAAGATTTCATATCAATTGAAAATGCAGACATAGTATGCTTTCAAGAATTTGATGCAAGTAATCAGTTACACATTACTGAACTGAGAAACTATTTTGAAAACTACCCATTTAGTTCTATTTCAGAGTCAAGCAATGAAAATATTGGGATGGCAATTTTTAGCAGATTCCCAATAATATCCTGGAAAAAAATCAACTTTGAAAATACTGGTAACGGATACCTTTGGGCAGATATTGAAATCTCAAAAAAGTCAAGTATAAGGTTGATTAATGTTCACCTGCAAACCACAAGTTTGAACCAACAAAACTTTTCTGAAATATCAAGACTGAAGAAGTTTATTTCAAATTCTTCGATTCGTGCTTTACAATCTGAAAGCCTGTCTAGTCTTATTGATACAACTACTAAATCAATAATCCTTTGCGGAGATTTTAATGACCTACCATCCTCATATACATATGAAAAAATAAAGGGAAATAAATTAAATGATGGATTTAGAGAAGCAGGATATGGGTTTGGGGGAACATTCAACGGCTTTAAAGGGATAGGAAGATTATACAGGATTGACTATATTCTACACTCTTCTGAATTTAAGTCAATTAAATATTCATCACCGAATAAAAAAATGAGCGATCACTTTCCTGTTATCTCTGAATTGGTATATCAAAACTAAATGTCGATCCTTTCTTTAACTCAGATTTAAACCAAATATTTCCTCCGTTTCTTGCGACAAACTCTTTGCACAGGAGTAGACCCAAGCCTGAACCTTCTTCATTTTCTGTTCCAAAACTTGTGAAATGTGTTGCCGCATTAAATAGTTTTTCCTGGTTTTCCTTACTAATTCCTTCTCCTTTATCGATTACTGATATTTCAACATTGGCAATGTTCTCAGTAATAATAACTCTGACTTCACTTCCTTGTTTGCTGAATTTTATTGCATTGCTCATCAGATTCCTCAGGACAGTCTTAATCATGTCCTGATCTATCCTTGCTTTTGCGCTTGTGCGGCCTTCAAGTATGATTGTTATTTTTTTTAATTCCGCAACAACTTCTGACAATTCAATTTCACCTTTGATGAGAGATAGCACGTCAACATGATCCTGAAAAACAGTATTTAATCTGCCTGTCTGGCTCTTAGTCCATTTTAGTAAATTATCTAACAGAACAAAACTTTCTTCAGCAAGTCTGTTTCCCATCATCATTAACTCGTACATATCCTCATCCAAATGCTCCTTTGGGACATTTAATGACAATGCATTCATGACCATCCGAATAGATCCGATTGGTGATCTTAAATCATGTGCTATTACAGAATAAAGTTTATCTCTGGCTTCAATCGTTTTATGCAACTCCTCTTTTTGAGTCTCAATTGTTCTTTTAGCCGATATTAAAATTAACTGGTGTCTGACTCTTATTAGAAGCTCGTCTTTATTAAAAGGCTTAGACACATAATCAGCTGCGCCATACTTGAATCCTTTTACTATATCGTCTGGTGAATTAAGTGCTGACAAAAATATAATTGGCAGTTCAAACGTATTTGGCATTTCACGTAGTTTGGCTGCAACTTCATGACCATCCATAACTGGCATCATTATATCCAGCAAAACAAGGTCAGGCATTTGTTTTTCAATTATTTCAAGTGCCTCCTTACCATTGTGGGCACATAATGTTTTATAGCCAGCTTTTGACAATAAAATGTTTAACAACAAAACATTCGCCTCTACATCATCAACAATTAAGATTGTATAGTCAGTATTACATATTTCCATTATAATTTCACAATTGATCGGAAGTAATCTATGGTTTTCTTTAACCCCTCCTCCAATTGTACTTCTGGCTGCCATCCGATAAGACTTTTCGCAAGTGTTATGTCAGGCTGACGCTGTTTTGGATCGTCAGAAGGAAGGTCTCTCATTACAAATTTAGAACTTGATCCGGTAAGCGCTGAAACTTTCTCTGCAAGTTCTCTGATAGTGAATTCGTTTGGATTACCAAGGTTAACAGGCCCGATAAAGCTGTCATCGGTATCATTCATAACCCTGATCATCGCCTCCACAAGATCGTCAATATACTGGAAACTTCTTGTCTGCTCTCCCCCACCATAAAGAGTGATGTCCTCGCCCTTTAGTGCCTGAACTATAAAGTTCGAAACCACACGGCCATCATTGGGATGCATTTTTGGGCCGTATGTATTGAATATTCTTATAATCTTAATTTTTACTCCATTCTGTCTGTGGTAATCCATAAACAGAGTCTCTGCGCAGCGTTTGCCTTCATCATAACATGAGCGGACGCCTATGGTATTTACATTTCCCCAGTATGATTCCGGCTGGGGATGTACAGCAGGATCTCCGTATACTTCGCTGGTAGAGGCCTGCAGAATTTTGGCTTTCACCCTTTTTGCAAGACCCAGCATATTAATAGCACCCATTACAGATGTCTTTACTGTCTTTATGGGGTTATACTGGTAGTGAACAGGAGACGCCGGGCATGCCAGGTTGTAAATATGATCTACCTCTGCGTAAAACGGGTGGGTTACATCATGTCTTACAAGTTCAAAATGGGGATTGCCAATAAGGTTTATGACATTCTCCTTAGATCCTGTAAAAAAATTATCCAGACAAATTACATCATTACCCTCCCGTACCAGTCTTTCGCACAGATGAGAACCAATGAATCCGGCCCCTCCGGTTACCAGTATTCTTTTCATAATCAGCAGTTTTTACCAATTGAGCAATATTTGAAGCCTTCGGCCTTGAGCTCCTCACTATCGTAAATATTCCTTCCGTCAACTACAACATTACCCTTCATAGCTTCCTTAATCTTTGCCCATGACGGCAGACGGAACTGTTTCCATTCAGTCATAAGAGCTATTGCATCTGCACCCTGGGCAGCTTCGTAAATTGTATGACAATATTCAACAACATCGCCTATTCTTCTTCTGGTTTCTTCAATTGCAATAGGATCTGAGACCTTAACCTTAGCGCCGGCCCTGAGCAGGTTCTCAATAACAACAAGAGACGGCGCCTCTCTCATATCATCTGTGTCAGGTTTAAACGACAACCCCCAGACTGCAATTACCTTGTCTTTGAGATTTCCGTCAAAAGCCTTAAGAAGTTTTTGGTAAACAAGCTCCTTCTGCTCTTCGTTAACAGACTCAACAGCCTCAACTATCTTCATCCTTACGCCGTGCTCTTCTCCGGTATGTGCTAGAGCCTTTACATCCTTAGGGAAGCACGAGCCTCCGTAACCGGCACCCGCATAAAGAAAACTCATCCCTATTCTCTTGTCTGAACCAATTCCCTTTCTTACCTGTTCAACATTTGCACCGGTAACCTCACAGAGGCGGGCAATCTCGTTCATGAAACTTATTCTTGTAGCAAGCATTGCATTTGCAGCATACTTTGTCATCTCTGCCGATGCAATATCCATGAAAATTATTGGATATCCGTTCAGAACAAACGGCTTGTAGAGTTTTTCCATAAGATGTGCCGCTCTTTCGCTCTCTACTCCAACTACAACTCTGTCCGGAGACATAAAGTCCTTAATAGCCGCTCCCTCTTTTAAAAATTCAGGGTTAGAGGCCACATCAAACTCAATATCGAGACCTCTTTTCTTTAGCTCTTCAGCTATAACCGCCCTTACTTTTGGAGCTGTACCAACAGGAACCGTACTCTTTGTCACAAGAAGAACATAGTCATTCATATTCTGTCCGACTGTTCTTGCCACATCAAGAACATACTTGAGATCTGCACTTCCGTCATCGTCCGGAGGAGTTCCAACAGCGCTGAATACAATCGATACTTTATCAAGATTATCTTTAAGACTTGTCGAAAATGAGAGTCTTCCCTCCTTCACATTCTTAATCACCAGCTCCTGAATTCCCGGCTCATAAATGGGCATTTCGCCATTGTTGAGCATATCAATCTTCTTCTTGTCAATATCAATGCAGATAACATTTACACCCATCTCTGCAAAACAGGCTCCGGTCACTAATCCGACATACCCGGTGCCAACTATAGCAATATTCATAATATTCAGATTTATTTATTCCAAATTAAGGAGCTTTGAAATTGTTTTTCTTAAAGTCTCGGCCCTGTATGGTTTTGTTATATACTCAGTACATCCTGCAAGCAGTGCGACACTTCTGTCATTATCGTAAGCAAAAGCAGTAAGTGCAATTATTGGGATTGTCACACCCATTTCGCGAAGCTTTCTAGTGGCTTCCAGGCCATCCATAACTGGCATCTTCATGTCCATAAGGATAATATCTGGCTCAACAGTTGAGTACAACTCCACCGCCTCTGCACCATTGGATGCGCGGAAGATATCGTAGACGCCTTTTAGCATTGCCTTTGCGAGAATATAATTACTGTCGTTATCCTCTGCGTACAAAATCTTAATTTTCTGATTCTCTTCCATAATTGCAGTTAACGTTTATTTCTAGCTTATAAATTGTAAAAATAATAGAATTTGAAGTAATATTTGTCAAATGGAAAAAAAAGATTTTTATTGTGAAAGATTTTTTAGGGTGTAAAAATGAGTTTATTCATCTGATAAATACCCATAACATTTTTGTTACCCCTTAACACAAATCTGTTTTATCTATTTTATACCAATTCTTTAAATAAAGTATAAGATGAAAAATCAGGAGATTGAAAGAAAGTTTCTTATTACAGGAGACTACAAAAAAGAGGTTATTTCATCCAGAAAAATAATCCAGGGATACATCTCTTCCAGCCCGGAAAGAACTGTTCGGGTAAGAATGGAAGAGCAAAGGGGATTTCTTACTATAAAGGGAAAATCCACTCTAGGAGGTTTAACCAGGTTTGAATGGGAGAGAGAAATTTCCCGTGAAGATGCAGAAAATCTTCTTAAACTATGTGAAGGTAGTCTGGTTGAAAAAACAAGACATATTGTTAATTATGAAAGTCATAGATTCGAAGTCGACGAGTTCTCAGGGGATAACGAAGGACTTGTAATTGCCGAACTGGAACTTGAGAGTGAAGAGGAGAGTTTTATCAAACCATTATGGCTTGGAGAGGAGGTTAGCTTTGACAAAAGATACTTTAATTTATACCTCTCTCAGCATCCGTTTAAAACCTGGTAACAGGCAATTATTCCCATAAATAAAGGCCACTTTGCACATTAAGCAGAGTGGCCTTTTAATTTATCAAACAGTAGTTTAAACGTAATCATTTAAACTATCGCATACTATCTTCTGAAAGAGGCAATCTCTTTAACAGCCTCAATTGCTGCATCAATTTCTGCCTCTGTAGTGAATGCTCCAATACTCATTCTTACTGTTCCGTGCATATCGTATGTTCCAATATGTTTGTGAACCATTGGAGCGCACTGAAGACCTGTTCTTACGGCAATATTGTAGTCCACATCCAGCATAGTTCCAACATCACCGGCCTCAAATCCTTTGATATTGAAAGAGAGTACAGGATTGTGATTCTTTCTGCCGTTTGCGCAATAAGTAGTTACACCATCTATTTGCGAAACAGCGTTGCAAAGTTTTTCCCATAAATCCATCTCCCTGTGGTGGATATTCATCACACCCTGTTCTGTAATCCATTTAACACCGGCATGAAGACCACCAACACCAAGGAGGTTTAATGTACCATATTCCAGTCTGTAAGGATATTCGTCAAGATGACTCTCCTGAGCAGAACGAACACCTGTTCTGCCGGCTCTTGTATGTCTGATCTCAACACCCTCTCTTACATATGAGCCGCCAATACCGGTTGGGCCCATGAGACATTTATGACCTGTAAAACAATAAACATCCACATTACATGCCTGCATGTCAAAATCAACAGAACCGGCACCCTGGCTTCCATCCACTACAAACAAAACACCCTTTTCGCGGCAGATTTTTCCTATCTCCTCTATGGGCTGAATAGTACCCAGCACATTTGAGCAATGAGTAACTATCACAAATTTTGTGTTTGGTCTGATTGCATTGCGGATATCTTCAGGATTTACAAATCCGTCATTGTCAAACGGAACATAAGTAACATCGATTGTTCCTTTTGTCTTGTGAAAATGGAGCGGACGCAGAACAGAGTTGTGTTCAAGCATAGTGGTTACTACATGGGAGCCCTCCTCTACAAGTCCGTTAATTATAAGGTTTAGCGAGTCTGTTGCATTGTAGCTGAATGTAAGGCGGTTGTGATCTGGTCCCCCATTGAAGAGCTTAGTGAGCATCTTCCGGGTACCATTTACAACCTCCTCTGCCTCGAGAGCTGCATCAAAGCCAGAACGACCCGGACTTACCCCTTTTGATCTGAAAAAGGTATTCATGAAGTCGTATACAGACTCCGGTTTGGGGAAACTCGTAGCAGAGTTGTCTAAATAAATCAGTTTACTCATAGTTATGTTTTTAGTTGTTTTTTCTGATTATAAGAGCATCTGCCACAAGCTCGGCAATTGTTTTGATTTTAACGCCAAGCTTATATGTGTGGTTAAGCTGAGAAAGCTGGTCGACACAGTTGTGACAAGGCGTCACAACAACTTTTGCACCGGTCTTTCTGATCTGCTCTGCCTTAATTTCACCAATCTTAATTCTTCTGTCGTTGTATTCACTCATTGCAAGGAAACCGCCTCCGCCTCCGCAGCAGAAGTTTTCATTTCCGTGAGGATCCATTTCTGTATAATTACTGCAGGAAGAGGAGACCACGTGCCTTATCTCTTCGAGCAATCCGCCGTTTCTTACAAGATTACAGGGGTCATGAATTGTTACAAGCTCTTTGTTGAGTGATTTATCAAGCTTGATTCTTCCCTGTTTAATGTATCCGGAGATAAGCTCAACGGCAGTAATCATATCAAAGTCATACTCTCTGCCCAAATAATTTGGCCCCTCCCATCTGTTGGCCCTTGAACCATGTCCGCATTCGCCAAGAACCATTTTTTTACCTCTGAGACGGTGAATCTCTTCATAAAGATTCCCTGCTATCTGGCCTGCCTGAGCTTTGTTCCCGTTGAAAAAACCATAATTGGTAATGTCATAGAACTTAGAAGATAGAGTCCAGTTTTCATTTGCTGCATAAAAGATCTTTGCCATTGCAGAGATTGAAAGAGGGAAAAACTTAGGCTCCCTTGGATTGAGAGTATAGAAAATCTCCTTATGCATTTCGTTGAGTGGAATCCTGGCCTTCTCATCACCCATCTCATCTATAAGCTCCTCCTCCATCCAGCTGATTGTTCCGGTAAACTCCTCCTCCGGAATACCCATATTGTTTCCTGTAGTTAAGGCAGAATCAACCGTAGCCTGGAGAGTAGCCGGAACCATATCCATGGCCGCCAGCATCTCCCTTCCTTTTCTGACAACATAAGGTATATCAACCCCTATTGAACAGTGTTTAACACACCTTCCGCACATTGTGCAGGCTCCAAACAGGAGGTCAACCATCTCTTCTGCAGTATGATCATCCAGCTCTTTAGCATTTACAAGTACGGGGGCAATCTTCCCGGATAATGTAAAATACCTTCTGTAAACAGAACTAACCAGAGCAACCTTTCTGGCAGGAATATATTTTGGCTCATTCAGAGCCTTAAAAAACATACAGCTATCTGCGCACAAGCCGCATCTGACGCAACTGTTAAGATTTGTCAGAAGTTTGTTGTCAATTTTACCGGAAAGAACATCAAGACCCTTTTCCTTTTTATTTCTATCCATTTCTTGCTCTTTATTTAAGTGATTTGGGCGGCCATGTCCCGCGTTTTCCGAAAAAATATCCAAGGTGGTATCTTGCAAAAAAGAAATAGAGAAGATGCCTTGTCTTTCCAAGAGGAATCCACAGCAGTAAAGCAGAGACAATCAGATAATAGGGCACCTCGGCCTCTTCAAAAAGCAGAAATGCGGCTGTTGCAAAGATTGCCAGTGTAGTGAGAAAATTTGAGATATAGTCATCTGCACCGGAGAGAGACCTCAGCCCTGCATTTATAAATCTCTTAAACAAGATAGCCAAACCGCACAAGCCGGAAATTGCAAGTATTGCTCCTGCAATAACGCTTATACCCTGCGGAATTTCAAAAAGTGAAGAGATAAAAAGCAGAAACAGTAAAAGGGAGGCAAATATACCCGCATGGTATATCATTCCTGCCGCATAGGTTGGAAGGTGCAGGTATGCCGATTCCTTCTCCATTGGGGACATCGCTTTGGTATAAGAGTAAGCCACCCCTGCAGAAACATTTCCGGCCCCTTTTGAGAGGTCTTTTGGTTTACCTGCAGTAATAAGCTTTAAAAGCTGAATAAGCAGCATTGCAACTGAGATTGCAAGTGCTGCCAAAGCTGTGATAATATGCCACTTCATATCCTGAATGTTATACACATCCGTCCGGCTTTGGAAGGCCGGCTACCCTGCAGGCTCCTCTTGCGGGTCCTAAAGGGAAAAGTTCATATATCTCGCGTAGTTTAAGACCTGTCTCCTGGCAAATCATTCGGATCATTGGAGCATTACCCTTCTCTTCAAAATTGTTTCTGATGATGCGGACAATTGCCCAGTGTTTATCATTCATCTCTTCAATTCCGTCTGCCTTTGCAAAAAGTGTAGCCACCTCATCGTTCCAGACAGCAGGATCAGTCAAAAATCCATCCCCGTCAATTTCAAATACTTTCCCTCCAAGTTCAATAGTTGCCATAAAGTTATATTAGTTAGTTAGGTTTGTTTCGAGAGCCAGGTTATGTTTACGAAGATAAAAAATTATTGTTTTGAATGAAAACTTTAATAATTTATATTTGTTGTTATTAAAACAATAGTCTTTTCTTACAAATAATTACAATTTATGACTGATCAGGAAATTGCACGCACAATTAAGTTACGCCCCATCGGAGAGGTGGCTGCGAAGCTGGGCATAGAAGCTGATGATCTTGAGCTGTATGGCAAGTACAAAGCCAAACTGCCCTTAAAATACATAGACAGGAACAAATTCGGAAAGCTGATTCTGGTATCGGCTATTTCACCAACTCCGGCAGGAGAGGGCAAGACAACCGTTTCAATTGGCTTGTCTCAGGCACTCAACAGGATAGGTGAAAAATCTGTGGTGGTACTTCGTGAACCGTCACTGGGCCCTGTTTTTGGTATAAAAGGGGGAGCAACCGGAGGCGGATACTCACAGGTACTTCCTATGGAGGATATCAACCTTCACTTTACAGGTGACTTTGCAGCGATTGAGAAGGCACATAATCTTCTTGCAGCACTTATTGACAACAACATTCAGAGCAAAAACAACAGTCTTAACCTCGACCCGCGAACTGTATCATGGAAAAGGGTTATGGATATGAATGACCGCTCACTTCGTGACATAGTTGTAGGACTTGGCGGAACAGGTAACGGAATTCCAAGAGAGACCGGATTCGATATTACAGCAGCCTCTGAAGTAATGGCCATTCTGTGTCTTTCGAAAGACAGAGAAGACCTAAAAACAAGACTCGGCAATATTTTCATCGGTTTTACCTTTGACAAGAAACCAATCTACGCCCGCGACCTTAAAGCCAACGGAGCAATGGCTGCACTTCTCAAAGATGCAATCAAACCAAATCTTGTTCAGACAATTGAAGGAACACCGGCAATCATTCACGGAGGGCCATTCGCAAATATTGCTCAGGGAACTAACTCAGTTATTGCCACTCAGACAGCAATGTCACTTACTGACTACACTGTAACAGAAGCAGGCTTTGGCTTTGACCTGGGAGCAGAGAAATTCCTGGACATCAAATGCCGCTCTGCAAAGTTGTCACCAAATGCAGCAGTTCTGGTTGCAACGGTAAGAGCTCTCAAATATCACGGAGGCAAACCTCTTAAGGAGATTAAAGATTCTGATGTTGCTGCACTTGCAAAGGGTATGGGCAACCTCGAAAAACATGTCGAGAACATTAAGCAGTTTAGCCTTGCACCTGTAGTAGCAATTAACAAATTTGCAACAGACTCTCAGGAAGAGCTTGATTTTATTGTTGATTTCTGCAAAAAGAAAGGTATTCCGGTTTCAATTGTGGATGTTTGGGGCAAAGGCGGAGCCGGAGCAGAAGAGCTGGCTCATATGGTTGTTAACGCAGCAGCAGACTGCTGCCCTAACTTCCTCCCTCTCTACCCGCTCACAGACTCAGTTGAGAAAAAGATTGAGACAATTGCCAAAAAGATTTACGGAGCAGAAGCAGTTGACTACACAGCAAAAGCCAAAGCAAATCTTGCAAAAATTGACAAGCTTGGTCTGAATGATCTTGCAATATGTATGGCCAAAACACAGAAGTCACTCTCAGATAATCCGGAACTTCTCGGAAGACCAAAAGACTTTGTTGTTACAGTCAGAGAGATTGAGATTGCAGCAGGCGCAGGATTTCTGGTTCCAATCACCGGAGAGATCATGCGTATGCCGGGTCTGCCTGAAGAGCCATCGTCAATGCGCATAGACATTGACAATGACGGCAACATTACAGGCCTTTTTTAAAATTTATTTAGCGTGACGGCTGTAGAGCTCATTTTCAATATCACTGATTGAAAGTCCGTACAGTTCAAGTAATACAAGAAGATGGTATATGAGGTCCCCGGCTTCATATACCAGTCTTTTTTTATCCCCCCTGATTGCCTCAATTATAACTTCGGAAGCCTCTTCACCAACTTTCTTGGATATTCTCTCTGCCCCTTTCTCAAAAAGTGTGGTAGTATATGAGCCCTCAGGCATCTCTTCGTGTCTTTGCTGAATTACCTGAGTAAGTTTCCCGAAAAATCCCTCTGTCTGTTCATTATTAAAACAGGAAATTGTACCTGTGTGACATACCGGGCCGGAAGGATCTGCCCTTATGAGCAAAGTGTCGTTGTCACAATCTGCCTCAATACTTTTTACATTGAGATAGTTGTTGCTGCTTTCCCCTTTTGTCCACAACCTCCGGCGTGAACGGCTGTAAAATGTAACCCTTCCCGCTTCTATTGTCTTGTTATAAGCCTCCCTGTTCATATAGCCAAGCATAAGAACCTTAAGTGTTTTATCATCCTGTATTATCGCCGGGATAAGGTCCGAATCTCCTTTAAATATTAGTTCTGTATTAATTGCCATGATTCTGTTCATTAAGTGATTATCAATTTTGTAAGTATTTAGATTATTTAACTATAGCCTGACAGATATACCTTGCCCGGCAAGCCATCTCTTTAGTTCCGGTACTGGAATTTCGCCACTGTGGAACACAGATGCTGCCAGGGCTGCATCTGCTTTACCTTCATAAAAAACATGAGCAAAGTGGCTCATAGTACCTGCCCCTCCGGAAGCAATTACAGGCACCGGAAGCATTGTGCTTAACAAAGAGAGTGTACTGCATGCAAAACCGGCACGGGTACCGTCATGGCCAACAGATGTAAAGAGTATCTCCCCAGCCCCGCGGCTGCATGCTTCTTCTGACCATTCGAAAAGTTCTCTGTCTGCATAAAACCGTCCTCCCTTTTTCATAACCTGCCAGAAACCATCTTTTTCAACTGCATCAACAGCAACCACAATAAACTGAGAACCAAATTTTGAGGCAATTTTATCAATAAGAGCAGGGTTCTCCAGTGCTGATGTATTAACAGAAACTTTGTCGGCTCCTGCATCAAGCAAGGCCGATGCATCATCTGCAGATGATATCCCTCCGCCTACAGTAAAAGGGATGTTTACCCCCTTTGCAATTCTGCTGACCAGGTTCCTGAAGGAACCTCTTCCCTCATATGAGGCACTGATATCAAGATAAACAAGTTCGTCTGCCCCCTGCTCTGCATAGAATCGTCCCATATCCACCGGATCGCCCATCTCTGTAAGGTTTACAAAGTTCACGCCTTTGACAGTCTTGCCACCAAGAACATCAAGGCAGGGAATTATTCGTTTTCTAACCATCCTTTTACCTCCTTCTCACTGATTAAACCATCATAAAATGCCTTTCCTACAATTACTCCTTTTGCACCTGAAGAATTTAAAAGTTCAATATCTGAAAATGATGAAACTCCTCCGGAGGCAATAATATCCAGATCCGGATAATCAGCTGATAGGGTTTTATAAAGCTCCGCAGAGGGACCTGAAAGCATTCCGTCTTTTGAAATATCTGTACAGATTATTGTTTTAATATTAAATGCAGTATAATATGATATAACATCTTCTATTTTACTATCTGTCTTATCTATCCATCCGTTTATCGCAATCTTTTCTTCATATAAATCAAGACCAATCACAATCTTGTCAGGACCATAAATTTCAATTAGTTGAGATGTTAACATAGGATTTGTTACTGCAACACTGCCGGCAACCACTCTCCCTGCCCCTGCAGATAATACCATCCTTGCAGATTCAAGAGATTTAATCCCTCCGCCAAACTCAATAAAGAGAGAAGTTCCGCAAGCTATTCGTTCAAGAACCTTAAGATTGCGGGGCTCTCTTCCTTTCGCCCCCTCAAGATCTACCAGGTGCAGCTTTTTAAGCCCCATATCCTGATACTTTAGTGCCAGCTCCAGCGGGTCAAAAGTGTACCGGGACTCCTTTCCGTAATCTCCCATTGCAAGCCTTACGCAGCGCCCCTCAATTACATCAATTGCCGGTATTATCTCTATTTTGTTATTCATAAAATCAATTTTCTGATATTAATAAAGTTTCTCAGGACCCTTTCGCCCGCCTCCCCGCTTTTCTCAGGGTGGAACTGCGTCCCGAAATATCTGCCCGATTCCAGCGAAGATGAAAACAGAGAGCCGTGCTCTGTAACAGATGTAGTTGATATTGAGAGTTCCGGGGCATATGAGTGGACAAAATAGAAGCACTCACCCTCTTTAATTCCTTCAAAAAGAGAACCTTTAATATCGTTAACGCTGTTCCATCCCATATGAGGTATCTTTACTCCCTCTGGCAGAAGGCGTTTTACCTTTGGAGAAAAGAGAGCAAGGCAGCTGGTCTCCCCCTCCTCGCTATAGCTGCACATTAACTGCATCCCAATGCAAATACCAAGAACCGGAACCTTTGACCTCTGCAGAATAAGGTCAAGTTTCCGCTCCCTGATAATCCTCATTGCATGCGAAGCCTCACCCACTCCGGGAAGAATCAGCCTCTCTGCTGCCAGAATTACTGACTCTTCTGATGTTACTGTATACTTCTCCCCAATTCTCTCCAGAGCTGAGCCCAGTGAGAATATGTTCCCCGAACCATAATCAATTATTGCTGTCATAATACCCCCTTGCTGCTTTGAATTTTAGAGTCGTTTCCGGATGTACTCAGAGCGGTTCGCAAAGATCTTGCGAAGGCTTTAAAAACTGCTTCTGCAACATGGTGGGCATTTATTCCTCCGGCCTTTACATGAATTGTAGCCTTCATGCTCCTGGATAGGGAATCAAAGAAGTGTCTGAACATATCTGACTCAACTCCCTCAACATTCAATGAGGGGAAATCGACCTCCCATTTAAGATATGCCCTGCCTCCCGTATCAATTAAAACCGAAGCAGATGACTCATCCATTGGAAGAGAGAAACCATAACGATTATTGCCAGGCACAGATGCGACCATTTCACTCAAAGCATCCCCAAGAACAATCGCAACATCTTCAATTGTGTGGTGAGGGCCGTTTTCAAGATCGCCGCCGGCCCAGAGTTGCATTGAAAATCCACCATGAACAGGAATCTGTTCCAGCATATGATTGAAAAACGGGATGCCTGTTGAGACCTCATTCTCCAGATTTCCTTCCGGATCAATCTTAACAGAAATCATTGTCTCAGCCGTGCTCCGCTGTTTGCAGAGCAGTGAAAGGGCTCTGCCAGAGCCGGCTCCCCTTAATCTCTCCAGAAGAATAGTATTTTCACTTCTGGTACCTATGCCGATTCTCAATGCACCTCTGCAGCCCTCAGCAGATGACCTGTCTCTTACAATAATCCCGCTCTCAAGAAGTCTGCAAAACACCTCTTTTGAATCCTTAAACCTTACAAGCAAGAAGTTTGCATCAGATGGAAATATCTCTACCACATCCGGAATTTGTCGCAACTCAGATATCACCCTCTCCCGTTCGGAAATGACAGCATCAAGCTGGCTTTTGTTTCCTCTTTTAAGCAGGGCGACAGCCTTTTGCTGGCTCAAAATATTAACATTATAGGGATACTTGACCTTGCCAAGTATTGAAATCAGAGGGGCGGAGGAAACTGCAAATCCAACCCTCAGCCCTGCCATGCCCCAGGCTTTTGAAAGGGTTCTCAGAATAACCAGATTGGGATATAAATTTACCTTGCCTGCAAATCCCCGGTCACCCGAAAAGTCAATATATGCCTCATCAACAACTACAACTCCCCTGAAATTTATGATAATTGTTTCGACAGATTCCTTATTCAAAAGATTTCCGGTTGGATTGTTCGGGGAGCACAGAAAAATAATTTTTGTCTCTGCACAACAAGCATTTAACACTCTTTGGGGATTAAGAGAAAAATCTGTCTCAAGCGGCACCTCTGTGCAGCTTATGTTATTAACAGCAGCGGCAGTTCTGTACATACCGTATGTTGGAGAGATGGTTACAATATTATCTGCTCCCGGCTCACAGAATACCCTTATAAGCAGGTCTATTGCTTCATCGCTGCCATTTCCGGCAAACAAGTTTTCTGAGGAGATTCCGGTAACCTCTGAATAGATCTGTTTTAGCTTTTTCTGCGCCGGATCCGGATATCGGTTGAATCCGTTGTTAAAGGGGCTCTCATTGGCATCCAGAAATATCCCGCTCTCCAGTCCGCACTCATCTCTCGCCGTTGAGTAGGGCACAAGCTCTCTGATATTTCTCCTTACTAAGCTCTCAATATTCATCTTATTGCTCCTCCATTCTTACCCTTACAGCTTTACAGTGAGCCTCCAGCCCCTCTGCAAGAGCCATTGTTTCAATCGTTCTGCTAAGGTTTGACAGCCCCTCCCGGGTTAATTCCTGATACGTAATAGTTCTGCAAAAGCTGTCTGTTGATATTCCTCCCTGAGATCTGGCCCAGCCTCCTGTAGGGAGTGTGTGATTTGTACCCGAAGCGTAGTCCCCTGCGCTTTCTGGAGAGTAGTTCCCAATGAAAACACTTCCGGCAGCTTTAATTTTATCTGCAATCCCCCATGGATTCTCTGTAACGATTATAAGGTGCTCCGGTGCATACTCATTTGCCATATCAACAGCCTGCTCAAGGTTCTCCATAACCACAATCCTGCTGTTTCTCAATGCTCCGTCAAGCTCCCTCTTTCTGGACAACTCAGCAAGCTGCCTGTCAATCTCCTCACGGCACTTAATTGCCAGAGATTCAGATGTGGTTAACAGCAACACCTGAGAATCGGGGCCATGCTCTGCCTGCGAAAGAAGGTCTGCTGCCACAAATCTGGGAACAGCGGAATCATCTGCAATAATCATTACCTCAGACGGCCCTGCAAACATATCAATTGAGACTCTGCTGCTCACCAGTTGTTTGGCCGCTGCCACATATCTGTTGCCAGGCCCAAAAATCTTGTCAACCGGAGATATACTCTCTGTACCATATGCCATAGCAGCAACAGCCTGAGCTCCTCCGCTCTTCACAATTTTATCAACCCCGGCAACTTTTGCAGCATAAAGTATTGCCTGATTAATTGTACCATCTTTAGCCGGGGGAGTAAAGAGGGTTATCTCCTCACAACCGGCAATTTTTGCCGGAATAGCAAGCATCAGCACTGTCGAGAAGAGGGGTGCAGAACCGCCCGGAACATAGAGTCCCACTTTTTGTACCGGCACTCTTCTTTGGACACATCTTACTCCTGCAGATGTTTCAACATTAACTTCCGGAACAATCTGAGCCCTGTGAAAAGTGGAAATATTCTCTGAAGCTTTAGCAATTGCATCTTTAAGCTCCCCGCTTGCAGCCTGCACACTCTCGTTGATTTCGTTCTCAGAAACCAGAAGTGTTTCAAGTTTTGCTCCATCCAATACCCTGGCATATCTGAAAAGGGCAGAGTCTCCATTTCTGCGGACATCTGCAATTATGTCTTTTACTGCATCTTCAACCGAAGAGTCATCAGAAAAGGGACGGGACAAAATCTTCTTTTTAAGATTGTTGTCCGGATAATAAATAATTTCTGTCATGGCATCATTTTGTCAAGTGATAATACTAAAATTCCCTCTGCACCCAGAGATTTGAGTTTTTCCAGTTTAGGCCACAGTTCTCTCTCTGCAACAACTACATGCATCGAGCACCATCCCTCCTGCGCTAGCGGGAGAACCGTCGGGCTTCTCATTCCCGGCAGCAAGGCCGATACGCCTTCGACCATATTCTGAGGAAGGTTCATAAGCAGATATTTCATTCCACGGCTTCTCTCCACTGCTTCAAATCTTGCCAGCAGCTGATCAACAATTAAAAGTTTTTGAGGGCTTATTTCTCTGTTTGCAATAAGAGCAGCTTCAGACCAGAAGACCTTTTCGACCTCCTTCAAACCATTGGAAATAAGAGTTCCACCTGAGCTTACAATATCAAAAATTGCATCGGCCATACCAACAGAGGGAGCCACCTCAACAGAACCGGCAATCTGATGGATTTCGGCCTTTACCCCCTTCTCATTAAAGAATTTCTCCAGAATAACCGGGTAAGATGTGGCCACCCTTCTTCCGGAAAACCACTCAACTCCGTTGTACTCTTCTCCTTTTGGTATTGCAAGTGAAATACGGCATTTGCCAAATCCCATCTTGTGGACCACATTTACACCAAAGCCTCTTTCGACCACTTCATTCATCCCTACAATTCCAATGTCTGCAACTCCTGTTGCAACTGCACCGGGAATGTCATCATCCCTCAGGTACAGTACCTCCAGCGGGAAATCCTCGCATTTAGCCAGTAACTTCCGCTTGCTCTGATCTACAGAGAGCCCGCACTCATTCAGGAGCTGAGTGCTCTCTTCGCTGAGCCTTCCTTTTGCCTGTATTGCCAGTCTTATCATAATGTTGAATAAATAAAAAAAAAGGGCTTGCCAACCGGCAAGCCCTTCAGGTAAATTAAATATAATTTGTCTAGCTCATATATCCACAATAACCGTCCGGCCCGCCGTATGACAACAGGTGATGATGATGCAGTGTATGGATATTTGAACTTGTGTACATGTCTCTTTGTGAGTTCGCAAATGTAGAGGAAAAAATCCTTAACAACCAAAAATAATTTTTAAATCATTTTAATATGAATGAATACTTTCCTGAGCCACAGCCAGATACTCAACACCAAGCCAGGTGATTATTAGCATTATAAATGCCAGCGGAATAATTAAAAGAGCCTTTCTCTTCGGAATATTTGCATAGGAAGCGTGAAGATAAACCAGATAGGAGGCGGCTGTTATAAATGCCCAAACCTCTTTTGGGTCCCAGGTCCAGTAATCTCCCCAGGCCTCTTTTGCCCAGATGGCACCCATTAGCATTCCTGCAATCAGAAAACCAAAACCTATGAAGATGAGATTATCGATTAGAGCAAAGAGCTCGCCCTCCTTTCCCTCCTCTCTCCAAAGCGCAATTAATGCTGCAATTGTAGCTGCTCCCATCATTGCATAAGAGAGGATGTAAACTGTCACGTGAGGTACAAACCATATGCTCTGCAGCGCAGGCATGAGATTGGTTGTATGTATCTCAGGTTTTAGCAGATTTACCAGAACAAATACAGTCGAGACAACAACACTGTAGGCCATGAGCCATTTATATTTCCATCTCAGGTATGTGGCATATCCCACCAGAACTATAAATAGTGAATACCACAGCCTGGTCTCTCCCATAGTTCTTAGCGGAGGATGATCCATTGATGCCCATAAAAGGCCTATGAAAGCCGCAAAAAGCAGTATACCCCCGGCAATAAGCAGATTACCCCACAGCGCATTTTTCGATTTGTAAAGAGCCAGGGTACCATTGTACCAGAGTATCAGCGAACCGGCTGCAAAATATATGAATTCACTCCAGCTCATTCCTTTTTCCCTCCTCTCCAGAATAGTGTTAATGATCCCAGCATAACAAGAATAATTCCGGCATAAACCGGGATAATCCACGGGTCGTAAACCAGTTCAAATACAGAGATTTCTGAATCTCTGCCGGCTCTTGTATCATAAGAATACTGATAAACTTTCCAGCTTCCGGCAGTAAGGGGTTTATTAACCTCAACCACTCCTTTTTTCTCAACTCCGCTTTTGGTGTATACTATTACATCCGATGAGAACTTTTTAGGCTCCGGAAATGTCATTGCAAAACATAATTTTTCGGATACATCAAGAACAGAGAAGGGCTGAAAATGATTCCCGCAGCTTACCCACCCGCTTAAAACAGAATTACCGGCCTTGCGAGTGGCTGTAATATATGCTCTGGGAGCCATACGGGGACGATATTCAAATGTGTCCACAGCTACTGACCACCCGGCAATTATTCCTTCTGTTCCCTCAACGCAGTCAATAAGTGAAGGTTTCCCGGAAGGCTGAGTCTCGCCTGTCGCCTTGTCTATAAGGGCAATGCGGGGCGAATACTCCTCCATTGAAAAATCGTTTAGTGTTATTGCAAGAGGAAGTTCTTTTGGTGTTTGGGAACCCTCTCCTTCTCCTCTCCACTCAGTCTGTCCCTCAGCCACCCTTATGAAATACCTATGCATATCTGCAGAACCGGGACCGGCTGCAACAAGCAGCAAAAAGAGACCAAAATGGTTGAGCATAAAGCTGTAGTCCCTTTTTAGCTTGAAGTTTCTCATCCTGCGCCCGATTGTGAGTGCAAGGTTTGCCATAATCATCAGATAGGTGAATGCAAATGGCCATGAGTGCTTGACATCATTGCCCGGTACAAGACCCATGTAAATGGACATTACGGTAATTGAGACCAGAAGAATAACGGATACTCTGCCTGAGCCGAATTTACCGGCAGCTGAGTCCGGCTTAATGAAAGCCAGCGCAAGAAGAAGAGCTGCAAGAACTATATTGACAGGCCATGCGAAGATTGCAAAATCGAGCGTCCCTATAACAAATTGCAGGGCGAACCCTGCAATTGTTACGGCCAGAATGAATAATAACTCTCTTATAAAAGTCTCTTGTTTGCCTTTGCTTTTTCCAGCCATTGAGGAATAATTGTAGATGTGAATACCTCTTTTTTAGCACGAAGCTCTTTCATGTCAAGACCAATGTACTCTTGTGCCTTCTCTTTTGTAGATATATCCGGTGCAGGGATTTCACCCTTTACTCCAAGAGATGCAAGCACTTTCTGAACCTCAAGCTGAGCCTGATAGGTTCTGTCAAGAGAATGGGCAAGAATTCTTTGTGTCTCAACCGGTGCGTGGAATGATGCACCGTGAGAGGCAACTGCAAAGTCCCATCTCCACTGAGCAGCCCTGAGCTGTTTAAGAACAGGCTCCATCTGTTTTTCGGTTGCGCCGTTATCCCATGCATATTTTGCACCAACATGGGCCTTTACCAGTTCTTTCTCTACCCTGTCGCGAATCTCAAGTACTTTGTCCTGATATTCGTAGATATACTTCATGAGGTTCTCCTTGCTGTCGCGGTGGCAACTCTGGCAGGTGCGGTCAATATTCATCACCGGAGATACCAGCTGGTGGTCACTGTATTTGATTGCTCCGTCTGTTTTATAAGGCATATGGCAATCTGCACAGGAGAGTCCTCTCTGTGCGTGAGGTCCCAGTTTGAACAGCTCATAATCCGGGTGCTGAGCCTTTAACATAGGGGCCTTGCTGAGTTTATGAGTCCAGTCAGTAAAGCCGGCCTCATCGTAATACTCCTCAATTGCCTCAACTGTCATTCCCTTGTCCCACGGGAAAGTCAGGTATTTACCATCGCCCTTAAAATAGTACTCTACATGGCACTGAGCACATGCGAGGGAGCGCAGGTCCTGAATTGAAGATTTCCCGATATCAGTTCCCATCCTCTCAAATGCCTCGGCAAGAGCAGGGCGGGATATGTTAATGTTCATGTTCTGCGGATTGTGACAATCTGCGCAGCCTATCGGATTTACAATTTCATGGCCAAATGCTGCCCATTTCTTTGAGTAGAAGTTTTCGATTCCAACCTCTGCCATCATTCTTGGAACATCCGGACTTTTGCATGCCCAGCAGGTTGCAGGCTGAGGGCCCTCCTCTGCTGTCATTGGTGCTCCTGTTCTGAGAGAGTGGCGCATATCATCAAGAGCGTGCATGTGACCGCGGGGAGCCGAATAGTCCTGCGAGAATGCATATCCCGCCCACAGAACAACCATCTCCGGCCTCTGCTCAAGCACATCGACAAATTTATTCCCGTTATGTTTGCTCTGGAAAGATGTGTCTGCAGTCTTCTGCCATGTTTCAAACTCACGAGGATAGTTCTCGCCCCAGATCTCATTGCGGGACTCTATTCCCGTAATCTCAACCCTCTTGTTTGAAAAGAGGGTGGCTATCTCTGCCCTTCTCTCGTTTACAGAGGCGGCAAGAAGGCCAAGGAGAAAAACTATCACAATAGTTCCTCCAAAAAGAACCCACATAAGCAGGCCTTTACGTTTTTCAATGAAATGTTTAAGTTTCATAGTATCGGTTTTATTGCATTATCTTCTTTAACCATTGCGGAACAGGCGATTCAGGAAGCGGCACAATTGCATTGGGACTCATTGCCAGATTGGAAACCCTCCCGTGCGGAACCTCCCTGTGACAATCCCAGCAAGCCTTTCCCATACCCTTTTGAGTATCGGCATAACTGAGCATCCCGGTCTTTACAAATTCTGTATTAAGCTGCGTATGGCACCTGATGCAGTTCTCCATGATTACACCATAGCTCTCCTCCCTTGGTCTGAGAACCTGGGGCTCCATACGAAATGTGAATACAGATGCATGATACAGTCCGTCCTTTGCCTTAAAGCCATACTGTCTGAAAACATTGTCATGAGGTACATGGCACTCATTGCAGCTTGCCCACGCCTGATGGGAGCTCTTTTGCCAGGACTGATAATAGGGAGCCATAATATGGCAGTTGACACAAGCAGAGGGATCGTCCGAAAGGTATGACGGCATTCTTGCCACATACAAAAGGTAGATGAAAAAGCCCGTTGCTGCTCCCAAGAGTACAACAACAGGGACAACCAGTCTCTTTGGAAAATTAACTTCCATAGTCTTCTCTTTTGATCCTTAACAAAGATAAAACTTTTTATCAATATCCAAGCTCAAAATCAAGATCAACAGCACTTAAACCCTCATCCATCCATTTTGGCATCTTCTCACCTTTGAGATAGTGGTTAAAGAACTGCATCATTCTTCGCTGGAAGTCCATTTTGTTCTCAAGTTTCTGAGGCCAGTGAACCTCGCCCGAATAGTTGAGAAGCCAAACCGGTTTCTGAAGTCTCTTGAGTGCAACAAAATACTCAATACCCTGATACCACGGAACGTGACCATCCTTGTCATTATGCATGATGAGAATTGGAGTTGTCACCTTATCCATCGTAAAGAGCGGAGAATTCTCAATATAACGCTGATGCGCCTCCCACGGAGTCTTTCCTATTCTGCTCTGCTGATGCTCATACTGGAATGAACGGTTGTGTCCGGTACCCCAGCGGATTCCTCCGTATGCGCTGAACATGTTTACAACCGGTGCACCCGATTCAATTGCTGCAAAAAGGTTTGTCCTGGTGGCCAGGTATGCAACCTGATAACCTCCCCAGCTGTGCCCCTGGGCACCTATTCTCTTCTCGTCAATATAACCCGCCTCAACAAGTTTGGCAATACCCGGCATAATGCAGTTAAATGCGCTCTCCCCGGGATAACCCTCTTTGTAGACAATATCAGGATTAAAGATTATATATCCATTGCTGTTGTACATGTGGTAATCCACTGTTGAACGGTGCGCCTCGGGAGTTCTGTAAGTATTTAAAGTTGAAGAGTTCTTTTCATAGAAGTTCACAATAAGGGGATATTTTTTTGACGGATCAAAGTTCTCCGGTTTGTATACAACACCCTCCAGCACCTTACCGTCAAGAGAGGTCCATTTAACAAGCTCCGCCGTACCCCATACAAATTCCTTCTGCTGAGGATTGATGTCGGTTATCTTTTTCTGCTGTTTGAATGAAAGGTCACTTACCCAGATATCCGGAGCAGTTGTAAAATTCTCTTTTGTAAAGATTATCTCCCCGCTCTTCTCTGCCTTACTTACTCCTCCAAAAGAATATGGACCCGAAACCATCATCTCCGGCTCCTTTTCAAACCCCGCCCGGAATATTGCAAAACCTCCGTCTTTACTCTTAGTGTCAAACACAGAGAGAAGAAGCTCCATCTTTTCATCGATGTACTCCTTTTCCTTTACAAGAAGTTCTGCCCTGTAAACAACTCCCTTCTCGCGGCCGTTAAGGGTAACCCTGCGGGGCTCCGCTGCACCATTCGGGTCTACCCTCCACATATCGTATTTGTCGTATACATAAAGGGCCGATTCATCCTCGTTCCATCCGGCTGCCCCGTATGAAGAAGGCATATCGGGAACATCATTATCCTCGTCATATGCCTTAATCTGTGCAGGCTTTGTAATCCTTCCGCCTTTAAGATTACTTACAGACCAGGCAAACCATGAACTGTCCGGTTCGCTGTACCAGTAAACCCACTTTCCCTTTGGAGAGAACCTCACCTGTCCTGCAACTCCCTGAGCAACCGGCACAGATCTGTCAAGGAGAGTGTTTGTAATGTGAATGTCATACCTCACTCTGCCCTCCCACATCTCTTCAAGTTTGTATTTGTCATCTGAGAGGGTAATCACATAGTCTGAATTTCCCTTGTCTGCAGTAACCACCCTGCCTGAAGTTGTGCTCTCAATCTGAACAGCATCATCTGTCGCAAAACTGTAAACAGCCTGATATGTCTTTTTCTTATCCTGTTCCTTCTCAATTACCTGAGTGGTAAACTGAACCTTTTCCCTCCAGTTCCACACCTGTACCACAGGCCACTCTCCCTTTACAACAGAAGTATTCTTTATACGGGGTGCCGGAGCTGTTCCAAAATAGAGTTTTTCGCCGTTTTCGGAAAACCTGAGAGTTGTATATGAAGGGATTACCCAGCCCTCCGGGAGCGGCTTCTCCCCCTTTGTGATTAACCTTTCAACATTGTCTCTTCTTATTACGAGTTTTCCGTCTGTAACCCACGCCGTTGAAACGCCATTTTCGGAGATGGCAAGTTTGTCTGCCCTTTTAACCTCCCCCAGCTCCGTCTCTGTTCCCGCTGCAGCATTTACAAGCATCAGCCTTCCTGCGGAAAGAATCAGCCCTGCAGGTTGTTTCTTTGCAAAGGCATCGGAACTCACTTTTTTATAGACTTTTTGGTTGCCAGATTTAAGGTCTGCAAACTTTACAGTTGAGTCCTTTGACGAAAGGGCTACCCATGTTCCCCACTCAGGGAATGCCGTAAATTTGCTTACCGAATCAATCTGGGTACTCCTCTTCTCTTTAATTGAATATATAATGAGCTTCCCAACCTTCTTTCCCTGACGGTGCATCACAAAATAGTCGCTCTGCGGGGTAAAGTGGATACTCTTTACTGAGTCAGACGAGAAGAGCTCCCGGCCCTCTTTGTCATAAAGACGGGCAAAGGAAGTGCCCTTCCATGGCTCTGTTAAAGCTGCAATGCTGCTTCCGTCGGGCGAGATCTGCATCTGGGTGATTCTGTTCCATTTTACAATATCGTCAACACCAAGGCTCTTTTTTACAGTCTGAGGCTGAGTCTGTTTCTCTTTTTGCCTGGTTTGCTGATTCTTTGCAGTTGACTTTTGTGCATCTGCCGGTATAGCCACTGCGGCTAAAACCATCATCGCCAGTAATATTCTTAATGAGTTCCGGAGGGTGAAGTTTTTCATATTCTGAAATTTTGACGTTTTCAATTTGGGTATTTGGGAGTTTTTTGTTCAGTATTAAAATACAGATACTCCCAGATAGGTTGTGAATCTCTCAAGGGCCTCTATTCCTCTGTATGAATTGCCGTTGCTGTTGAGTTCGGGGCTCCAGACAGCAATAGCAAGACGACCCGGAATGACCGCGACAACTCCTCCGCCTACACCGCTCTTTCCCGGAAGGCCAACCCTGTAGGCAAAATCTCCTGATTCGTTATAAAGGCCGCAGGTGAGCATAAGGGCATTCAGTCTTTTTGAACTCCTTGTGCCGCAGACTCTTTGTCCGCTGGATGGGATTATTCCGCCGCTGGCAAGGAAGAGGAAGGATTTGGCCAGCTCCTCTGTGTTCATGGATATGCTGCACTGGTGGCAGTATGTGTTTATAAGCTCCTGTGGGTCGTTGTGAATGTTGCCAAAACTTTTTACAAAGTTTGCCAGGGCAAGGTTTCTGTGTGAATGCTCTATCTCAGACAGAGCAACCTCTTTGTCGTAATCTAGACACGGGTTTCCGCTAAGCTCTCTGACAAAAGTCAGAACATCTTTTTTGGGGTCGTCATAAAGAGACATCAGGCGGTCTGTAATAACCAGTGCTCCGGCGTTTATAAACGGGTTGCGGGGGATTCCCCTCTCCTGTTCGAGCTGGATGAGCGAGTTGAATGCAGTGCCTGATGGTTCGCGGCCCACAATCTCCCACAGTCTGTTTCCCAGATGACGGCTCACCATAGCCAGAGTGAAGACCTTGGAGATACTCTGAATCGTAAATCTTCCCCCGGAATCCCCCGCCGAAAAAATCTCTCCGTCAAGTGTAGCCACTGTTATACCAAATGAGTGCGGATTAACCTTTGAAAGTGCGGGAATATAGTCGGCAACCTTGCCGTGACCGGTGTAGTCCTTCAACTCATCGTAAATGCGCTCAATGATTTGCCTGTACTGCATCTTCTTCTTTTTTACAAATATAGCCG
>PHDP01000133.1 GCA_002842655.1 Bacteroidetes bacterium HGW-Bacteroidetes-14
ACTGATCAGAATGGCAGCCCGCACACCTCCGGGTACCGGAAACGGGACCATCATATCCAAAGTAAGCCCGGGCGACAGGATTATCCGTATGCGTTTAACCAGCACAGTCCCTTTCACTTCAAACTCAACACCCGATTTCTCATTTACCAGCAATACAGTCAGTAACCCTTTTTACGGAACTAAAGTTGCACAGTATATTGCAGGAACGAATACCCAGTTGGTGGTAAGCCCAGGAGTAAATGCACTGGTTGCCGAAAACCCTGTACTTAACCCGGGTGCTGTTGGTGATCCTCCAATTGCTTATAACGTAAGCGGAAGCGGCTCATATTGCGAAGGTACAGGCGGACTTATGGTAGGACTTGATGGTTCACAGCTTGGTGTAGACTATACCATGATGCCTGGAAGTGTTGTTGTTGCCGGAACCGGTTCAGCAATTTCTTTCGGCATGCAACTGGCCGGTACTTATACTGTATCAGGTACTGCTGACGGTACTGTTACTACAATCGCTGGTACATCTGCTATGCTTGGCAGTGCTGTGATTACTGAAATCCCAGCTACAACAGTTGAAGTTACTGAAAGCGCATGTGATACTTACACATGGGCGGTTAATAATGTGACTTATACCGAAAGCGGTAATTATACCGAAGTTGTTGGATGTGTTACCAATATCCTGCACCTGACAATTACTGCTAGCAGTACAGTTGAAGTAACCGAAGCTGCCTGTGATACATATACATGGGCTGTAAATGGCGTAACTTACAACACAAGTGGCGATTACACTTTTGTTGACGGATGTATTACCAATATTCTTCACCTGACCATTACTACTTCTGTTACACCTGCTGTATCTATAGTTGAAGATGCAAACAATGTTGTAGCCGGAACCCTTGTAACCTTCACGCCAACACCGGTAAACGGCGGAACGCCCACCTACCAGTGGTATGTAAATGGCATCCTTGCCGGCAGCGGAGCTACTTATGCCTATGTTGCTGAAAACGGTGATCAGGTTTATGTAGTTATGACAACTTCACTTGGTTGTGTTACTTTCCCAACAGCGACTTCAAATACCATTATTATGACCGTGAACCCGGTTGTACCGGCTACAACAACCTGGACAGGCGCTGTTGACAGCGAATGGTTTAACCCGGGCAACTGGGGCAACGGTATTCCGGGGACTATTTCCCAAGTGATTATACCAGGAGGTCTTCCCAATTATCCTACCCTGATGTTGCCAACTTCTATTGCTGGTATTACCATCAACAATGGCGGTTCTTTTATCGGTTCCGAGTTTCTTACAACTGCATCGGCACTTGTAAAGCGCGATGTTGTCAACTCCGATTTTCATCTTATCTCATCACCGGTTACCACCACCACATTTGGAGAGGTGTTCCCGCTGAACCAGTTGCAAGTGTGGGCCAGGGAATACAATGAAACTACCGGTGACTGGGATAACCTCACCATAGGTGACTTCATGTCTGTTGGTAAAGGGTATTCTGTTCAGATGACCCAGCCACAGACTGCTCTGTTTGAAGGAACACTCAACAGTACCCCAGTAACCATGACCCTTGCAAAGCAAAACCCGGGAACAGATCCTGACCGTGTTGGCTGGAACCTGCTGGGCAACCCGTTTACCTCGGCCATTGACTGGGACCTGACCGATCACGCGGCTATTGATGGTGCTGTTTATGTATGGAACGGAACACAGTATATCTCCTGGAATGGAACTATCGGAGCTTTATCCGATGGTATTATTCCTGCTGAAAATGCTTTCTTTGCAAAAACAATGACCGATGGTGTAAACGTAAGCATACCTCTTTCTGCAAGGGTGCACAGTGCAACTGATTTCTATAAAACAGCAGTCGCCAATATGCTTGAAATTATTGCAGAGGGAAACAGTTTTACTGATAAAACCTTTGTGCATTTCAACGATCAGGCCAGTGCCGACTTCGACAGTCAGTATGATGCCTATAAATTGTTTGGTAACGAAAATGCTCCCCAGTTATACAGCATGATTACAAACAGCAATCTTAGCATCAACGAACTGCCGATGGCAGGTAATGAAATAGTTGACCTTGGCTTTACATGCAACACCACAGGAATATACTCAATCACCGCAAGTGGTACCGAAAACTTCGCTTCAGATGTACCGGTTATATTGCAGGATGTTAAACTAAACACCTACCAGGACCTTAAACTGAATCCTGTTTACAGTTTCAGTTATGAATCCGGAGAAAATGAAAATCGTTTTAAACTCTGGTTCCAGCAGGTTACCGGCATCAATACACCGGTTAACAACGACCTGAAAGTGTATAGTTTTGCTAAAACAGTTGTGATTGAAAACCTTAAAGGGCTGAGTGGTGAAGTTCAGATTTATGACATAACCGGCAGAATACTTGCCAGCCGGCAACTGGGAACCGGATTAAGCCATATCCAACTTAACGTGGTCAGCGGCACCTATATGGTAAGGCTTAACACGAATAGTGGAACGCAAATTAGCAAAGTCTTTATACGTTAGCATGCAGTGAAAAGCAAATGGTACCCGGGGCCATTTTCCCCGGGGCCTTTTTACAACACAAAAATAGAAAACGATGAAAAAAAATATAAGATTTTTAGCTGTTACCCTGATGTTGCTACTTGCAATCTCATCAGTTAATTCATATTCACAACCAGCACCTGGCAATCAGTCGAATGGAGGTGATGTTGGTGGTGCCCCGATTGGAGGAGGCACTGCCCCTATTGGCAGCGGAATGCTACTGCTAATTACAATGGCAGCCGGGTATGGTGTTAAGAAAGTGTATGACATAAAAGAAGAAAACAGAGATTAAGTTTAACAAATCAAGGTAAGGTGTAATGTTTCCTTAGCAAGTCCGGCCTCCAGCTTAACTATAAAGGAAATAAACAACCTGCCTTGATTGGTTAATTGGTATATAATCAATATTGCCCAATCCCTCAATCTTTGAGGGAACGGGCTTTTGTGTATTTTAAGAATTGCAGAATCTTGATATTTAGGAATATAGGTGTGAAATATTATCCTTTTATTATTATTGAGGTGACGCGCAATAACTGGGGGTATTGGGCACGCGTCGGGGGACGCGCGCTGGCATGGGAGTTATTTTGGTGAACATTCACGCGTCGGGGGACGCGCGCTAGCATAGGGATCACGTTTAAAAGTCGTAAAAACACCAACGCCCGGAATCTCTCCCGGGCGTTTGCAATTGAAATGCTTATTCCTAAGCAGCTTTCACTCCTTCAACAGGTTGCAGTTCAAAGTCAATTACAAGGCTTTCTTTATCAGCTATGGTAACCTGAATTATTTCAGGTACTTCATAGCCTGATGAATGACAGGAAACGGAGTACTTGCCAGCCGGTAATTCATCAAAGATAAAAAAACCATCTTCATCACTTGTAACAACATGATCGAGTTCAATCAGATTTATTGTAGCACCTGAAAGGGGCTCGTTGTTGCTTTGGTCGGTTATGGTTCCGGTAATATCGGCTGTGCCTGTATCATCAACATTTTTCTTCCTTCCGTTTTTCCTTCTGAAACGGGCCTGCATATATTCAAGATACAGATCGGGAAATCTTTCGGATGAATGAATAATAAAGGTGTCAATACGGCCCTTAACCAATA
>PHDP01000134.1 GCA_002842655.1 Bacteroidetes bacterium HGW-Bacteroidetes-14
GGGCTTTTCACCGGTGAAACCAGAAATGCATCGCCCCACATATAAGCTGAATCGTAGGTGAGCAGTGAAAAGTTATCGGGTTCATTGAAAAAAAGCGGAATCATCAGCGGCTTTCCTGAGGTTTTGTTTTCAAAAGCCATATTATAAATGTATGGCATTAAGCGATATCTGAGCTCAATTGCTTTTTTTGCCCGGACTTTGGTCGTTTCATTCTGAAAAACCGGTTCTGCCGGAATATGTTCCTGAGCATGAGGCCGGTAAATCGGTTGAAAAACACCATACTGAAGCCATCGTGTGTAAAGCTCATTATCGATGGTATCCCCACCGGCAAAACCACCCAGATCGGAATGCATATAAGCAAGTCCCTGCATGCCCATCTGCAGCGAAAGCTCGGGTTGAGGAACCAGTCCGCCCCAGCTTCGGTTCACATCTCCGGTCCAGGGAATCATT
Organism: Bacteroidetes bacterium HGW-Bacteroidetes-14; assembly: GCA_002842655.1. Classification (GTDB taxonomy): domain Bacteria; phylum Bacteroidota; class Bacteroidia; order Bacteroidales; family UBA932; genus Bact-08. The sequence goes on from PHDP01000134.1 coordinate 451, forward strand.
CCATAACGCTGCGAACCGGCATATCCGGAGCGCTTCAGAATAAACGGACGCTGATCAGGAAAATCCTTTCGATAACCCTCATATATCATTTTTGCCCATTCATGTCCATAGGAATTGTGCAATTCATCAGCCGAGCCGCTTACATGCTGCAGAGCTGAAGGATGAACCTCAGGCTCGCCCAGGTCACCCCACCATCCGTCAACGCCTTGTTTGGTGAAATCCTTGTAAATGTTCCAAAACCATTCCCGGGCTTCGGGCTTGTAAATATCAATTAAACCTGTATTTCCAAAGTAAAAGTCATAGGTATAAGGATTGCCAAGACTATCGGTTCCAAGCACCTGCTTATCAACCGCTTCCTGCCAGCGCGAGGATGTGGTCAGGATAAAAGGTTCTGTCACCAGCACCGTTTTGACTCCCAGTTTTTCGAAGCGCTTCATCATCCTTTCGGGATTCGGAAAGCTATCGCGGTACCACTCCAGATTACCCATAGTACCCGTAATCTCCTTCCCGAACCAATAAATATCTATAATTACTGCATCGAGCGGAATTCCATCCGTAAAGAACTTTTTTACGGTGGCTTCTGTTTCGGCCTGCGAATGGTAACCAAACCGACTGCTGAAATTGCCGAAAGCCCAGCGCGGCGGCAATGGCTGCCTGCCGGTGAGTAAGGTGTATTGCTTTACAAGATCGTACCAGTTGGCGCCGGCAATTACATAATAATTTGGCGTGCCGCCTATGGTTTCGTAAGTTATTTCATTGTTGGCTTTGCTGTCGAGGTCAAGATAACCCAGACTGGCATTGTCGAATAACACGGCATATTGTTTCGAAGAAATAAACAACGGAAGTGTATAGTTCATCAGTTCGGAGCGGGTTTCGTAACCATAATGAGCCCGGTTGTACATCATAAGCCGATTGCCGCGACGGTTCATGCCAAGTACCCGTGCACCTCCGCCGAAAAGAACTTCCTCAGGCTCAATGGCGAAATTCAAAAGCTGAAGCGTGTCGGTAGGAATAAATCCTCTCTTTTCGCTTATCAGAAGTTTATCATTGAAATAATAGGCCAGCGTAAACGGAACTTTTGTCATGCGGATATTGATGCCTTTCGACCTGATCGTAACATTGTTGCCTTCATCAGTAACTGTAAACTCAACTTTCTGAGGTTTGAGATCGGCAGCAAAGGAGAAGTTTTTCAGCGATTTCTCTTGCGGATAAAAGGTGGTGTGATAAATATAGTCGTTGAGTGGAGCTATTTCGTATCTGCCATCACTGACTTTAATTTCAATTTTGTCGTCAACTACTTTGATGCTTTGAAAGGCTCTGTTGGTTTGCTGTGCGGAAGTGTTTAAAATAACCAGACTGAAAACAGCTGTGAACAGAATCCTGAAATAATTTTTGAATTTCATAATGCGATAGAATGTTTAAAGGGGTATAAAATTACGAATTTCCCCGGTCTATTTATAAAAACCATTAAGTTCGGCTGCCATTGTCAAAGTTTCTACATTTGCAGAAAAACAGCATCATGCAGGTTTCCGCCAGAATCATCCTCAGTAAAGACCGCGACGAAGCGGTACGCCGTTTCCATCCCTGGGTATTTTCAGGCGCCATTCTCAAAGTGGAAGGCACTCCCGAAGATGGCGATATTGTTGAAGTTCACGACATCAAAGGTAATTATCTGGCAACCGGTCATGCCTGTACAGGTTCCATTGCTGTGAAGATATTTCATTTCGGCCCTGAAAAACCTGCTTTAAATTTCTGGAAAGAAAAACTCAAACAAAGCCTTCAGCTGAGAAAAGAGCTTGGTTTTACCTCCAACCCTGAAAGCAATGCTTACCGCCTGGTTTTCAGCGAAGGAGACGGATTGCCCGGATTGGTGATTGACTTTTACAACGGAGTTGCAGTAATCCAGGCGCACAGCACAGGAATGTATTTGCTTCGCGAAGAACTAACCGAAGCCCTAAAACATATTTACGGAGATGATTTAAAAGCGGTGTATGATAAAAGTTCAGAAGCGCTGAGCAAATCGGGAATACATTCAGATGGCGATGGATTTCTTTTTGGGAATGCGGAGACTGTGGAAATTCTCGAAAATACACACCGGTTCAACATCGATTTTGTGCAAGGGCAAAAAACCGGATTTTTCCTTGATCAGCGCGACAACCGTGCTTTGCTCGGGAAGTATGCAAAAGGCAAAAAAGTACTGAATGCTTTCTGTTACACCGGCGGATTTTCGGTGTATGCGCTGGCAGCCGGAGCAAGCCATGTAACTTCTCTCGACAGTTCGCGCAAAGCCATGGATAGTCTTGAATCAAATCTTCGCCTCAATGGGTTCGACAGCACTAACCACGAAAGTATAGTGGCCGATTTTAAACCTTATGTCAGCAATATGCCCGATGATTTCGACATCATCGTACTTGATCCACCGGCATTTGCAAAACGCCATGCCGACCGGCACAAAGCTTTGCAGGGATATCGGTTTATCAATGCTTCCGCGATGAAAAAGATCAGGCCCTGTGGGTTGCTGTTCACTTTTTCGTGTTCGCAGGCAATGGATCGCGAAATGTTTGTTTCAATGGCAATGTCAGCCGCATTAGAAGCCGGACGCAATGTCCGCATTCTTCATCATATGGGCCATACAGCCGATCATCCGGTGAGTATATTTCATCCGGAAGGAGAATATTTGAAGGGGTTGGTGCTTAGGGTAGAATAGGATTTCGGATTTCGGAGGTCGCTTGTCTCGGGAGCGCGAAGCGATAACGAGAGATGTCGGATTTTCCTTTGGTTAGCTCCGCTTCGCTTCGGATTGGATTTTGGATTTATCTTCGGTGAGCTCCGCTTCGCTTCTTATTAGTTTGATTTAATTGATTTACCTCCTAATGAATTGATTAATCATTTATTTAAAAATTTCTATATTTGATGCGAAAATCTGAGCAGTTGATGAAGACAGATTTCTTGTTAACAAGTCAGATATATACGCAATATTGCGTATAGCCACTCGTTGGTTGACAGTTTAAGAAACCGCTTCGCTGAGGAAGTATAAGTTGAGTTATTTGAGGAAATTTTAGAAGATTGAGGGGGTTGCCGCCCAACCTTGT
>PHDP01000017.1 GCA_002842655.1 Bacteroidetes bacterium HGW-Bacteroidetes-14
TTCTCAACCATTGTCTTCCTGACAGGCGGAATCATAGGAACATTCCACCATCTCTACTTCTCAGGGACACCAACTGCAGTAATTGCCCTTGGAGCATCGTTCAGCGCACTGGAGGTTGTTCCGCTTGTACTTATGGGATTCGAGGCCTTCCACAACCTTACACTCAGCAGATCTACGCCTTGGGTAAAAGCATACAAATGGCCTATTTACTCGCTAATCTCAGTTGCATTCTGGAATCTGGTGGGAGCAGGAATTTTCGGGTTCCTCATTAATCCTCCTATTGCACTTTACTACATGCAGGGTCTCAATACAACTCCGCTTCACGGCCACACCGCACTCTTTGGAGTATACGGAATGCTGGGAATAGGTCTGATGCTTTTTGTGCTTAAGGGACTAACCGGAAAATATGCGTGGAAAGATCGTTATATCAAGATTGCCTTCTGGAGCATAAATATTGGTTTACTGCTCATGGCCCTCATTAGCCTTCTGCCTGTAGGTATTGCGCAAAGTATAGCAAGTATAAAACACGGACTCTGGTTTGCCAGATCTGCAGAGTTTCTTCAGCAGGACTACATGGAGGTTCTCCGCTGGCTTAGGGTAATTGGAGACACCATCTTTGGAATTGGTTGTCTTGCCCTTGCATGGTTTGTTATTGGTCTCAAAACAGGCTGGTCACTTGATAAGCAGGTCGAAGACCATACTGAGGAGCATTTTCCTGAATAGGAGCTACACATCTGCACCTCACCACAGCCAGATTTTAAAGAAATAGAAAGCGATCAGCATAGTAGCAATCAGCTTAAGGCCCACTCCCAATAGGAAACCCATAAAGGAGCCGAATGCTGCGCGAAATGCCTGGTCGCTTTTGGCTCCGGCTATCAGTTCGCCGGCGAGCGCGCCAAAAAATGGTCCAACAATAATTCCAGGCGGCCCCAGAAAGAGCCCCACAATTACTCCGGCAATTGCACCGCGCCCGCCGGCCTTGGTTCCGCCATATTTTCGTGTACCCCAGACCGGAACAACATAGTCAAGCAGCGTTACTGCTACTGCAACGGAGGCCATTGTCCAGAAGACTCCCGGAGAGACATCTGCAACTGATGTAAAGTGAAGCAGCACAAGTGCCGCGAATGCGAGCGGAGGACCGGGCAATACAGGAAGAAAACAGCCGGCGAAACCCATCAGAAGCAATACTATGCCCGATATAATCAAAAGAATATCTAAACCCATTTCAAAGAGAATTGTTATATTTACATACTAACTTAAGCAATGTAAATTTATGAAAATTACCAGTATAAAAACAGTCAAAGGCACAGGCATTTTTCTGATGATTCTCTTAATTGTTGCAGCAATTCCCGCTCAATCCCAGGAAAAAAGCAAATATGATGCGCAGCTAGCTGCTAAATACGGCGGAAACGACAACGGAATGAAGAGCTATATCTTTGTGATTCTCAGAACCGGGCCAAACAAAACTGCAGACAGAGACTCTCTCAATGCATATTTTGCCGGGCACATGGCAAATATCCAAAAACTGGCCGCCGAGGGCAAGATGATAGTTGCAGGACCATTTGGCAAAAATGAGAATCAGTTCAGGGGGCTCTTCATACTCAATACTACCAGTAATGAAGAGGCCAGAAAGATGCTTGACGGTGACCCTGCGGTAAAAGATGGAATCTTCATTGCAGACCTCTATACATGGTGGGGTTCGGCAGCACTTCCGGCATATATGGAGGTTCATGAGAAGATTACTAAAGTTAATCCCTGACAGATATGATAAAAAGCGACCGTAAAAAAATTGAACACCTGATAGCATTTTCCACCGGAATGATGAGCGGTGCAGACGGAAGGGAACTTATAGAAAAGCATAAAGATATTCTTAAGGGAATTACTCCGCACGACATGCTCTTCCTGGAGGAGTACCAGATGCAGATGGGTATCTCCGTTGCTGAGATTAAAAGAGATATCAACAAGATTCTGAATGTTCTCTATGAATATCTGAAGGAGTATGAGTGGGAAAGGCCTGCCGAAGGCACTTTTCTCTACTACCTGATGCTTGAGAACAGGGCCTTTGAGTTCAGACTGAATTCCATGAAAAAGGTTCTTAAGGCATTCAAGGGGAAAGAGGCCGAAGAACTGCCGCAACTTAAGGCTCAGCTCCTGCCCCACCTTGAAAGTTTTGCCCTCTTTGAGCCTCACTATGTAAAAAAGGAAAACATCCTCTTCCCCTATCTGGAGAGGTACTGGAAAGAGTATAAACCGCTGAGGGTTATGTGGTCACTTCACGACGATCTGCGCCGGATGATTAAAGAGCTAATAGTCCTTGCCAGATCAGAAGAGTCCGACTGGATGACCCTTAACAGAGCCATCGGGAACTACTATTTTGGAGCGTTCGGTATGATCCAGAAGGAGGAGATAATTGTATATCCAATTGCATCGGACACAATTCCAAAAGAGGATTGGGCCGGAATGCACCTGCAGAGCTTCGAATATCCCTTCCCGTTTATTGAGAGTCCGGAACCTCCCGGCAGCGGAGAGAGCAGCTCTCTTTTCAGGGGTACCGTTTCAGGAGAGATTACAGAGCAGGCTATGCTGATATTTGACCATCTGCCGCTGGACATCACCTATGTCGATGAATTTGACAAGGTGCGCTACTTTAACAGGGCCAGAGACCGTTTCTTTCCCCGTTCTCCAGCGGTAATTGGCAGGGATGTAAGAAACTGCCATCCTCCTGAAAGCCTCCATGTGGTTGAACAGATAGTAAATTCATTCCGAAGCGGAGAGAGAGACGAGGCCGAATTCTGGATTACCATGAGGGGAAAGTTTATTCACATCCGCTACTTTGCCGTCCGCACAGAAAATGGCGAATACAAAGGAGTGCTTGAAGTAAGTCAGGATGTTACTGCAATCAAAGCCCTGGAGGGGCAAAAGAGGTTGCTCGACTGGAAATAGAACCTTGCCTTACTTTTTCGCAAGTCATTGTCTTAGTCATGCTTAAACAATTATCGAAATAGTAAGGAATGGTATCATTTTTCTATCTAACTTAGTACAAAATACAATTAGCCATGAATAATCAGGAGAGTACAGGTGAACTCCTTGCCTTTCTGCTGAAGGGTGAGAGACAGGGCGCGGCAAATGTCATAAACGGACTTCTGGACAGCGGAGAAGATGTTCAGCATATTTATGAAATGGTTATCAAACCTGCAATGTACAAGGTTGGAGAAATGTGGGAAAGGGGCGAAATAAGTGTGGCAACTGAACACCTGGCCTCTGCGATAGTTGAGGCGATTCTTGGTCAGCTTTACTACAAAGTTATCTCGGGCAGCGGAAGCAGAAACAAAACTGTAGTTATTTCAACTGTAGAGAATGAGGCACACCAGATAGGGGCAAAGATGGTCTCAGATGTCTTTGAACTGCATGGATGGAATTCACATTTTCTGGGTGCAAATACGCCTGTGGAGGAGCTGTTAAAGTACATTGAAATGGTTAAGCCAAATATCCTGAGTCTCTCTATGAGCATTGATACCCATCTTGATTTTCTTGAAAAAACCATAAAAAGAGTTAAGGAGGTATACCCACAGCTGCTTATTCTCATTGGAGGACAGGGGCTGAATGACAATGGCGGAGAGGTTATGCTGAGATATTCCGGAGTTCTCTATTTCAGAGATCTGGTTGCATTTGAGAACTTCCTGATACAAAACTAATTTATGAACAGAAAAGGACTTATCAGTCAAATTCTTGATAACTGGCGCGACGAATTCAAGCTCTCGGTGGCCGATAACCCATCCATCTATATTGCCCTGTTTGACACACAGGGAGAGCTCATATTCGCCAACAAAACACTAAAGTCCTTCTTTGTACCCGACATTCCGCCAAAAGATAATTTTCTGAACCCCTCTCTCAAACGGCTGCTGCAGATGACTCCCAAAGAGACACTTATCTACAGCGGATATGTGACTATCGGTGGTTATGACAGAGAGAATGTTTCGCTTCTGGGCAAGATTTACAGGAAAGAAAATGAATTACTCTTTGTAGGAGGCGGCGACATCAGGCAGTTACTGGAGCAGAATGCTCAGCTTTTTGATCTTAACAGCGAGATCAATGCACTCCAGCGTCAGCTTACCAAAGAGAAGGTAATGCTTGAAGAGGCAAACGCAGCAAAAGACAAATTCTTCTCAATCATTGCACACGATCTTAAGAATCCTTTCAATGCCCTGCTGGGATTTTCTGAATTCCTTCTTGAAAACTACAGGGAGATGGCAACTTCAGAGATAGAAGAGCAGCTTGTACTGCTCAGGGACACAAGCAAACATACCTTCAGCCTTCTTGAAGACCTCCTCACATGGTCAAAGGCACAGAGAGGCAAGATTGAGTGCAAGCCACATATTGTGAAATTCAAGACAATATGCGACGAAGTGAGAGCCCTTATTGGATACCTGGCAGATGAAAAGGAGATTGCTCTTGTGCTTGAGGCCGATACTGAAATTGATGTATACGCAGATGCAAACATGCTCAAGACAATTCTCAGAAACCTGGTATCAAATGCAATTAAATTCTCATACCGCGGTGGCAAAATTACCACCAGAGTAACAGGTGATGATAAAGCTGTAACAATTTCAGTTGAGGATCACGGCAAGGGAATCTCACACGAAAATCAGGGCAAACTGTGGAATCTTGCCGGCAAATACACTACCAGCGGAACAGAAAACGAATCCGGGACCGGTCTTGGTCTTCTCATCTGCAAAGAGTTTGTTGCAGCCCACGGAGGAAAAATCCGGGTCGAAAGCGAGGAGGGAAAAGGGAGCAAATTCATATTCACTTTGCCGCTTAACATTATAAATTCACACATGTCAGCCTAATTTACATAGTGCTGAATATATGTGACTTACAATATTTAAATTCTCGAAAATTCCAGAATTAAAAATCACAAGTATCAGAATATCTGTTTATTGTAAATTAGGCTGACATGTCAAATATTTGGGGATATCTTGCACCCGTAATTATCATTTCAGCAATATTTCTGCTGAATGCACTGCTTCCCGGCAGATGGGTCGATGGATACATTACCCGTCCGGGCAGTAAGGAAAAAATGAGATACAGGCTTAATGGCCTCGCTGTACTCACTCTCATAGTGATAATCTGGTTTGTTGCAGGCTACTCAGAGACCCTGCCATTCAACTGGCTCTACCTCCACAGATGGGAAGGAGCAGCAGGAGCCTGTGTGCTGGGGCTGATATTCAGCCTTACAATGGTTTTCAAATTTAAACCTGTACGAAAAAATCTGATGGCAGACCTCTTTTTTGGCAGGGCAGAAAATATTTCGTTTCTCAGGGGGAGAATTGATGCCAAAATGTGGCTTTACCTTGTGGGGGCGGTTTTGCTGGAGCTCAATGTGCTCAGCTTTGCGGCACACCATCAGCTTACATTCGGGAGTGATGCAAACCCCGGAATATTCCTGGCAACACTAATGCTTACCTGGTTTGTGTCCGAATACCTGTATTTTGAGGAGGTTCACCTCTACACCTACGACATTTTTGCAGAGCGGGTAGGCTTTAAACTTGGGTGGGGCTGTCTGGTATTCTATCCATACTTTTATTCCGTTCCGCTGTGGTCTACTGCGACTCTGCCCAACCCGCAAGCTCCGCAAATAATTCTTGTGCTCTCTGTTTTGGTTTTCTTCACTGGCTGGAGTCTGGCAAGAGGGGCAAACATGCAGAAATATTACTTCAAGAGATTTCCTGAGAGAAAGTTTCTGTGGATAACTCCCGAGACAATTACTGACGGCAACAAAACTCTGCTGGTTAACGGATTCTGGGGAGTATCTAGACATATAAACTACCTTGGAGAGATATTAATGGCATCAGGAATTGTTATAGCAACCGGATATTACAATACATTCTGGCCATGGCTCTACCCTCTCTATTATGTTCTGTTGTTATTTACCAGACAATGGGACGACGACCGAAGATGCACAGCCAAATACGGAAGCCTCTGGGACGAATACAAAACGCGCGTACCCCACAGAATTATTCCTTACATCTGGTAGATTTTTCTGGTATTCTCTCCCATAATCATGACTGCAAACCTGCGAGGAAGAATTCTGTGCATTAAGAATGACGCTATCCGGTTACCCCTGCCGGAAATGAATGAAGGCACCTTACCCAGTTTTCGCAGACACTCATTTGCAACCTCCTCCGGCGACTGTACACGGGGGGCAAAAAGCGAGCTTTTTGCCGGATTCGAATTGATATAGTTTGGCGTAGCAGTTGCCCCTGCGCAACATGCAATAACATCCACTCCCCTATCCCTCCATTCATACCAGAGCCCCTCAGCAAGAATCCGCCCAAAGGCCTTTGTTGCTCCGTATAGAGAGATGAATCCGCTTCCCTGAAATCCGGCCAGAGAGGATACAACAACCACAGCCCCTTTGCCTCTCGCCACCATTTTTCCGCCAAAGTGATGAATCAGCCTTAACGGAGTCTGAATATTTACCCCTGTAGTAAGATCTAAATTCTCTTGTGTAAGATTTGTAAACGGACCTATCGGTGATACAGCGGCATTATAAACCATAAAGTCCACTTCAGTTTCGGTAATGGAATTTTCAATAATTTCAAGTGCATTTGCATCTGCAAGATCACACTGAATACAAATTGTTTTCACGCCGAATTGATTTTCAATTTTCTCCGCCACTTCACTCAGCTTTTCCTGACGCCTTGCAATCAGTATCAGATCCATCCCCTCTTTTGCCAGAGCAAATGCAAAAGCAGCACCTATTCCTTCAGATGCTCCGGCCACCATTGCTGTTTTGCCGTATTGTATCACTTTGCTTTTCCGTCTCATCATGCAATACTTTTACGAAAATTACTAATAAAAATGGACTCTGCCAGAGTTTCTTTAAATGTTCTGATATTTTTAGGTTTTGTTTGTATATTTGGTGTAATTAAATCTCCATTCTACTCCAATGGCCTTTCAAAGACTAACTCTATTTATTATTTCGCTTGTAATCTGCGCGAACGGATTTTCTCAGCATTCATCACCGGACACTCTCAAAGCACTCAGAATTGAGGGCAGTGTAACTCTGGACGGAAAACTTAACGAAGAGTTCTGGCAAAAAGCATATCCAATCTCAAATTTTACCCAGAGAGAGCAAACCGAAGGAGCTGCACCAACCGAACAGACCAAGGTTGCCGTAGTATATAACACTCATGAAATTATATTCGGAGTCTGGTGTTACGACAGCGAACCTTCAAAGTTGCTCGCAACCCAGATGAGCCGTGACTTTGACTGGGGCAGCGATGACGATTTCGAAATCATGATAAGCCCGTTCAACGACAACAGGAACGGATACCTTTTTGTCACAAATCCAAACGGAGCTCTGGCAGATGTATGGCTGGGAGATGAAGGTCACGACTTTAACTTCGACTGGAACGGAGTGTGGGATGCGCGGGTTACGCACGACAATAATGGCTGGTATGCAGAGATTGTGATTCCCTTTTCTACACTAAAGTTTAAGTCCGGCAACGAGCATGTCTGGGGGCTTAACTTTGAGAGGAATGTACGCAGAAAGAAAGAGCAGCTTCTGTGGCAGGGCTGGTCCCGCCTCTATGGGGTAGAGAAAATTTCGCAAAGCGGAAAGCTGACCGGACTTAAGGGAATAAAACAGAAGGAGAAGCTGGAGATAAAACCATATATCCTTGCAGGTATAGAGAGGGCAGGTGGTGAGACAAACACAACATTCAAAGTTGGAGGCGAGGTGAACTATGACATCAGCCCTACCATGAAGGTGAATCTGACATTAAACACAGACTTTGCGCAGGTTGAATCAGACAGAAGGCAGGTGAACCTGTCTCGCTTCTCACTCTATTATCCTGAGAAGCGCCAGTTTTTCCTTGAGGGAAGAAGCTATTTCGATATGAGTATTGCAAATGCCAGTGTATTTTACAGCAGAAAAATAGGGATTGAGGGAGATAAGGCTGTTCCTGTGCTTGGCGGAGTGAGGTTATTCGGAAAAATTGATAAAACCAGTATTGGATTTATCTCTCTTCAGACAGCGGCAGATGGTGAAATCCCTACAGCCAACTCAACAGCATTCAGAATCAAACAGGATATTTTTAAACAGTCAACAGTCGGATTCTTCACAACACAAAAGTTTACAGGAGATACATACAATGCAGTTTACGGAGGTGACTTCACATACTCAACATCTGAACTCTTCGGAAACAAAAATCTTATAACAGGAGTTTCAGGAGCCTTCTCTGTAGACAGAGGCGGAGACCCGTTCACTACTTCAGGAAGAACTGCCACCTACCATGCTTTTATCTATTATCCCAACGACGTCTGGGACTTTGGAGCCGGTATAAACTCTGTAGGCGAAAACTTCAGGCCGGGGCTGGGTTTCTCAAACAGATCAAACTACAAAAGGATTTACGGAGAACTGGAGTACAACCCGCGGTTCAAAAAGATGCCATCCTTTGTAAGAAATTTTGCCTTCAGGCCATTTGCCTTTGAATACTATATAAACGACAGAACAGGAGTTTCAGAAACCTTTATGGCAGAGATAATGCCTTTTGGTGTGGAGCTCAAAAGCGGGGACGAATTTGGAGTTGCTGTTCAGCATATAATGGACAAACCATTTGAAGATTTTGAGCTGATTGATCAGGTTCTGATTCCAGCCGGAACATACGGAATGACAGGATTTGCTGCGGGTTTTCACACCTTTGACGGAAGAAGAATCTCCGGCGGATTTGAGATGGGGCTTAGTGAATTTTACACAGGCCGCAGAAATGAATATGAGATGTTTCTGAATCTTAACCTTAACAGACATCTGAATATTGGCATTGACTGGACAAAAAATGACCTCTCGCTTCCTGAGGGGAAATTCAATGTAAATGAGATAGGCGGACGCATAGAATATGCATTCAATCCAAAGCTGAATGCCAATGTATTTGCTCAGTGGAATACAGAAGAAAAAGAGATCTTACTTAACTACAGGATAAACTGGATTCCAAAAATAGGAAGCTTCTTCTACTTCGTTATCAATCAGAATATAAGTACAGAGGGGGATAAACTTAAGCTCACCCGCACAACTGTACTTGCAAAGCTGGTGTGGCGGTTTGCCATCTGAAAAATTATTTATCCGGATGATTTGCCGGTAACGTAAAGAAAAATCTTGAGCCGGAATCCGGCACGCTCTCAACATCAAGATTACCTCCCATTTTCTCTGCAAAATCTTTGCAAACAACCAGTCCAAGACCTGTACTTGGCTCACCCTCTGTGCCTTTGCGGTTGTTTACAAACATAAACTTAAAGAGGTTTTTCTTCATCTCAGGTGTTATTCCTATTCCGCTGTCCTGTACAGAAATCTCAACCATTCCACCTTTTCTGGCTGCAGACACAGTAACCACACCTCCTGAATGTGTGAATTTTAATGCATTAGAGATTAAATTTCTAAAAATTGTCTGAAGCAGATACCTGTCTGCATAAACAGTTTCATAAGGTTCAACCTCACATTTAAGTTCAATGTTTTTGGAAGAGGCAAGTTCAAGAAGCGGCTCAGTACTCTCCTTTAATACCGGAGCCAGTATTAACTCTCTTGGGTTATAAGGAATCATCCCCCTTTCCATCCTTGCCCAGACAAGCATATCTTCCAGGAGAATATGAAGGTTTTCTGCAGAGCTTTTAAGAGCAGATGCAACCTCCCTGAGTTCATCCTGAGGAAGATTAACCAGCTCCTGACTCAGATAATCTGTAAGCCCAAGAAAACTGTTAAAAGGAGTTTTGACATCGTGAACAATCACAGAGAAAAACTTATCCTTCTCAATCTGAATCTTAAGAAGCTGCTCATTTTTTTCCCTTATCTCATTTTCTGTATTATGTCTTGCTGTAATATCCCTTCCTATTCCCAGCACACCAATTAATAAACCGTTTGAGTTATAAACCGGAGTCTTTATGGTTTCCAGCAATATCCTTTCTCCGTCTGCCAGAGTAATCCACTCTTCATTAACTACCGGCCTCTTTTCCCTGACAGCATTCATATCATTAGCCCTGAAGAAATCTGCCAGCTCTTTTTCAACAAAATCATAATCTGTTTTCCCGATGATTTCCTGTTCTGATGCACCAAAAAAACGGGTAAACATTTTGTTACATGTGAGGAAAACGCCGTCTGGACTTTTCAGCCATACGTAATCCGGAATGGTGTAAATTATTGTCTGAAGATTTGCCTCACTGTTGCGGAGAGCCTCTGTAGCCTCCTGCTTAAGGCGGATCTGCTTTCGAAGAGGTATTACAACAATATAATAGACAACAGGAATAACAAGCAAAGCAAGTAACAGAGCATCGGCTACTGTTCGTTCAAAGGCAGAAGGAAAATTTATATTGTTAACAACAGACATGATAATAATCTCCCCGATTATTATCGCAGCAAAAAGGGAGAATCCCATTCGCCTTGCAAGGCTAAAATCGAACTTATCTGATTTTACCCTTTTCATAACTTTACTTTTATCAAATATAAATATTTTACACTATTTAAACAATAACCTTCCGAAATAGTTTTGTCGCTCTTGGCATTTAGCCCAATATTTATTAGCTTTGGTGCGCTTTTGAGCGCATGTTCTTACATTCACTTTAAAAAAAACCTTTTAATTCCAAATCAAACCCGAGCACCAGATGGCATCCAGAGACCTGTTAAAGTATGTGATTGAACACAGCAAAAGCGCAATTGCAATTCTCGACAACAATCTTAGATATATATACGCGAGCAGCGGATTTTACTCCCAATACCAGATTTCTGCAACAAACCTTACCGGAATGCATCATTACGATGTTTTCCCTGATCTTCCCGTTAAGTGGAAAGATATTCATGCAAGAAGCCTTTCGGGCGAAACTTTCAGGGGAGAAGAGGACCCATTTGTCAGAGAGGACGGAACTGTTCTCTGGACTAACTGGGAGACCAGACCCTGGTATTCAGATAAAGACCTGGTGGGCGGAATAATTATCTATTCAGAAGTTATAAATGAGCGAAAGGCAATTATCGAGGCTCTGCACAAGAGTACTGAAAGTTACAGTTCAATCTTTGCAAACATCCCCGATGTCTGCTACCGGACAGATATTAACGGAACCATAGTAGAGCTGAGTCCTGCAATCAAATCTGTCTTTGGACATGACAGAAATGAGCTTGTGGGGAAGTCTATTCTTAATCTCTATTACGACTTGTCACACAGGCATGTTTTCCTGAAAGAGATTCTTCAGAAAGGAGAAACAAGGAATTTTATTTCCAAAATGAAGGACATAAACGGCAATCTGAAGCATATTTCAATAAATGCCAGGCTGCTCTACGACAACAATGGGAATCCCAGCCATATTGACGGAATAATCAGGGACATTACAGATACAATTAAACTTGAGAGGGATAGTAAAATGCTTCACAAAGCTATTGAACAGAGCCCTGTTATGGTAATAATTGCAGATACTAAAGGTGATGTGGTTTTTGTGAATCCCAGGTTATGTGAAATTACAGGATACAGCGAAGATGAGGTTATAAGGATGAATGCGCGTGATTTTTCTGCATTTAGCAGTGATAACGACACATTTGATAATATGTACAGGACAGTAAGTTCAGGACTGGAGTGGCGTGGCGAGGTTCAGACAAACACACGCAGCGGAAACAAGGTTTGGACAAATGCTGTTGTCGCCCCTATTTTTAATGAAGCCGGCGAAATTGTACAATACATTTCTTTTCAGGAAGATATAAGTCAGGTTATAAAACTGAACGAGGCATACAGAGAGGCGAAGGAGAAGGCAGAAGAGAGTAATAAGCTTAAAAGCGCATTTCTCCAGAACATTTCTCACGAGATAAGAACTCCTCTTAATGCAATCATGGGTTTTGCAGATTTGCTTAAGGATACAGATGTCCCGGCTTCAGAAATGAAAAAATATGCAGATATTATTTACACAAGCGGACAAAACCTGCTGTCAATGATGTCTGATATAATTCACATTTCAAAAATTGAGAGCAACTTAGAGAAAACAGATATATCGGCTGTAAATCTTAAAGATATGTGTCTGAACCTTTATGACAGGTTCCTTCCCTACACAAATCTTACAGGAAACAAGCTGTACTTCAATCCTTCCGGCTCTGACGACAAAGAACACCTCTGCACAGACTCATCCAAAGTGCAGGATGTAATTAGCAATCTGCTTAAAAATGCATTTAAATTCACATCGAACGGAAAAATTGAATTTGGGTTTATCCCGGAAAATGACAGAATACATTTCTATGTTAAAGACACAGGCATTGGTATTCCTGAAGAGTTTCACGATAAGATATTTGAGAGTTTCCGACAGGTAAACACCTCGCTCAATAAAGGATTTGAAGGGTCAGGTCTTGGACTCTCCATTTCCAAGGCATATGTAGAGCTGCTTGGAGGAAAGATACAGGTAAAAAGTGCTCCCGGCGAAGGAAGCACTTTCTCTTTTTCTCTGCCTAAATGTTGTTAGATCCGGAGCAATTCAGAATCAGCCTTTGCGGAACCCGTCCATCAGATTTTTGATGGTCTCCTTTACAGACATGATTTTTTCTGCCTTAAAGGCATTACTCCCTGCAAAGGCATATCCCTTGGAGAAGTTACCCTTGTAAGCGTTATAGAGTGCCTTAATAATGCAGTATGGACTTGTATTGTAGTCGCAGGTGCGGATACAGTGGTAAGGACAGCCGTTAGGTTTCTCCTTTCCCTCTTTTACACTCTCAATGAATTTGCTGAAGATTGCGCGGCCGGGCATTCCAACCGGGCTTTTGATTATCTCAACATCTTTTTCTGTTGCATTGATATATGCCTCCTTAAAAGCAGGAGAAGCATCACACTCCTCTGTTGTTACAAAGATAGATCCCATCTGAACTGCAGATGCTCCCATATCAATAATTTTCTTCATTCCCTCACCATCATAAATTCCACCACCTGCAATGATTGGAATTTTGCAGTTGTTTTGCTCCTCAACAGTTTTAATGTTTTTCACAAGGTCAGGAAGAATCTCCTCAAGAGAGAATTTTTCATCTGCAATCTGATTTTCCTTGTATCCAAGGTGGCCGCCCGCTTTTGGACCTTCGAGAACAATGGCATCAGGAATATAGTTATAGTTCTTGA
The DNA here is from genome assembly GCA_002842655.1 of Bacteroidetes bacterium HGW-Bacteroidetes-14. GTDB lineage: Bacteria > Bacteroidota > Bacteroidia > Bacteroidales > UBA932 > Bact-08. The sequence continues at coordinate 13,131 of PHDP01000017.1, forward strand.
TCCACTTTTCGCAAATGATAAGTGCGGCCCTTGTTGATGAAACAATAGGAACCAGTTTGGTTTTACAATCTTTTGGAAGAAACGACGGAAGGTCGAGCGGAAGTCCGGCTCCTGCAAAAATCACATCTGCCTTAGCAGAAATTGCAGTCTTGACCATATCTGCAAAATTGGTAAGGGCAACCATTATGTTTACGCCAATAACCCCTTTTGCCTTCTCCTTTGCCTTTCTTAACTCTTCGGTAAGTCCGAAGATTGATGCTTCGTTATAATTTTTGGAAAAATCGCGGTACAGCAGACCAAGACCGGCGGCTGAAATTACACCCACGCCTCCCTCATTTGCCACAGCAGATGCCAGTCCGTTCAAAGAAATACCAACTCCCATTCCTCCTTGCACAATAGGAACCGATAGTTGCAGGTTCCCGATAGAAAAGTTACTCATTCAAATTTTTCCGTAAATATAGCTGAAAATAATTACACTTTAGTTTTTTCTTTCTTTTCGAGAGGAAGAACCCCTGCCATTTCTCCAATAACATTCACTATTTCAGAGCCTGCCGGAATGATAATTTTTGAGTTCTTCTCAAGCGAAGCCTCAAGTGTTTCCAGCTTTTTGAGAAGCTGTGCATTTCCTATAAAATACTTATCTGCGGCTTCGTTTACAAGTCTGATTGCTTCGGCCTCACCCTCTGCATTGAGGATTTTTGACTGTTTAACACCCTCTGCCTCTTTAATTTTAGCCCTTTTAACACCATCGGCAACAGTCTCTGCGGCAGTAGCTGAGTCAATGGCTGCAATCTTTTCGTTCTCTGCCTTTACAACCTTGTTCATGGTCTCCTGCACATCCTTTGGAGGGTCAATCTGTTTAAGTTCTGTTCTTACTATCTCAATACCCCAGCCTTTGGTCTCGGTATGCAGTGTTTTGTAAAGCTCTGCATTAATCTTGCCCCTTTCGCTGTTTGCAGATTTAAGGGTAAGAGTACCAATTATGTTACGAAGGGTTGTTCTTGCAAGATTTACAATCTGCCATCTGAAGTTGTTTACATTGTAAATTGATCCCTTAACACTCTCCTCATCTGATTTTACCCGGAAGTAAACCTGGGCATCCACGCTCGCATTAAGGTTGTCATTTGTTATAATTTCCTGAGGTTCTGCGTCTACCATCTGCTCAGTCACATTTACCACAAAGATTCTGTCAATTATTGGAATTATCCAGTGAAATCCCGGATTTGCAAATCTGCTGTATTTACCGAGTCTCTCAATGAGTCCTCTCTGAGTAGGCCTTACGATTCTGATTCCCGCGGCAAAAAATATCACCACAGCCGGAATTAACAAATACAAAAAGTTCATAATTACAACAATTAGATAATTTCTTAAAGTTAAGAATTTTATCATCCGGTATTCAATTTTCTGCTTTTTTCTCTATTTTTACACTAACCAACTTAAACCCCATGAAAACAACTTCAATTGCTGTTGTAGCTTTGATTGCCGCAACACTGTCAACAGGCGCGCAATCTGCGTTTGCACAAAAAGCCGGATCAAATCAGAATATCAAACCAATTCCTGCCGCATGGGAGGAGCTGACATCCTCAGATTTTGAGATAGCAGTGAAGCAATCAGAAGGAGTCTGCATTATTCCAATGGGTGTGATTGAAAAACACGGGCAGCACCTGCCACTGGGAACAGATGTGTTTACTTCAAGGGAGAGTGCACTAAGGGCGGCTCAAAAAGAGTATGCAATTGTATATCCATTCTATTTTGCAGGACAGATATTTGAGGCAATGCATCAGCCCGGAACCATTGCCTACAGCCCCGACATGCTTTACAATCTGCTGGAGGAGACCTGCAGGGAGATATCCAGAAACGGAATCAAGAAAATTATCTTTGTAAACGGCCACGGGGGCAACACATATTTTCTTCAGTATTTCTGCCAGACTCAGCTGGCAAAAGAGCGCGACTATTCGCTCTATCTCTTCACCCCCGCCGTTGACGCCGAAACCCAGAAGGTTATCAGCTCAATGAGAAAGAGCAAAACCGGAGGACATGCAGACGAGGGTGAATCTTCAACCATGCTTGCAATCAGACCAGATCTTGTAAAGATGGAGAGAGCCACTGCAGAATCGGGGGAAGAGCAGAAGAGGCTGAACCTGCCTAATGCCTATACTGCTATCTGGTGGTACTCCAAATATCCAAACCACTATGCCGGAGAGGCAAGCGGAGCATCGGCAGAGCTGGGAAAAATCATAATGGAGCAGAAAATAAATCAGCTCGCAGAGGTTATCAAAACCGTCAAGGCCGATAAAGCCACCATGTCCCTCCAGCGTGAATTCTGGCAAAAATCTTCCAAATAAAATCTGAAACTTAAACTTAAAAATATGAAACGCACCCTTACGCTCGTTGCATTGTTGTTCTTTGCAATACCTGTATTGTTTGCACAAAGGTTTGACATTAACTACTACCTTCCCGAAAATATCAGAACATTTAACGAAAACATCCCGTCTCCTGAAAAGTTTTTTGGCTTTGAAACGGGGACACAGCATATCACATACGATCAGCTTGTCTCATATATGCGGGAACTCGACAGATTATCGGACAGAATTGAAATTCTCGAATCCGGCAGAACCTACGAAAATCGCCCGATGCTCTACATGTTCATTGGAACTCCGGAAAATATAAAAAACAGGGAGAAGATCCGGGAGAAGAATCTGGAGATTGCAAAGCCGGAGCTTTCAGGAAAACTGGACCTTGAGAATATGCCGGTTGTAAACTGGCTTGGATACAGCGTCCACGGCAACGAGGCAACAGGGATGAATGCATCTGTGATTGTGGCATATATGCTGGCCGCCTCAGAGGATGAATTTATTAAAAACATACTGCAAAACAATTTGATAATTCTGGTTCCCTCAATCAATCCGGATGGCGGAAACCGCTATGCAAACTGGGTAAACACAAACAAAAACCTGACCCCAAACAGCGACGAGAATGCAAGAGAGTTCAGGGAGCCTGCACCAAACGGCCGCTCAAATCATTACTGGTTTGACCTTAACCGCGACTGGCTGCCCGCACAGCACCCGGAGAGCAAAAGCAGGCTTGAAGTATTCTACAAATGGCTTCCGGCGATGGTAAATGACTACCACGAGCAGGGTAACGCCACCGGCACATTCTTCTCACCCGGAATCAGAAACAGTACAAATCCGCTTATACCTGACGAAAACTGGCTGCTGACAAAAAAGATATCGGCATACCACTCTAAGATGCTTGGAAAAATTGGCTCCATGCACTTTTCGAAAGAGGATTTTGACGACTTCTACACAGGAAAGGGCTCTACCCTCCCCGACCTCTCCGGCGCAATCGGAATCCTTTACGAACAGCCAAATCCAAGAGGTGTGACAAGGGAGAGAAACGGCATAACCATAACTCTTGCGGCAATGGTGAGAAATCAGGTCTACTGCTCAATATCTGCACTTATGGCCTCGACAGAACTTAAAGCAGAGCTGCTCGATTTCCAGCGCAGATTTTTTGCAGAAAGAAAAAAGATGGCTGAGGCAGATCCGGTTAAGGGATATGTTTTTGGAAGCAAAAAGGACATTTCGCTAAGTCTGGAGTTCATTGACATGCTAAGGGCACACGATATAAAGGTTCATGAACTAACAAAGGCTGTAACAATTAACGGAAAAAGCTTTGAGCCGGGAAGTGCATGGGTTGTACCTGCCATGCAGCAGCAATATTCTGTTGTAAAGACAATGTTTGAAAGGCTGACAACCTTCCGGGACACCACATTTTACGATATTTCTGCCTGGACAGTTCCGCTGGCTATGAACATCCGCTACGCCGAACTTCGTGACCAGGCAAAAATTGCAGGAGCTGAGATTGCCGGCTCAGAGCAGATCAGAAAGGGCAAGAGCATCGATGCGGTTAAACTGAGTAACTATGTCTACTTCATGGAGATGAACGACTACTCCTCATACAGGCTTCTCTACTCCCTTATGGACAAGGGAATCATTGTGAAAAGCTGTGACAAGCCCTTCAGCTTTTATGCAGAGGGAGCTGAGAGGGAGTTCTCAAGGGGGACCATCAGCATACCTGTGGTTGAACAGAAAATGTCTCCTCAGGAGGTTAACAGAATAATCAATGAGGCACTGAATGAAACCGGAAATAAAAATCTGAAAATTTACAGCTGCGAGGCAGGACAGAGTGCGGGCGACACAGATCCCGGAAGCAGCCACTTCAGGGTTATCTCAAAACCTTCAGTTGCGATTTTAACAGGCAAGGGAGCATCTTACGGAAGTGCCGGCGAACTGTGGCATCTGCTGGATGTCCGCTACAGAATCCCTGTTTCACTTATTGACTGGGACTCTTTTGAAAGTATCAATCTGGATAAATACAATGTTATTGTGATAAACAGTGCCCTCAGAATGACCAAAGAGGCAACAGCACTGCTCTCTGCCTGGGCAAAGAGGGATGGCAATACAATCATTGCGACGGGAACTGCATACAGAACCACTAATGAATTGGGCATTTCAAATATTGAGAGCGTCAGGGAGAAATCTGCAGGTGACACAACTAAACAGGGCACATACGAAGAGTACCTCGACCTTAGAAAGACATCAAGGGTTAATGGTGTTATAATGAATGCAGCAATTGATGTTACAAACCCTGTTGCATTTGGACTTGAAAGCACAGAGATTCCGCTGTTTAAAAGCAGAGATATTGTAATTGCAGAGCCAAAAAGCAGATATGTGACTCCTGTCAGATATACTGCCAGTCCGCTGATGGCAGGGTACCTTCAGACACGCTATTCAGACATGTTTAAAAGTACACCTGCCATCTTAACCGGAAAGGGTGTAGTATATTTCTCGGATGAACCATACTTCAGAGCTTACTGGCTAGGAAGTTCAAGATTGTTCATGAATGCAATCTTCTTCCGTGAACTTATGGTTCGGGAGGCGTTATAGCCTCTGGTCAGAAAATAAGGAACGATGCCTTTTCTGTCTCACAGAAAGCACAAGTATCTTCCTGTGCAGCGACATCATAGATATGACCGCACTTAGGGCAGACAGCATAACCTTCTGGCAGGACAACTGCCGGAAGAGTTGCATCTGCAGCTGCTTTGAGTGACTCCAGCGCCTTTGTGAAGAAAACATGGTGAGCCTTCTCTGTCTCAATTACCCACAGAAATGAGAGCTTTGCCTCATCTACCTTCTCCTCCACAGCCTCGGCAAGGTACTGAGGGAATTTCTCCTCAATTGCAATAGTTTCGCCTTTGATTGAATTCTCCAGATTTTCTGCAGTTGTCAGGTTCTCGAACTGAGGTGTAACCTCTCCCATTGTAACACCGTGAGCTTCGAGAGCCTTAAGGTGATTCTCTGCGTGGATTCCGTCAGATTTTGAAACAGCATTGAATAGTTTTGCGACAGCTTCATTGCCCTCCTCCTGTGCTTTGAGGGCAAAAGCAGCATACCTTACGCTGGCAGTCAGCTCTTTCTCATAAGCCCATTTAAGATTTGCAATAGTTTTCTCAGGTTGTGCCTGCTTGCACCCTGCAAAGGCAAGCAATCCTGCCAAAGCAATGAATAACAGTTTTTTCATAATAAATGAATTTAATTAATACCCGGAGCTATTTAGTTTGTAAACTATCCACTGGCTGTTGCCGGTAACTGACCGGCTTAAATTTCCTTTACTTCTGAAACTCAAGACGGCAGAAGTTGATTCCGTAGGTGTAATACCTGAGAACCATCTTCTCCATTCTCTCCTTAAAGTTTTTGTAGTCGCGGGATTCCTTTGGTGACCACACCACCTCTGCCAGAGCAGCTGCACGAGGGTAAACCATATACTCGACATGGGCGGGATTCGGCATAAACTCTGTCCAGACATTGCCCTGAGCCCCCATCACATATTTTGCCTCCTCTGCAGAGAGCTCTGCAGGTACAGGTTCGTATGAGTAGATCTTCTCAAGAGGGGTGAATCCGCCTATAGCCAGAGGCTGAGTCTCTTTTGGCCCCTGGAAATGGTCAAGGTAGCAATGTGTTCCCGGCGACATGACAACCATGTGTTTCTCCTTTGCTGCGGCTATTCCGCCTGCCTCTCCCCTCCAGGACATAACTGCTGCATTAGGAGCCAGTCCTCCCTCAAGGATTTCGTCCCATCCTATAATATTCCTTCCTTTTGCATTCAGGTATTTCTCCATTCTGGTAATAAACCAGCTCTGAAGCTCGTGTTCGTCCTTAAGGCCAAGCTCCTTTATTCTCTGCTGACAGTCGGGACACTCCTTCCAGCTCTCTTTAGGGCACTCATCGCCTCCTATGTGGATAAACTTTGAAGGGAAGAGTGCGACAACCTCGTCCATTACATTTTGCAAAAACTCAAATGTATTCTCCTTTCCGGCACACATCACCTCTTTGAAAACACCCCATTTTGTTGATACCTCATACGGGCCGCCTGTGCAGCCAAGCTCAGGATATGAGGCAAGAGCAGCCAGGGCGTGACCCGGCATTTCAATTTCGGGAACAACTGTTACATATCTTTTTGCAGCGTAGGCTACAATCTCCTTTATATCCTCCTGAGTATAAAAACCGCCGTGAGGCTTACCGTCATAGAGTTTCACTGCCTCGTTACCTCTTCCCATGATTGTCTCTTTTCTTTTTGAGCCAACCTCTGTAAGTCTTGGATATTTTTTAATTTCAATTCTCCAGCCCTGATCCTCTGTAAGGTGAAAGTGAAAAGTATTGAGTTTATGAACAGCCATATAGTCTATATATTTCAGGACAAACTCCTTTGGCATAAAGTGACGGCAAACATCCAGATGAAGGCCCCTCCACTCAAATCTTGGATAGTCGGTTATGGAAACAAACGGAACACCTGTCTTCTCCATTTTCACCTCCTCCGAAGGCATAAGCTGAATAAGTGACTGGACGGCATAAAAGAGTCCGGCATGAGTTGTTGCCTCAATTGTGACCCCGCCTTTGCCAACTTCGAGCAGGTACCCCTCAGGACGGATGGCCGGATTCTTTGTTAGCGAAATATATATTGAATTTGACTGCTGTTTTGATGCTATTCCCACAGAGAGCGGATTCATTCCATAGAATCTGGATATGTGAGAATTTACAGGCGCAGCAATATTTTCATTATGTTCGTCTGAAAAATTAAAGAGTATTTTAGTATTGGAGTTTATTACAAACATCCCCGGTTTCTCTGTTACAGATACAGGTTTAGGTACAATATTCACTGCAGCAAGTGCCTTGTTGTTATAATTTAAAATCATAAGTGGTAAGAAAAGCAGAATGAGTTTGGTTTTTAGGGTTTTCATAGCTGAGAAAGTGTAATTTTCATTAAATTCCGTCTCTAAAATTACAAATATTTTTACATTTTTGGGGTAATACTGCAAAAATCCTTTAAAATTAGCTTGTTTCATATTTTTTTGTAGTAAATTTATCTCAGATTACTAACAATCTAAAACCATGAAAAAGCTTCTTTTACTTACAGGTTTACTTTTGCTCATTACACCGGGTGTGTTTGCGCAAAAGGCATCTGAAAAACATCAGATGAATTTCGTAAAAGTTAATTTAACCTCTCTCTTCTTAAAAAACTACGGAATCCAGTATGAGAGAGTGCTTTCAAAAAGAGTCTCTGCTGCAATCGGATTCAGATTAATGCCTTACACAACAATCCCGTTTAAGGACAAGATTATTGACATGGCAAATTTTGAAGACCAGGAACCAATCAACATTCTTAACCATGCCCAGATGGCAAACTATGCAATCACTCCAGAAATCCGCTTTTACCTTGGTAAAAAGGGTTACGGACGCGGCTTCTACATTGCGCCATACTACAGGTACGCCACTTATGATGTAAACAATGTTGACATTACATTTGAAGTTGATGAGGGAGGTGTTCCTTCGGAGAAAAGCATCAAGCTGGCAGGAAACCTTGCTTCCCACACAGGAGGAATCATGTTTGGAGCACAGTGGGCTCTTGGAAAATATGTTTCACTTGACTGGTGGATTCTTGGCCCTGCATACGGAGTAAGCAGCGGAGTTCTGGACGGGCTTCCAAGCGAACCTATTCCTGCAGATGGTCAGGCAGACCTCAAGCAGGAGATAGAGAGCCTGGAGATTCCAATGGTTAAACAGACAGCAACTGTTACCGCAAACAGCGTGAAGGTAGATATAACTGGTCCGTGGGCAGGAATCAGATCGGGAATTATAATTGGTATTAAATTCTAAAATATTTTGTTTATATTTGAGTACCAAATACTTAATTATGAACAAAACGATTCGGAATTTTGTAAATATTATCAGGAGCGGCGGTAAGGTTAATAACCTTGCAGCCGCTCTTCTCTTTATTGCGGTTGCAATACTGCTGCTTGCGCAGGGCTGCGCCTCGCTCTCCCGCAGTCAGCTTAAAAGTGTTAATGAATTTGCCGCAGCATGCGACAGTTTATCGGCATATCCCTCGCTCATAGGCAGCGAAATGGCAGAGATTCGCAAAGAACGGGGAATCTGGTATGCAGTAACTCTTGAAAATCCGGTTTTGAGGCATTCTGAGCTGAATGCGACCTACTCTATTTCTAAAAATGCAGCCTCCTCTTCTGCCGGGCTGGACGCTTCGCTCAAAATTCTTCAGAAGTACTCCCGTGCACTTGCCTCGCTCTCGCATGACAATCGTGTCGCCGACCCGGGCAGGGAGTTCAGATCTGCCGGAAGAGCTCTTGATTCTCTCATAGAATCCTTTAACAGCTACAGATTATCGAGGCCACTGCCGGTCGGGATAACTGCTACTGCGGGAAAAATTGTTGGATACGGGGCAGAACTGAGTGCTCACAATGCCAGAACCAAAGCGCTAAGGGAGTTTATCTCGGAGGGTGACACTCTCATCTCTGTACTTAGCGAAAACCTTGCAGAGATTCTATCCGGGAGTGAAATCAGGGCTCTCATTCAAAATGAGAGGGAGGGGCTTCAGAGCAACTATCTTGCATTTCTTAAAATGACCAGACCTTATGAAAACATCTCAGAAGACAGACGCTATATCAATCTTATGGAGAGGGCCGGTTCTCTTGAAGAGATCAGAAAATCCTCAGTGAGTGCAGTAAGATCTCTCAGAAGGGCACACTCAAAAATGGCGGCAGAAATAATGAGAAAAAAGAGCTTCACTGAGGCACGCTTGCAAATTGACGAGTTCATTACAGAGGTTCAGAGCCTCTCAAAGGCAGCCGGTAAGGCAATCCGTAAAATCAACAATTAAAACCCGCAGTTATGGATAAAAAATCATTATTCAACAATCAATATAAATCATCTGCAAAAAGCAACGGAAACCCGGCAATCAAAAAACTTGAAGATACCAGAAGAGCAATTGCTGAGGTTGATGAGCTGCGCTGTATGGCAGCCTCTCTTGGCAGAAAAGAGAAGCTTGCAGCATATGACAAAGCGGCGGTTGATCTGCGGAATATTGAACGGGAATTAATTACGAAACTTGGAAAAGAGATTGCTGCGAGTGTGAAGGCGGGTGGCGAGCCTCTGGAAGAGCTCGCCGCCCGCCTCAGGGCCAGAATCGAAAAGATGGGCCGGCTCCCGAGGCGGCTGGACAAAATCAGCAAAGTAATTCTTGAGATAGCGGATATCATTGGCTGGAAATAATAAGCTATATTTGGAGAAACAGATTTTTCAATGCTCAACCTTCCATTTATACCTGCCGGATACAGCGCAGTTCCATTCGGGAACGGCCTGATAAATAAAACCTACAAACTAACTTCCGAGAATCCTCAAAATCCCGCTTACCTGCTTCAGAAAATCAACCACGCTATTTTCAGGGATGTAGAGGGACTTCAGCATAATATAAAACTGGTAACAGACCATATCAGGAGAAAACTCTCTGAGCAGGGTGTTGCGGATATCAAGAGAAGGGTTCTCACACCTGTGGAATTTGATGATAAAAGTCTGTATCAGAAAGACGGGGATGGAAATTTCTGGAGAATGTTCCTCTTCATTGAGAACACTATCTCTCATGAGAGGATGGATACTCCTGAGATGGCAAAGGTTGCAGGGCGTGCCTTTGGTAATTTTCACAAACTGCTTAGCGACTTTCCGGGTGAGACCCTTTGTGAAGTTCTGCCGGGATTTCACAACACTCCAATGCGGATAGAGAGCCTCAGAAACAGGGTTAAAGAGAATCCCTGCAGGAGGTATGAAGAGGTTAAGAGTGAGGCTCAATACCTTTTGGGACGGGCAGAAGAGTTCTCAAAAATTGTTGAGATGGGCAGGGAGGGCATATTGCCGCTTAGAGTGGTTCATCAGGATACTAAGTTCAATAATGTGCTGCTCGATGCAAACTCTGCCGGCGCAGAGACGGAGGTCCTCTGCATAATTGATCTGGATACAGTTATGCCAGGCTATATCTGCTACGATGTGGGAGATGCAATCCGCTCAGGTGCAAACAGAGGTAAAGAGGACGATAAAAACCTTGATAATGTAGGGCTGGACCTTGATATCTACAAAGGATTTCTAAAGGGATTTAAGGAGGTGACTGAAGGCTTTCTCACACATGAGGAGCTGGAGTCGCTCCCTTTCGGGCCAAAGCTGCTCACTTACGAACAGGCTGTCAGGTTTCTGGATGACTACCTGAACGGAGACAAATATTACAGGGTTGAATATGAAAAACACAACCTTATCCGGGCAAGGGCTCAGATAAGGTTGCTTGAAAGTATGGATTCGCTTATTACTGCTTAGTGTAATACTTCACACCCTTAAGTTTATCCCACGCTCCCCTTGTAAAATCCGGAACCCTGACAGGCATTCCGCTATTGGCAACAGAGATGAATGAGAGCTCTCTTATTGAACTCCACTCTGCTGCATCGTATACATCCTGATCAAGCGGCAGACCATTTCTCAGACAGTAGATAAGCCTGTAGTCCATAATAAAATCCATTCCGCCGTGTCCGCCAACCTCTTTTGCCTTAATGCCCACCTCCTTAACAATCGGGTGCTCATATACTGCAAGCAGTGAGTCAATTGCAGTGTCACTAAGATAGCTGTGACCATTTGGTTCCAGGGCAATTCCCTTTCGCGGCCACTTCTGGGCAAAGCCCTTTGTTCCGCTTACCATATGAATCCTGCTGTATGGACGCGGACTTGTGACATCATGCTGAATCATCATGGTTTTACCCTTTGCTGTCTTAATCACAGAGGTGTTCATATCACCGTTTTTGTACTCCATTTTTGCATATTCAGAATCTGGGCCGAATTTCTCCTTTGCATAGCTTGTCATACCAAACTGGTCTGTTGAAACAGATACCAGGTAATCCATTCTGTCACCCCTGTGAATATTCAGAATGTGGCATATTGGGCCAAGACCGTGTGTAGGATAGAGGTTTCCGTTCTCCTCAGCATTGTGCTTAAGCCTCCACATTTTCCAGTAACCGGTTGTGTCGTTGAAATTCAGAAATCTGAGATCGTGAATATATGCTCCCTCAGCATGTACAATCTCTCCGAAAAGCCCCTGCTGAGCCATATTGAGGGTAGCCATTTCAAAGAAATCGTAGTTGCAGTTTTCCAGCTGCATGCAGTGACGGCGGGTCTTTTCTGCAGTGTTAAC
>PHDP01000018.1 GCA_002842655.1 Bacteroidetes bacterium HGW-Bacteroidetes-14
TCAAGAAATTTGTGGAAGCCAATTACAAAAAGCCATATAATTTCAGCACAAATCTTTATGTGACCTTTATTAAAAGATGTTTTGAGTTATTAAATGAAAATGGCTTATATGCTTCAATTCAGCCAATGACATTTATGTACATTAAAACATTTGAAGATGTTCGTAAATTCCTGTTGAGCAATTCGAAAATTGAAATAATTAGTGACTTGGGGCTTGGTGGAGTATTCATGACAAATTATGTGGTTGTTTATGCTGCTTCTTCGATTTATAGAAAAACTGAAAAGCCAAAAGGAGAATCTTTGTTTTTTAATTTTCAAGCTTATCACGGAAAACTTAATAAAGAAGAACTTTTTCTTAATGCCTACAAGAATTTAATCAATGGAATCCATGACAAGCATATTTATACCCTCCCCCAGGAAAAATTCAAAATCATTGAAGGCTGGCCTTTTATCTATTGGATCAGCGATGGGTTTAGGGAGAAGTTTAAGGGTGATAATTTGGAAACTGTTTCAGATGTTAAAGTTGGAATTAACTCTGGAAGTAACGAGCAATTCGTTAGATTTTGGTGGGAGCTAAATTCAAATGACATTTCAAAAGAATACGATTTAGACAAGAAAAAATGGGTTGGTTATGCAAAAGGTGGTCCTTTTAATAAGTGGTACGGGAATTTGTGGCTTCAGTTAAATTGGTTAAACGATGGATATGAACTTAGGAATTGTGACAAAGCAATTTTACGAAACGAAGAATTTTATTTAAAAGAAGGAATAACATATTCAGCGAGTGGTTCAAAAGGTGTTTCTTTTCGATACCTCCCTAAAAATTTCATTTTCGATGTAGGTGGTTCTTGTATTTTCCCCAAAAATGATGTATCTATCAATACATTATTAGCTATCGTTAATTCAACATTGTCATTTTATGTTGCCGACTGTTTAAATCCTACAGTAAATACACAGGTTGGCGATTTAAAAAGAATACCTTTTGTTATTCCTTTAAAGGAAGATGAAGATGATATTTCAAATCTTGCAGGTATAAACATAGAATCTAAAAAACACCTTTGTTCTTTCAGGGTTTTTGAAATCAACTTCGGCCAAAGCCCTTTATTAGCCTTTCAAGGTGCAACCCTCAAAGACCGTGTATTGGCTTACCTCAACTATGAAAATGCACAACTTACACATGTACTCATCAATGAAGCCATCATCAACGAACTCATTTTTGAAGTATATGAACTCAGCAATGCTGACAGGGAGCAGGTAGAAAGCAAGATGGGCAAATCCATTGGGTCATTGCCGGTTTTGATAGAGGCTAAAGAAGCTTTTTTAGCTCAATTGGAAAATCCGCTTGCTATTGTAACGGAGCAAATTCAAAACCTCAGCACAACAACTTTTGACGAACAGCAAATCAGGGAAATCAAAGAAGGTTTTGTCACGCTTTACCAAAGTAACAACGATTTGGAAGAGTTCTGCATACGCCATCAGATAAACCCTATTAATGTATGGTATTGGTTCAAAGAAGCCAATATCGTACCTCAAGCCCGTGCAGCCGAAATTGCCATGGAGTTTTTGGCAGATGCTATCCGCACTCTCTTACAACAAGACGAAGACGGCATCATACCATTAGTAGGTCTGCCCGGAGAGGATGCATTGAGCCAACGCTTAGAGAAACATTGTTTGAATAATGGCTTTACTTCTGCGCAATATATGGCTTTGGATACGTTGCTTGGACATACCATCAACGAGTATTTGGAACATTATTTCTTTGATGACTTGGGAAACTTATTGAACTTATTCCGTCACTTGCCTAAAACTCCATTTATCTGGCATTTAAGCAGTGGTCATTATCAGGGCTTTGAAGCGTATATACTCATATACAAATGGAACAGAGACAGCCTGTTCAAACTCAAATCGCAATACATAAGCCAAAGAGTTCAAAACTTAGAATACCGCCAAATTCAGTTACAGGATGTAAATACAGCGCAAGCACAAAACGAGAAAGAGCAAATTCGTAATCAGGTTAAGGAGATTGAAACATTTACCAAAAAGATAGACGAACTTATTGCAGAGGGATATAATCCTAAGCTGGATGATGGTGTAGGTAAGAATATAGCTCCATTACAAAAGAAGGGTATGCTTAGGGCAGAAGTTTTAAAGGCTACTCAATTACAAAAATATTTAAATGCAGACTGGTAAATTAATGTTATGGAATTAATTGAATTGCAAAATATAATTAACCAAGGAGAAGGACTGCGGATTGAATTTAAAATGGCTACAAATTCAATCCCTGGGTCGTTGTTTGAAACCGTTGTCAGTTTTTCAAATACAGATGGTGGAACAATTTTGCTTGGTGTCGATGATAATGGAATTGTCACGGGTATTGACCCTAATGCTGCCTCTCAGTTAACAAAAGATATCATTACATCTCTTAATTCAAGAGACTGTATTAATCCACCTCTGTATATCCAGCCAATAGATGTACAACATCCCGATGGATTAGTATTGGTACTTAGGATTGAGTCCAGCAGTCAGTTGCATAATCATGCCGGGATAGTATATTATCGTTCGTTTGAGGCTGATATCGATATAACTGATAATCACCAAAAAATAAGTGATCTATATTTAAGGAAAAGAGGCTTTTTTACAGAGACCCAAATTTATCCTCACCTTTCTATGGGTGATCTGGATAATGTATTGTTTGATAAGGCGTATACATTGATTCGTAATAACAGAAGTGATCATCCATGGCTAATGGTAGATAAAGAACAAATGTTGAAAGATGCTACACTTTGGCGAAAGGATTATCAAACAGGTCAGGAAGGACTTACTTTGGCTGCTGCATTGATATTTGGAAAGGATCGCACTATTCAGAGTTTATTGCCGGCCTACAAAGTAGAGGCGATGGTTCGTAAAGAGAATAAAGACAGGTATGACGATAGAATTAATCCACCATTAAGAACAAACCTTATCGACACCTATCTTTCGCTAAAAGAGTTTATAAATAAGCATTTGCCGGAAAAATTCTATACAGAAGGCGATCAGAGAATAGATTTACGAGATAAGATATTTCGTGAAGTTATTGGTAACGTTATTGTTCACAGAGAGTATACCAGTGCGCTATCTTCAGAAATTATCATCACAGAAACTTCTGTTCAGATTACTAATCCTAATAAACCATTGTTTCATGGTATGATTGATTCTACAGGATTTAACCCTTATCCCAAGAATCCAAATATTCGCAAGTTTTTCTCAGCCTTTGGATGGACAGATGAGATTGGATCCGGTATTAGAAATACTAATAAATATCTGCCGCTATATGTTCCGGGAGCAAAGCCAGTGTTTTTTGAGAATGACACTTTTGTAACCGAAATACCTTTGGTTTTTGTGTCGATGGGTGCGTTTACAGAGAAATGGTTAAAGTGGATGGGGTTTGAAGATGTATTCGCAGAAAATTTAAAAGTTGGTTTAGATGGAGTAGCATTGCCACCTTCCCTTAACATGACCTCCTGGGAAGAACTGATTTTACATTTGGTACCCAGCTGGCATGAAAAAGGTACCAAGTTACCTGTTCTTGATTGGCCTGATAATCAGGTATACGAGAAAAATAAAATTGAATCGGTACCCAGCTGGAATCAAAAATGTACCGAGCTCCTAAGAAAAAAAGTTTGGTATCTTATAGGAATCCTTAGTTTGTGTACAGTTCCGGTAAAATTTCAGGACATTATACGAGCCTTCAATTATAAAAATGAAAAAACTTTCAGGGATAAATATTTAAAACCTCTAAGGGAAGCGGGTTTTGTTGTCCTGACAATACCGGAGACTCCCACTGACCCAGATAACAAATATGTTATTACAGAAAGTGGCAGAGCATTTTTGGCAGGAAAATAATTTTATTAGTAATTAGAAACTTACAATAGAATATGACAGATAAATGGTTTTTACAGGATATTGAGAAGAGCTTAGATCAACATAAAAGAGCTGTTGTTATTGACCCTTGCGGAAAGTGTGAGTTTTTAATTGAGCTTGCAAAACTTAAAGGATATATTGTTTTACAAACCGATAGAACCTTAAGAGAAAAATGGCAGACTGTTAAGGAGGAGTTACTCCTTCGCTATAAAGCGGAGAGCGAACTTATAGATGAAAAGGTAATATTTTATGTAATCAGGGAAAAGAGTAAGCTCAGTTTCTTATTTGACTATTGTTTTACCCATGGTAGTATTGATTTGACAAATCCTGCAGAGTGGATTAGAAAAAAACTGATTTCAAATACAGGGATGCAGGTAGCTATGGAGAATCCTCTATTGCTTACAGCAGCAAAGCTAGGTGTTGGTAAAGACATTGCATGGTGGAAGAGAATACTGCAGAATCTGGAAGAACTGATGTCTATTGATGATGAGTTACTTCCTTTTCTTGACAATCCGGACTTATATTTCAAATCAAAAGCAGAAGATATAAGACGCCTTTTTGAAGAGAAGCTCTTTGAGCTGCTTGGATCACCTTATATGTCCAAACCTCCAAAAACATTAGCAAGGGAGGTTACTACATTACTGTTTGATGAGTTATTAAGTAATGATGTGAAGCCGGAGTTGCTCAGTATATATTATAAATGGCTGGATAGCAATACATACTCCTCTTCATTGCAGAGATATATAGATACATATAAACCAGATAAATCTCTTAATATCTGGAATGTCCATCCAGATCATTGTTTCGTAGAAATAGATCACATCCAATTGCGCCATATTGTTGAGAACTTCAGAGACCATTCGTATGTAAAAGAGAAGCTAGATAAAATTAAACGAAGATTAAGAGGCAGACAAACACATAGGTTCATTCCTTCCTGGTGGAGTGATATCATCACTCTCTTTGAGTTTGATAATAAGCCACTTGCTTTGTGCAATTCGTTTGAAAAAGTAGTCTCTTTCTATACTTCGGATTTTCACAAAACAGATAGGGCAATCAGAAATCTCTATTCAGTGTTCATGCAGGATAAAGATATTTTAAGGCCTCTTCAGGAGCATTATGAAAGTCTGAATCATGAACTACTGCAACATTGGTACGATGTAGCTAATGAATATGAGAATAACCAGCAAGGTTGCCTCGTAACCCTTTTTAAACAGGCCAAACCAGGTATTGCTGTAATTGTTGGTGATGGGCTTAGATATGAAATTGCAGACTATGTGGCATCTCGGTTAAATAGTAAATACAGGGTTCAATCTACAACAATGCTCGCAGATATGCCATCTGAAACAGAGCATAATATGAGTGCTCTGTATGTTGGGAATGATGAAGTTTTGCCTCTACACAGAGACCGTGAAAAGAGATTGTGTAGCCTTACGGGGAAGAATATTGATTTTCTAAGCCTTGAATCGGTTAATCCCGGCACAAATTCAGATTATCTGGTATTGACTTACAAAGACATTGACAGTGCCGGTGAGACATTGCAGATGGGGGCAATAAAGCTTTTTGGAGAATTTGAAAAGGTACTTGCTGAGAAAATTGATCAATTGCTTAACAACGGATTCAAAGAGGTGCATCTGCTCACAGACCATGGTTTTGTTTTGACTGGTTTACTTGACGAATCCGATAAAATTGAAGTAGATTTATCAGGAAAGAGAGAGATCCACGAAAGGTTTGTCAGGACTATTGATAAACAGAGCAGAGCTGATTTGATTGAATTTAAGAGACAAAGTGGTGAATATAATTATGTTTACGCTGCGAAGAATCATAGACCATTCAAATCTAAGGGCCTATATGGATTTTCCCATGGCGGATTTACTCCACAAGAGATAATTATTCCAAATTTTGTTTTCAGAAAAATTGAATCCGGTGTTCAGGGATTGGAAGTATGGATTGAGAATAAGAGTGAATTGAAAGACGTTACAGGTGCTCTTTTTGGAGTTAAAATACGTGCAAAAGTAAGTACAGATGATCTGTTTACAGCAAGTAGAAAAGTACAGGTGGTTTTGTATGCAAACAACATTAGTTACAGCAGAAGTAATATTATTAATTTGAATGCGGATGAGTCTACCTCTCTTGAGTTTTCATTTATGAGTAATAATGAAGTATCTGCTATCCTTATTGATGCTGAGACTCAGGAGAAATTAGATTCCGTAAAAATAAAAAAATCCAACGCCAGGGATTTGGGCGGTCTTTTATAAATATGTATTATGATAGTCTTAGATGAATTAGACAAAAAAGCTCTGGAGCATTTCAGGGGCTTTGTGGTAAAGAAAGATCTTGTTGGTATTATTAAGGGAGGGGCAAATGTGCCTGCTTTTGTACTGGAATATCTCCTGGCAAATACCTGCAGCACTGAAGATGAAGAGAAGCTCAACGAAGGAATGGAGAATGTAAAAACCATTCTCAGGAATCACTATGTTAACCCGGAAGAGAGCTCTTTAATTCAATCTAAATTGCGTGAAAAAGGTCGGTATAAAATAATTGACAAGATTTCAGTAGAGCTGGATGCGCAAAGGGACAGATACTGGGCTAATATAAGCAACAGCAACATTAAGAAAGCTAACATTGGAGATGATCTCGTTAAGAATCACGAGAAGCTGTTATTAGGGGGAATTTGGGCAATTATTGAGATGGAATATGACCCAATGATTACTATTGGATCGACTGTTTATCCTTTTCTCGTAAAAGATATTAAACCAATACAGCTTTCTACTTTTGACAATTCCAAAATCTCCGATAAAAGGAAAGATTTCCGCAAGGAAGAGTGGAAGAAGCTAATATTGCGCAGTGCCGGTTACGAGCCATTTAGTGAGGGTTTGGATGAAAGAAAGCTGAATCTTCTTTTATGCCGGCTCATACCAATGGTTGAGGCGAATTTTAATATGGTAGAACTTGGACCTCGCTCATCTGGCAAATCATACATTTATAAAGAGATTACTCCTTATGCTATATTAATTTCAGGTGGACAGGGTTCTGTTGCACAGCTTTTTGTTAACAATACAACTGGTCGTGTAGGTGCAGTTGGGATTTGGGATGCGATTTGTTTTGATGAGAGCACGGATAAGTTATTCAAGGACTCTGATGCTATCCCTCTAATGAAAGATTACATGGAATCAGGCTCTTTTTCCAGGGCAAGGGGAGGCGAGATATCCGGTTCTGCTTCTATTATTTTGAACGGAAATATTAACCAACCTGTTGAAACTGTTTTACAGACCTCTCACCTGTTTAGCCCATTATCAAGCGAAGTTAACCACGATACGGCTTTTTTGGATAGGATCAACCTATTCCTTCCCGGCTGGGAGATAACTAAGTTTAGTCCACAAAACTTTACAAGTCATTTTGGATTTAGTACAGACTTCTTTTCTGAAATCTTAAAATCTCAGAGGAAGTCAACATATTATGATGCCTTAGACAAATACTTTACACTTGGCTCCCATATAAAACAAAGAGATTCCAAGTCTATAAGAAAAATAGTATCAGGATTTATTAAACTGATGCATCCGGACGGAAATTTCACAAAGAAGGATATTCTAGAGTATCTTACTACTGCAATGGAGATGAGACGAAGAGTAAAGGAGCAGTTGAAGAGAATTGGGGGAATGGAGTTTTGGGATACAAATTTCTCATACATAGACAAGGAAACTCAAGAGGAATTCTTTATCAACTTACCTGAAGAAAAAGGTAAATCTTTGATTGAGGCCTCTCCTCTTTCTCCCGGTGTATGCTATACAGCTACCAGTGACGGGCAGAACAACACCCTTGTTAAAATCGAAATCGTTGCTGTAAAAGGTTCCGGTAAGATGAATGTAACAGGGACAAGTTCGCCGGAGGTGAAAGAGAACATTAAGAATACTATCAACTATCTTAAAGCTAACGAGAAAAGCATCCTTAATGAACAGCACACTCTTTCTGGATACGATTTGAACATTCAAATCACAAACATGCTAGGAGCCTCCATAAGCGGTGGTATTGGTAGTGCTGTGTATGTTGCAGTAATTTCTGCTATTTATAAGAAGAATCTAAAGGCCGGACTTGCAGTGCTGGGAAATATTTCAATAGGTGGGGCTATAGAAAGATCACTCAACTTTGCCGATAAAGTTACTTTGCTTTCAGAAAATGGTGCAAGGACAGTACTGGTCCCTATGGACAATCTTACCGAGATAGGAACTTTGCCAACTTCAGTATTGGGTAAAACAGATGTTCCATTCTACGGGAATAGCCAGATGTTATTGCAGAAAGCAGTATTGAATGAATAGTTGGTAAGGTTACAAAACTCTACCAACTATTACCAGTTAAAGGAATATTACAAGTTTTTCAATATTATGCATTATCGTTTACACAATTTATTGGATAGTGCTGGATATAATTTTAACTTCTTGTTACTAAAAAGCTCAACTGTTAAAATATCTCCAATTTTATAATTCTTTTTTTCCCATTCAGTATATTTCTTACCTATCATAATTCTGGGTGTCATATTGGGATTAGCTGTTCTATTAACATATCCTTTTATTACTTCTCCGTTATCACCAAATTGAATATATATCGTTGAACCATGTGCCCCAAATTTATCTGAGTAATAAGTATCAATATTGAAAAAACCTTGATTATAATAAGCGAATCCTAATTTTATGTGTATTTTATCAATACTTCTCTCTGATTGTAGCATATTTTAAACGTTTGAGTTAATATTTCGTTTACGATTTATGTTGACTAATATTAATTATGAATAGCTTATATTCAATTCCTTTGCCTTCATTATTTTTCATAAAAACTAATAGAATTTAATTTACGATTCCAGTCATTATACAAATCAACATATGAATTCTTCGCTGCACCGGAAGGAGAGAGAATTCTTTGAATATTCAGTTTTGCAAATGTGTTTCTTAGTATACTAATCTGATAATTAATATTTGGAGTCTCTAAACCGTTATAATTAAAATTTACAAGTACTCTTTTGGGGTTATATTGTTTTATCATGTTAATAATATTGGTGGTATTCCACATCGTAACACATCCATCTATTACTTTATCATTATAATAATCATATATACCATCAAATGACTTAGGTTCAATTTCAATAATTGTATCTGTAATTAAGATGTTTTTATCTTTACAAAATTGCTTTTGCCTTTCAAAAGTCAAATGTCTATCCATTCCATTAGATTTATAATATTTAAGACCGACTGGATTATGTCTTTTAATATCTACTTTATAAAAGTCATGATTATTAACCATATCCATAACCTTCCAAAATCTATTATTGCTCCTGTCATATAAATTTAAAATTTCTTGTGCGGACTTGAAATAAGTTGAATTACTTACTTGCAAAAATTGTTTTCGTTCTTGCTCAGTTAAAATATTAGAATTTGGTAGACCAGGGTTAAATGTTCCTATAATAATTGTATCTATTTTGGAGCTTTCGTCATTAATATATAATCTGTCTGAAAACTTATGTTTGATTCTAATTGTCATATTCTTTGATTTATAATTTTAAAGTTATAAAAATGTTTTAAACTATTATTGACTAATGTATTATTCACTCAAAACATACAACATCCCCCCAAAAAACAGATAGGCTGCATGGAAGATGATGAGTCCGTAGTAGATTGGGTCTACGATAGACTCGGGGAGGAGTTCGTAAGTGATGATGAGGATGGTGAGGGTGCTAATGAAGAGGGTATAGACCATGAGCATGGCTCTGGCGTTGTCGGCGGAGCGGCCGCCTCTTCTGCGAAAGAGGCGGATGATTCCGAGGGAAGCGAAATAATAGATGATAACAACAATAAAGCTTTTGATAAAGGATTTGAATGAAGATTTCATATTGGTTTTGATTTAAGTTGTGATTAATATTTATCGTCGTTTGGAGGGTATTAACCGGCGCTCTTTAGGAACCCGATTTTTCCTGTTCGGCCTTCGGCTCTTGTGTTCCTCTCCTGCTCGCAGTATTCCTTAACCGACTGGACAGATACCCGGGTGCCATTTACCAGGGCAGAGATCTGTGACTTTCTGTATACATTATCAATCTGACCTCCTGTGAGCTCATATCCTGCTGCAAGTTCCAGGCACTCCTCCCTATTCAGCTCTGAGAACTTGTCCTGCCAGATCTTTGATCTCACTTCAAGGGTGGGCTTGGTAAAGAGGACTTTGAAAAGGAAGCGTCTGTCAAATGCCGAATCAATATTCTTCAGAAGATTTGTTGTGGCAATGAAGATGCCGTCAAAGTTCTCAAGCTCCTCCAGTATGATGTTCTGAATGTTATTCTCTGCCTTCTGGGCAGAACTCATGTCACCAGTATTCCTTGAAGAGAGGATAGCATCGGCCTCATTAAACAGAAGGATTGGAGTCCTGTCACAAAGTGTACTGTACTCATGGTATTCGGCAAAGATGCTCTTGACAATCCTTTCTGATGAGCCGTACCACTTGGAACGGGCCTGACTTATGTCAACCTTCATAATGTCTCTGCCGCTCGCTGCAGCAATTTGTAATACCGATTCGGTCTTGCCTGTTCCGGGGAACCCGTGAAAGAGGGCAACTACTCCGGAAGGGAGTCCCTTTTGCCTGAACCCCTCTGAGATTGTGTTAAATTTTTCTCCTGATACAGCCTTTTCAAACAGCATAAGGTTGTTTTGATCTTCACTGTTCAGGAAAAGACTTTTGCGGACAATCTCTCCCGAACGAATAACGGTGAACTTCTCGCTATGCTCGTATGGAATCTCTATACCAACATCTTTAAGCATCTTCACTGCCTTCACGGAGAATTTGAACTCGGCCTCTTCATAGGCAGGGGCATCGGCCTTCGCAAGTAGACCAGCCTTGCAAAGAGTGTTGGTCTGGCTGACAAAGCTCATGTAGAAATTTACCCTCATATCTGAGGTATCGTCAAAAATCCTGTCCGAAAGGATCTTTGCATTGGTGCTGCTTTCGCCTGTAAGGTTCTCCCAAAGCAGATATGCAAAGAAGAGAATATCGACATCGGCTAGTCTCAAACTGTTTATCAGCTTTGCAACCGGCAGATTTTTTCCCTTTTGCATAATCCTTTTCAGGAATCTGAACATTCTTTGGGTGTCGATTTTCCCCTTACCGGCCAGAGTAATCGCCTTGTAAATGTCGCTTATCATTTGCAGCTGGTTTGAATACCTTTTGCCCCTTCTCCTCTGGTTAGGCCGATTCTCTCCGCCCAGGCCGGACGCATAGCTCTCCTCCACCATGTAGCCAATACCGTGGAGCAACGGCGTTTTGTCTGAGTTCGACTTTACTTTTCTTAGAATACCCTTTTTGCAGAGCGTTTCCAGGTCTGCAGCAAGGGCATAGACCCTGGTTGGGGTACACTTGAAATAGTCAATAAGGGTCGACTGCTCAACCACAACTTCGCGATAGTTAAGGTTGATGATTACCGAAAAGAGCAGCGCCTCATTTTTGGTAAGTTGAAGCCTTTCAGATAGCACAGTAAAGTCGGGGGTAAGCATAGTGAGGCTGTCTGCGCCGAGGCCGCAGCCGGATGTCTTTTCAAAGACATTAGAAATCGAATCAAATACATTTTGGAATGATTCCATATTCAAATATTTTAACATAAGTATATCATCCCCAATTATTTAATTGAGGTATTTTTTAATTAATTTTTGATTTTTAATTAATTATTTATTTACGATTATTAATTATTGATAAAAAAATATCCACAGGAGCCTGGTCAGGACCTGCGGATTACACATTTAGACAGTATGTGGAGCGATTTGAATGCGAATATAGAAAAAGGAATTAATTTTCAAGAATTTAATTAATTATTTCCTGAGAAAATTTTAAAAGCTGAGCTCTCAAAATTGAACTCTGCCAGAGTTCTTCCCCCATTGAATAAATCTTATTTGATGACTCCTTGAATAAAACTGCAAATATTCTGTATAATACTGATATTTAGGCTTGTCTTATTTGATGGTTATTTGATAAAATAACATTTCAATATAAATTTTATAAAGAGAACAGTGTATACAAAATTCGACATGTCAGCCTAATTTACAATCAGTTGACTATGTTTTATTTAGAAAATTAACTAAAAGCGAAAATATAGAATTAGAAATCTTATCTACTTGATTATATGACACTTGTAATTTTGGCTGACATGTTCCTAAAATTCCCCGCAACCTCACTTCGTCGTCTTTAGCCCAATCTTTGTTAAAACACTGTCGACCGGTTCCCATAGTTCGATTTTATTGCCTTCGGCATCCATGATGTGCACAAATTTGCCGTAGTCGTAAACATCCACGCTGTCAAGTATGGTTACACCGGCAGATTTCAGCTTACGCAGCAGCCCCTCAAGGTTTTGCACACGGTAATTAATCATGAACTCCTTTGTGGATGGTGCAAAATATTTGTTCCCCTTTCTGAAAGGACTCCACTGAAGGTAATTAATCTCCTCCGGCCGGTTTGCATTTCGGAACTCAAAACTCGAGCCCCACTCATTGACCTCAAGGCCGAGATTCTCTGAATACCATTTTTTTGCCTCTTTGGGATTATCCGAAAAGAAAAAGATTCCGCCAATCCCCGTCACCTTAGGGGTGGTGTCACGCTGAATTATGATAGTGTCATTTGCTGCGCTTTCGCCTGTTAACGCAAAGGCATCGGCAGAGACTGAGAAAAACAGAATTATTGCAGTTAATATGAGAAATCTGGATTTTGTGTTCATGATTCTGTTGTTTGATTTCTACAAATTTACCAAAAAGTTTCACCTGTAAGCCTAATTTACATTCAGCTGATTTTTTCATTATATTTATACTAAATCTAAAATCAGTCAGCATGAAAACAAATGTTGATGAGGGCTATGTTTCAATAGCCGGGAATAAAATCTGGTATAAAATTTATGGCCGCGGGAGCAGTGGGATTCCTCTTGTGGCTGTGCACGGCGGGCCTGGAGCTACTCACGACTATCTGCTGCCGCTTAACGCTTTGGCAGACGAGCGGCCGGTTATTTTCTATGATCAGCTTGACTGCGGAAACTCAGACAGGCCGGGAGATATCTCAAAGTGGACAATCGAATATTTTGTGAGCGAACTCGGAGAACTTTGCAGTGCTCTCAATCTAACTGAATATCACCTACTTGGACAATCATGGGGAGGCACACTCGCCGTTGAATTTGCTCTTTCTAAAAAGTCAGAAGGACTAAAAAGGCTGATTCTCTCCGCCCCTCTCATCAGTACTCCGCGCTGGTTTGAGGACCAGAGGGGTTATGTAAACCAGCTGCCACAGGATATGAGGGAGACTATTAACCGGTGCGAAGCAGCGGAAGATTACTCGAATCCTGAATACCAGCTTGCGATTGCAGAATTCTACAGCAGACACCTATGCAGAATTCAGCCTTACCCCGAACCTCTTATGAAGACATTTGAGAAGATGAACGGCGCAATCTACGCCCACATGTGGGGGCCGAGCGAGTTCACTGTTAATGGTACCTGTAAAGATTACGACGCTTCCGACAGGCTGAGCTCCATAAAAATTCCCGTTCTTTTTACCTGCGGCGAGTTTGACGAAGCCACCCCCGCTTCGCTGAACTATTTTGCAGGGCTGATGACCAGTGCGTCGGTGCATATTTTCAGTGACGCCTCCCACTCACACCATCTGGAAAAGCCAGATGAGTTTATTGATGTGGTTAGAAAATTTCTACAGTAAAAAACTCTGTCAGAGATTCTTTAGCAACTCCAGATCTTGAATAATATTTGACATGTCAGCCTAATTTACAATCAATTGATTATATGTCATTTAGGCTGACATGTGATAATCCTGGTATCTGTCAACTGGATTTTCTAAACGTGAGCTCCTGCTCATTAACACGAATTGCGGCGCAGAAACCCAACCTCTCCAGCACTCGTATTGATGCAGTATTTTCCGGATCAACGGAAGCTGTGAAGTTTTTCTTGCCCAGCGCGGTTCTAAGATATTCGATTATTGCCGTCAAAGCCTCATTCGCATAACCATTGCCGTGGTATGCAGAATCCAGTGTGTACCCTATCTCTACTGTGTCCGGCTGTGAATCAGCCTCAGGAAAATGCAACCCTATGTCCCCTATGAGAGTGCCTGACTCTTTCAAAATCAAAACCAGCTGAAACCATGTTCCGGGGATGTTAATCTCTTTGGCAGTGTTAGCGATAAATCTTTCGACATCAGAAAGGGCATCCGGGATAAAGCCCTGATATCTATTTACTTCGTGCTGAGACCTGTAAGCAAAAACATCCTCTTTATCTCCCGGCTCTATTGGCCTGACGAACAGTCGTTTGGTCTCTAACCTCATAAAATTGGAGATTTCAATATATAACACTCATTATCAAGCACCTTGCCGTCAAATCGCCTTTCGGCCAGTTTCAGAATACCCTCAAATTCAAAGCCGAACTTCCTGATTATCGCCTTAGATCTTTCGTTGAATGGAAAACAGTAGGCCGAAATCGCCTCGAGTTTGAGCCCTTCAAAACCGAACCTGATTACCTCCGCAACAGCCTCGCTCATAATCCCGCGGCCCCAGTACTCCTCACTCATCGCATAACCAATCATCTTAACACCCTCATACTGACGCTTGTGGTCATCTATCAGCCCAACCGAACCAATCATCTTCCCGCTCTCCCTTAGCACAATACCCCAAACACCCTCCTTTTCAAGAAAGATCTCCTTCATAATCTGAAGAGTCTCCTCCCTGTTTGCATGAGGCTTCCATCCCGCATTCGGCCCCACATTAGGAGTCGAAGAATATTCAAAAATATCCTCAAGATCTGAGAGTTCAATGGGCCTGAGAATAAGCCGCTGAGTATGGAGAGTGGTCATGTAATTTGATATTTTGCTGTGTAAATGCTGCCTGGCAGGATTCGTGTTAACATGCTGATTATCAAGTACTATGTTTTTAAAAAACTGAATTTATCAATGAAATTCAAAAGTTAAATAACAGATATACAATGAATTGTTACGAATCCTGCTAGGCAGCAATTTTTAGTTTCGGATTCTTCGGATACCTCCCCTGCCTCACCCTTTCGGCCTTAATAACCAAAGGGTGAAAGAGGCCGATAATCAAAAAAGTTGCGGCCCCTACTATTAATCCGTCGTAATTCATCTGCTGCCTTTAAATCTTTGTTCTTGAAACCTCTGCGCCGGTTGGGTGCGGAAGATTTGCCTCCTTCTCAACGGTAATGAATACCTCGTCAAACTCAAACGGGAATGAGGTTTTGTAAGTCAGCTTTTTTGCGTTTTTAACATTCAGCTGGCCAACATTTTTAATCCCCCTCTCCTTGGTGACAATCCAGACGCTGTATAAGCTACCGGCCGGTTCAAGCCTGTCCGGGCTTGCAAGATTTTTGGCAGTAATTTCCAGCACAGAATTATTGTTGTTATCCTTTGATTTCTTAGCAACTATGTCCGCAGCCGGTGCAATACTGGAAACTGGAAATACAGCTGTTGAGCCGCATGATGTTAAAAATGCGGCTAAAGCCATAACCATAAGTGTCCTAAATGTTTTCATAATTTATTGTGTTTAAATCTTAAACAAATTGAAAGACAAAAAGTTTTGTGAGCCGGAGTGCCGTCAACTATCCGTTCACCTTCTTATAATCTGCCAGAAACTTCTCAAGGCCGATATCTGTAAGCGGATGCTTAAGCAGGCCGAGGATTGCGTCGAGCGGGCAGGTTGCAACATCGGCACCGGCTTCAAGGCACTGTATTATGTGCATTGTGTGTCTGATTGATGCAGCAAGCACCTCCGTGCGGTAGCCATAGTAGTTATAGATTTCAACAATCTGGCGAATCAGTTCAACACCATCGGTAGAGATGTCGTCCAGTCTGCCTACGAAAGGAGAAACATATGTTGCGCCAGCCTTTGCGGCCAGAAGAGCCTGACCTGCAGAGAAGACCAGCGTACAGTTTGTGCGCACTCCCTGCTCAGAAAAATATTTTATAGCCTTGATTCCATCCTTTGTGCAGGGAACCTTCACTACAATCTGATCGTGCAGCGCTGCCAGTTCAAGACCCTCTTTAATCATGCCCTGATAGTCCGTGGCTATTACCTCGGCACTCACGTCGCCGTCAACTATGTTGCAGATATCGACATAGTGCTGCCTGATTTTCTCCTCTCCGCGGATGCCTTCTTTGGCCATGAGCGAAGGATTGGTGGTGACTCCGTCCAGAACCCCAAGGTCATTTGCCTCGCGTATCTGGTCAAGGTTTGCAGTATCTATGAAAAATTTCATGATAAAAAGTTTTAATAATTTACCCCAAAGATAAGATATAAAACAATGACAATCCAGCCATAAAAACCAACCAGCTAAATATGAATATTATACACTCCTTTTATAAGAATCCTGCCTACAGAATCTGCATTAAGAATTTCAGTAAACCCATTGAATGTACGTCCGGTGATAACTTCGGCAGACGAGAAAAAATAGTTGCCACCCTCTTGTTTCTGAAGCACCAGAACTGAATAGCCACCAGCAGTTTTAATTAGTGCGTCAGAAGGCAGAGCCCTTACTGCTCCTGACCTGGTTACAACTTTGCACTCCACAAATTCATTAGCAACAGATTTACCACCTTTGTCACCCGAAATGGCGGCGAAACACTCTATTGATTTTGAGTCCATATCAATACTCACACCTACAGAAGAAACCTCAGCTATCCGCTCATTATCCGAATCTGCAGCTTTAAATTTCACACTCTGCCCCTTTTTGATTTTTGATATGTCTGCAGCAAAGACAGACAGACGAAGCTGTAAAAGATCAGGATTCACCACTTCGGCCAGTGCACTTCGCGAGTCCGAATAGGTTCCGATTGCAGCCCTCAGAGAAGAGATATTCCCGCTCACCGGAGATTTAATCTTGTATGAAGAGAAGAACTCACCGCTCTCCACGCCGGCAGAATTCAGCCCCATTGCCTCAATTTTAAGCTTGAACCCGCTGTACTTTGCCTTGGCAGACAGAAACTCGCTCTCTTTAAGCAAGAACTCTTTATCTGAAGTGATATTATCACTCCTGAGAATTTTTGCTCTTTCATATTCGCTTTTAAGCCTTCTGTAATCTGCAGCAGCACCTGCAAACTCTTTCTGAATGTCAATAACCTCATTTCCCGATATCTCCATAAGAGCCTGCCCCTTGCTTACAAACTGACCACCGGCACACAGGATTGATTTAACAATACCCGGTACAGGCGCCGAAACTGAAGCCATACCGTTTGGAAGCGGAATAACAGTTCCCGTACAGCTTACAACATCTTCAAAGATAACAGTATCAATCCCTCCAAGTTCCATTTTGTCATTCTCAAACTGAGCGTCAGTAATCTCAATAAATTCAGAAGGGCTCTCCTCTTGCCCGCTCTGACCTGATTTGCAAGAAACAACAAAAACAAAGGCAAATAATGAGTAAAAAATAAATTTGATTCTATTCATGGCTAATAAAATTATCAGTTAACAACAATCCTTTTTCCTGATAAATCTCAGAGGAAAGAATTTTACTCCAATAACATTGTAAAATATCTCGAACATCAAAGGAAGTGCAATCATTGTAAGCATTGTTGAAGTAAATAACCCTCCAATTACCACAGTAGCAAGCGGCCTTTGCACCTCAGCACCTGCACCTGTTGAGATTGCCATTGGCAAAAATCCCATTGCAGCAGCTCCGGCCGTAAGCATCACAGGTCGTAACCTCTCTTTTGTTCCCTGTATAATCAGCTCCCTCATAGACATTGTGCCATTCTGCTTAAGTTTTTTGAGATGCTCAATAAGCACTATTCCGTTAAGAACAGCAATACCAAAGAGAGCAATAAATCCCACTCCGGCAGAGACACTAAAAGGCATTCCCCTTATCCAGAGCAGAGTCACACCTCCCACTGTAGCAAGAGGAATTGCTGTAAAAATCATGATTGCATCCTTAAGAGATTTAAATGCAAAGTGAAGAAAAATAAAAATGAGAAGAAGAGCAACAGGAACAGCAAACAACAGCCTGTCGGTTGCATTCTGAAGATTTTCAAACTGTCCGCCGTATTCTATGTAAGTACCGGGTTTAAGGCTGATTCTCTCCCCCACCACACTCTGTATGTCTTTTACAACAGATTGCAGGTCTCTGTTCCGTACGTTAACACTAACCACAACTCTGCGGTGTGTGTTTTCTCTGGAAATTTTTGCCGGGCCCTCTGCATACTCAATATTTGCAAGTTCAGAGAGAGGAATAAGAGTGCCATTTGAAACCGGAACTTTAAGTTCCCTAATATTTTCAATATCGTTTCGATTCTGCTTATCGAATCTTACAACCAAATCAAACCTCTTCTCACCTTCAAATACAACTCCAGTGGCCTCACCCCCGAATGCTGCAGAGAGATAACTGTTAAGAGTTTTAACGTCAACACCGTAGTATGCAATTTTTGCCCTGTTATAATCTATTCTGATCTGCGGAAGACCTGCTGTCTTTTCCAGGATTACATCAGTCGCCCCGGGTATTCCCTCAATTAGTCCCTTAATCTCAGCAGCCTTATCTTCAATGTATCCGAGATCATCACCAAAAATCTTTACTGCAATATCGGAGCGGACACCTGTAATAAGCTCATTGAAGCGCATCTCAATTGGCTGAGTGAACTCGTATTCAATACCCGGAATAACAGAAAGCGCCTCTTTAAATTTATCTGCAAGCTCCTCCTTGCTCTTTGCACTTGTCCATGTTTTTCGTGGCTTAAGTTTGATAATCATATCAATCTCCTCCATAGACATAGGATCCGTAGGTACTTCTGCCGCACCAATTCTGCTTACTACTTTATCTACCTCAGGAAAGTTAGTTTTTAGAATCTGCTCCATTCTGGTTGTGGTCTCAATTGTCTTTGAGAGAGAGGTTCCTGTTTTGAGCACAGGCTGAATAACAAAATCGCCTTCGTCCAGTGTAGGCACAAATTCACCCCCGATTCTTGTAAAGAGAAAAGCTGTAAGAATAAGTGACACTAAAGCAGCTCCAAGCACAATCCTTTTATGGGCACATGCAAAGTGTATCACAGGGGAGTAAGATTTATGAGCCAGATTCATAATAAAGTCTCCAATATTCTTCCTGTCGGTTTTTGAAGGTCTTAAAAAGAGTGATGAAGCAACCGGAAGCCATGTCAGACCCATAATCATTGCACCTATTATTGCAAAACAAAATGAGAGCGCCATTGGTTTGAACATCTTTCCCTCTACTCCGCTAAGAGATAAAATTGGAATAAATACAATAAGAATTATTATCTGACCAAAGATTGCAGATTTCATCATTTTTGATGCTCCCTCATACGAAATCTTATCCATAATACCAGCTCTCTCCTCCCCGCTTACATTCGCCAGCTCGCTTCTGCTTTTCATGGTCCTCAGAGCAATGTATTCCACAATTATAACCGCTCCGTCAATAATAATCCCAAAGTCGAGAGCTCCAAGACTCATAAGATTAGCATCAATACCAAACAAGTACATCATCGCTATAGTGAAGAGCAGTGCCAGTGGTATCATTGATGTTATTACCAGTGCAGATCTTACATTCCCCAGCAGAAGAATCACTGTTATCATAACAATCAAAGCGCCCAGGATAAGATTTTCCACTACTGTAAAGGTTGTCTTGGCAACAAGTTCGCTCCTGTCTACAATAGGGTTAATGAAAACGCCCTCCGGAAGATTTTTCTGAACCTCTTCAACACGGCTTTTTACCTCCTTAATAACCTCCTTGGAATTTGCATTCTTGAGCATCATTACCTGTCCCAGAATTGTCTCACCCTTTCCGTTTGCAGTAATTGCCCCGTATCTGTTTGCATGGCCATATTTTACAGTTGCCACATTTTTAATAAGAAGCGGATTCCCTCCCTGGTTTTTTATGACAATATTCTGAATGTCTTCAACTGACTTTACCTGTCCGTCTCCCCTTATAAAGTAACTCTGGTTTGTCTTTTCAATATATGAACCACCGGAAATGTTATTGTTTGCCTCAAGTGCATTAAACACCTCCATAAGAGTAACATTTGATGCAGACAGCAGTGACGGGTCAACTGCCACCTCATACTGTTTAAGGTATCCGCCCCAGCTGTTAATCTCTACAACACCAGCAATCCCCGACAACCTCCTCTTTATTACCCAGTCCTGAATGGTACGCAAATCTGCGGCTGAATATTTACCCTCATATCCATCCTTAATATCAAGTGTATACTGATAAATTTCACCCAAACCGGTCGTTACCGGACCCATTTCAGGCTCACCAAATCCCTCCGGAATTTTCGCAGATGCACTCTTGATTTTTTCTGCAATAAGCTGACGCGGAAGATAGGTACCCAGATTTTCGTCAAATACAATAGTAACCAGTGAGATTCCGAACTTAGAAACAGACCTCATCTCCTTGACACCGGGAAGGTTCGCCATCTCCATCTCTACCGGAGCAGTAATGTACTGCTCAATCTCCTGAGTTGAAAGATTCCCCGAAGTTGTTATTACCTGAACCTGATTGTTTGTGATGTCCGGAACTGCGCCAACAGAAATTTTGAACACAGAATATAGTCCAAAAGCCGCAATTGTTAATGTGAAAAGAATAACTATCAGCTTGTTCTTAATACTTACGTCAATTATTTTTTCAAGCATAGTGTTTAAGTCTTTAAGTTACTATTGAAAAAATTCCCTTGAATTACGAAATATTTGACAGTAGAAAATACTTTTGGTTTAATAACAGGAACCAAAATAAGTATCTACCTGAACGCTTTCCTTACAAATATACCGAAATTCTCCTTACTGTTTTTGAGCGGACCATACCAGTCCCAGTTTGCTGCAAGGCCAAAGCCGACAGTCTTAAAGGTAAGGCCAAGGCGCGCATAGATTCTGCTTCTGTCGTGCCTGTCAGTCTCCATGCTTATATTGTACTGACCCTCTGCGCGGGTTAGCAAAGACCAGTTTTCACTTAATTTCGGCTTGTACTCAATGAATCCCTTGGTTTCAAAATTGTGCGACTCGGTCAGATAAAATCCGGAAGTTGCCGTCGCAGAAAAATCTCCTGCCCAAAGCTGATACTGAAGGCCGGAAAAGGGGCGGAATCCCCATGCCGAATGCAATGCTGCACCCGCCACAATATTAAGTCCTTTTAAAACCTCATAGCTGAGCAGAGCCACATTCATGGACTCATTGTTAGTTTTGTCGTTTCCGTAATCCACAGCCATATATGATGAGGCCAGAAACCCGAACCTTGTTTTGTCAGTAAATTTTCTGGCAATCGAAAAACTAATCACAAACCTGCTATGCCCCGCAAACAACTCAACCGGAATTGGAGAGGCAGTGCTTACAATGGCTGTAGTCGAGTTCATCCCGGGAGTAGTAGCATTTACACCGGATTTCGAATCCTGCGCGATTACTGTGGAAGATTCTTGAGAAGAGTTAAAATTCTGCGCAATTGCCGTGGAAGATCCTTTAGAAGAGCTATAATCCTGCGCAATTGCCGTGGATGCAAAGAGAAGTATCAAGATCCAAAGTGAAAATCGTCTTATCATAAGAGATAGTTTTTCAAGCGGTTAAATTATATCTAAATATAGGACAAATTTCTCGAGTAACTTTTGTTGCCTGGCAGGATATGTATCATTTAACTGATTATCTGATATATAGCTTTTTTAAAAACTGAATCATTCTGTTTTCTCAAAACTTAACACGCTGTTTATCTGTACTTTCTCACATATCCTGCCAGGCAGCATTTTGGCTGGCTTGCAGAAGAAGGTACCGTCAGCCTTGCTGCCGGTGGAGGTGCATCGCTGCGCGCGCTTTTATTGTCTGAATAAGCCTTTCCGGAGATTTTTACAGGGACCCGTACAGCTGCAAGTTGCAGATTATGTAAGACTTGCCCGTTGGTCTGACATCTGAGATGTCAGACCAACGGGCTAAACGCAATCAATCAATTAGTTACAGCCGCACGGGTCCGTCAAAAATGCAGACCAATTCACATTCAAAACCCTCGCCAGACAAAGAAAAGCGACCCAACTGCCGTAATTACCCAGAGAGTAATTCCAAGAGCAAAGCTTTTAAATCCTGACTGCCTTATCTGAGAAACTGTGATGTTTGAACCTATAAGCAAAAGAGCTATAACCATTCCTCTTTTTCCCGCAAAGCTCAGAAGAGTATAACCGGATTCAAGGCCGGGGAAGAGATTTGCAAACAGAATGGCTGCAACAAATATGAAAATGAACCACGGAATTTTGATTCGGCTCTTATCTGCCGTTTTATTAAAAAGGGCAATTATTAATGAGAGAGGAATAATCCAGAGAGCCCGTATGAGTTTAACTGTAGTTGCCACCTGCAAAGCCTTTTCACCATACGCAGCCCCCGCCCCAACAACAGAGCTTGTATCGTGAATTGCAATTGCGGCCCAGTTTCCAAAAACTTCCTGACTCAGCCCCAGAGTTTGTCCTATGAATAGAAAGAGGAAGAGAGCTATGGCATTCAGCACAAAAACCACTATAAGGGCAAATGAATTCTGATAATTTTCACTCTTTATTATGGGCGCAACCGCAGCAATTGCGCTGCCACCGCATATTGCAGTACCCGCAGAGACCAGCAGAGTAATATTCTTTTCCACTCTAAACAGTTTTCCCAGAAGAATTCCGGCAGTCATAACAGCTGTTACAGAAATGAGGGTTTCGACAAATCCGCTTCTTGAGGCCGAAATAACATCGCTCAGGTTCATCCCGAATCCAAGCAGTACAATTGAGGCCTGTAGTATAAAGGATGTGTGCCTGTGAAAACCGGTTCTGGGAAGGCCCAGTAAAGAGAGGACTATTCCCGTTCCAAGGGCAGCTGCAGGTGAAACAAATGGAAAAAGGCAGAAAAAAATCAGAATCAGATATAAAATTCTGGAATCAGCAATATTGGATAACTTCATTATGGTACTTTTTCCGGCAAAAGTACCGGCAAGCCATAATTAAAGCAAATACCAATTATTATGGATTAATAACTATATGTTATAACTGGTCAGAAACTCCTCAAACAATTCAACTATCGGGCTCTTGTATCCTTGTCTGTCTGCAATTCTGAAAATCCTTGTCATTGAGAAATCTGCAAGTCTAAGCTTTACAAGATTTCTGTGATAGAGTTCGGAGACAACCGCTCTGGCAGAGACAATAGCCAGACCATCAAAATCCTGCAGTAAGTTTTTGATTGACTCTGTACTGCCAAGATGGATAACTGTGTTGAGGGCCGTGATGTCAATACCATGTTTAACCAGTGCCTCCTCAATCACCTCAATCGTCCCCGAACCCTGCTCCCTCAGCACCAGGGGAATCTTGACAAGGTCTTCCCGGGAAATTACATCCCGCTTTGCATATACGCTCTGAGACCCGGTTACAACAATTAGCTCATCATCAAGGAACTTCCTGTACCTTATCCCCGACCGGGATGAAAAATTCTCCACAAGTGCAAGGTCAATCTGATTGTTAATCAATAAATTTTCCATGTCAAGAGAGTTTCCGCTTGATAAAAACACCTGAACTTTCGGGTACTTTTTGTGGAACGATCCCAGAACCTTTGGAATAACATACTGGGCAATTGTAGTACTGGCACCAATCCTAAATTCACCTGAAATACCGGCATGCATCTGACTCACCTCAAGTTCCAGTTCGCGATATTGCTTCTCTATTTGCTTCAAAGCATTGTAAACCTTTTCTCCAGCCTTTGTCAGATAAATTTTATTACCCCTTCTGTCAAACAGATTTGTGCGGTAACGCTCCTCCATCTCCCTGATGTGTCTGGTAACCGCAGGCTGACTTATATGAAGGAAAGCCGCAGCTTTTGAAAAGCTCAGGTTCTCCGCCACCGAAATAAATACTTTGTCTCTGTAATCCATTACTCTGCCTGAAATATTTGTGATCCGCTAAATCTTATGTTTAATGAAAGTATTATTATCCAGCTCCTCAAATGCCAGATTTAGCTCTTCGTTTGTATTCATAACTATGGGGCCGCCCCATGCAACCGGCTCGCGGAGCGGTGCTGCTGCAATCAGGAAGAATCTTGCTCCTTCGGGACCCGCCTTAACCAACACCTCATCAAATTCAGATTCGGCCTCAGAAGATGCCTTAAGCAGAATAGCACAAGCCTTCTCCTCAAAATGTGTAAAGGAGTCGTAAGCAGACAGTGTTCCCTCAATCAGGTACAAAAAGAGAGTCTGATTATTTGGAGTTTCGCGGTAGCTCCATTGAGAACCGGCCTTAAGCTCCACATCGAGGTACTGAACCTTGACATAATCACCGGAAACGGCACCTTTATGACCCGTGTAGCTGCCCGAGAGCACCCTCACAATAGCATCCTGCTCCTCAACCACAGAGACATCTTCGCTCAGAATGTCGCGGTATGCCGGGTGAGTCATCTTATCTTTTGCTGGCAGATTCACCCAAAGCTGACATCCCAGCATCCTGTCGGACTCCTTTGGCATCTCCTGATGAATAATCCCCGACCCGCCGGTCATCCACTGGCACTGCAAATCGCCAATCACCCCAAAATTACCCAGACTGTCGCCGTGCTCAATCTTCCCTTTGAGAAGATAGGTCACAGTCTCAATCCCCCTGTGCGGATGCCACGGAAAT
>PHDP01000019.1 GCA_002842655.1 Bacteroidetes bacterium HGW-Bacteroidetes-14
ACTGATAATGAGTGAATTTCAATCCATACAGATAAGCATTGCGGACAGATACTATCCGTTGAAAATTGCTGTTCAGGACGAAGAGAAAATTCGTGCTGCGGTGAAAATTATCAATGAAAAGGTAGATCTGTACCGGAAAAAGTATGCAACCAGAGACATACAGGATGCACTCTCAATGGCATTACTTCAGTTTGTTATCCGTCTGATAGAAGCTGAGCAGAAAGAAGAGAGCGCACAAATAGTGGATGAATTACAGAATCTGAACACACTTCTTGACGAGTATATCAACGTAAATCTTGCCTGATCTCAGCAGATTTAGCATAGCCGTTGGTTTAGCTCTTTGCCAAAATCAACATTAAAACAATACCGAGCCTACTCGGCAGTCAAAAACAGGCCTATTTACCCTTAGGGGGATTCTGCATGCAGGACGTTGGACGTTTGCGACATAGTGCCGGAGCTCAAATCTTAATTTATTAAGGTTTTGACTAAACAGCAGCCAGCGGCTTTTTTTGACACACAACTATATATACATACACACACATGGAGATCATTTTATCTATCATTTTACCCGCAATAGCTGCGTTTGGAATAGCTTACTATGTGGGAAACAATATCGTCCTAAAGAAAAAACGAGAAGAGATTCTGAAATGCGCCGAACAGGACGGCGAAAACATCAAAAAGGAGAAAATTTTTCAGGCAAAAGAGAAATTTCTGCAGTTAAAAACTGAACATGAACAACAGATACTTGAAAAAAGTAATGTAATTATTCAGCAGGAAAACAGAATTAAACAAAAAGAACTATCACTTAATCAGCAGCTGCAGGAGCTTCAGAAGAAGCAAAGAGAGGCAGACCAGGTAAAAGAGGCAGCCAGACTCCAGCAGGAGATGATTGAGAAAAAGGCAGAAGAGTACGAAAAGCTTCGTCAGGAAGCTATCCAGAAGATTGAGAATATTGCGGGAATGTCTGCTGCCGACGCAAGAAACCAGCTTGTTGAAACAATGAAAAATGAGGCAAAGTCTCAGGCTATGTCTTATATAAGCGAGGTAATGGATGAAGCCAGACTTACGGCCAGTAAAGAGGCAAAAAGAATAGTCATTAATACAATTCAGAGAATTGCTCCTGAAACTGCGATTGAAAATGCAGTTACAGTATTCAATATTGAAAGTGACGAGATTAAAGGCCGCATTATTGGAAGAGAGGGAAGAAATATCAGGGCCCTGGAGGCAGCAACAGGAGTTGAAATTGTTGTTGATGACACACCTGAAGCAATTCTTCTTTCTGCATTTGATCCTGTAAGACGTGAAGTTGCCAGACTTGCCCTTCATCAGCTTGTTACAGACGGACGTATTCACCCGGCAAGAATTGAAGAGGTAGTTGCTAAAGTTCAAAAGCAACTTGATGATGAAATTATGGAAACAGGTAAGAGAACCTGTATAGACCTTGGAGTTCACGGCCTTCACCCTGAACTGATCAGACTGATCGGCAGAATGAAATACCGTTCTTCTTATGGTCAAAACCTGCTGCAGCACTCTAGAGAGGTTGCAAATATATGTGCTACCATGGCATCTGAACTTGGTCTGAATCCAAAGGTGGCCAAGAGAGCTGGTTTGTTACACGATATTGGAAAAGTTTCTGACGAGGATCCTGAACTTCCGCACGCAGTCCTGGGTATGAAGCTTGCAGAAAAATATAAAGAGAAACCAGAAATTTGCAATGCAATTGGTTCTCACCACGAAGAGGTTGAAATGACTTCACTTATCGCACCTCTTGTTCTTGTAAGTGATGCAATATCAGGTGCAAGACCGGGTGCAAGAAGAGAGGTAATTGAATCATATATTAAGAGACTTAAGGAGATGGAAGATTTAGCTCTCTCCTATCCTGGTGTTACTAAGACCTACGCAATTCAGGCTGGTCGTGAACTTAGGGTAATAGTTGGCAGCGAGCAGGTTTCTGATCAGGATTCTGAAAAGCTGTCTCTGGAAATTGCAAAGAAAATTCAGGATGAACTAGTTTATCCAGGTCAGGTTAAGATAACCGTAATAAGGGAAACAAGATCTGTGAGCTTTGCTAAGTAAATTGACTAAATAGTTAAAAAGAGCTGTCCGGTATTTAGACAGCTCTTTTTTATTTTTATGAGTTTGTGATTTGCGGACTGACTAAAAAAGCTCTTTTTTATCGCGCTCAATTGCCTGTGAAATCATATCCTGAGGAATAAATTTCCACTGATTAAGGGGTTTTGCATTTATAAATCCATCTGATTTAATTTGGTTGTACAATATTTCACGGATATCTGAATATCTGTTTAAAACACGTTTATCTAGATCTGATTTTGATATTCCGCATCCTTTTTCAAGATGATCACCCCCTCCGTTTGCCCTGTATGAAGAGAGAGCAACACTGTATTTTGCAGTTAAATCAAATTTGGTTCCATCTGCCATTGAAATAATTGAAATTTTTGATCCGTCCGGCTTTCTTACATCAACTTCATAAAGGATTCCTGCCGCAGAATCAAAATTAAAAAAGTGATTTTTAAATTTTCCTCTCTCTCCTTTTCCTCCGTGATTAAGCTGAAGAAAATCATCTGTTTTAGATTTCATTGTATTTACCCATCTGCCGTATGAGAACTCAAGATACCTGAGAATCTCCTCTCCTGTAAGTTCAATTACAAAGAGCTGATTTTCGAATGGATAAAGATTGAGTAAATCCTGATAATTTAGATCTTTTGGTTCTATTGTAACATCAAACGATAATGGTGCTGCAAATGATATCTGTGCACCTGAAGCTTTTAACTGCAATGAATGGATCATGTCAATGTATGCAGACGGACCAAAGAATGCATCTCTGGTAGATATCTTATCGTTTAGTTTTCCTACTTTCTGAATTGTAAAATCACGCACAGCTTTGTAAAAAGGAGCAAAATGAGCCTTGTAATCTGGATCCGGAGCAATGCCATCAAGTTGAATTGTCTCACCGGCAAATTTGCCTTTAACAACCTTTCCATTTTCAATTGTAATGTTTGCAGTAACCTTTGATATAGCAGAGGATCTTCCACCACCCTCAATTACAAGTATTGAATCCTCACCATTAAACACATATTCAGAAGTGGTTTTATGATCATGCGCGGCAAAAACCAGATCAATCCCCTTAACATTAGCAGCAACATATCTTGCAGGATTTTCCATTTCATAAACAGTTGTATCCCCGAGTCCAACATGAAGTGCAGCTATAACAATATGAGGTTTTTCCGTTTCCCGGACAATTTTTACCCACTTTTCTAGAGATGGAATAATCTCTTCAAAGTCCATTCCAAGCCAGAGATCCTGTGAAAGCCACTTCTTGATATTAGGATTAGTCATTCCAATAATGGCTATCCTGATTCCGTCCCTCTCTATTATTTTATACGGCTCAAAATATGGTTTGCCTTTTTTTAGATTGATTGCATTTGCGGCAAGATAAGGAACTGACTGATGTTTAAATAGTTTATCAT
This sequence comes from Bacteroidetes bacterium HGW-Bacteroidetes-14, assembly GCA_002842655.1. GTDB lineage: Bacteria > Bacteroidota > Bacteroidia > Bacteroidales > UBA932 > Bact-08. The sequence goes on from PHDP01000019.1 coordinate 3,489, forward strand.
AAACATCATGTCCTGCTTCAATATCATGATTTCCCACTGTAACAGCATCATATCTAAGGAAACTTACGATTTCACTAAACAGATGTCTTGAAGAAGTATCTATATAATTATAGTAAAACACTGAATTATCTCCCTGAAGATGATCTCCGTTATCAATAAGCAGCACCCGGTTCTCTCCTGCTCTCTCTCTGGCACTTCTAACTACAGATGCAGCAGATGCAAGTGAATATTTAAGAGGAAGTGAGTCTGTATAATTTATATCAAACACTTTTCCGTGTATGTCATTGGTTGCATAAATTTCAAACTGATACTCGCCGTCTGCAGCCTTAGGTGATCCACAGGAGGCAAATGCGGCAATCAAAGGAACAATTAATAAAAACTTTAGTCGCATAATTCTGATTATTTTATAATAATATTAAATTCATCTGCATCTTTCCACGCAGGAAACTTATTCCGGAATTCAAACAGCTGCTTTTTATCCAGATTAAAAACAGAAAATGAAAAGTCACTGTCATTATATATTGGTGGTACGAGATTCCCCTTGAAATCTGCAAGAAAGGTTTCACCGTTGTAAAATGAGTCAGGATCTGCACCGGATCTGTTTAAAAAAGCAAAATATGAGAGATTCTCAATAGCTCTTGATTTTACCATGGGCTCAGTGACTGATGCCCGTACATCCGGCCAGCTTGCAATATTTACAGCAATATCATAATCCAGCGATACATTCCTGCTCCATACAGGAAAACGCAAATCATAGCAAATCTGGAGCAAGATGTTCCACTCTTTATAATTAACAATCACCCTCTTATTTCCGGGGCTGAAAAGCTGATTTTCCTTTCCGTAACTAAAAAGGTGCCGTTTATCGTAGAATACAAATCTGCCATCAGGAAAAACAAAATATGATCTGTTATACAATCTCTCACCGCTTTTTACAGGTACCCCTGCAATAAAAGCAACATTGAGGCTTACAGCCTTTTCCTTCAACCACTTTAAAGTAATTCCCTCCTCTTCATTTTCTGCAATTGAAGAGTTCATTGAAAATCCGTAAGTAAAGAATTCCGGAAAGACAATTATGTCTGTTCCGGAATCTTCCTTCATTATTTTTGTACATACCCTGCTGCAAAGTTCCAGATTTGCTTCCGGAGATTCCCATTGAACAGGTATGTTGCAAAGTGCTATTTTCATATTGTACTACACTCAAAAAAGTGGTCACAATATACAAATAATCTATTTAAAACTTATTACATGAGCACTCTGCGGAGCAACTTCAAATGTATTCCCTGATATTACAGTATTCCCGGAAATGATATCTTTTCCGGCTCTTCCGGATTTAACGGCTTCATTATAAATATCCCAGTCAAGATTGAGTGTTTTTGTATTATTGTTGATGATTACCATCACAATTTCGTTTGAATAATTTCTGAAATAAACATAAAGATTATCATTAGGCCAGAAGTGCATCAGTTTTCCCTCATGTACTGCTTTTGATCCTTTTCTCCAAGAAAACAGCTTTGATGTAAAGTCTGCCAGGGCCCTCTGATCTGAATTAAACTCAGACTCTGCCGGCATGTCAAGCCGCTCCTCTCCGTGACCAAGTTTCCCGTCCTTAGTCTTTAACATAATTTCTGTACCATAGTATAACTGAGGAGTACCACGCATCGTGGCAAGCAAGGTGAGCATCATCTTCATTTTAGACAAATCACCCTTTAATGTTTCAGTAATTCTGTTTGTATCGTGGTTATCTGCAAATATGAGCAGTGAATAAGGATTTGTATAGACAAAATCAAGAGAAAGAGAGCGGTATATTCTGAACATCCCTTCTCCCCATCCCGGCTGTCCGTCTTTGAGTAATGCTCCTCCGATAGCCTCCTGTAATGGAAAATCCATAACTGAAGTAAGTTTGCTGCTATATCCGTCTCTGTTTTTTGCAGAACCCTCCCAGTAAGCAACCTCTGCAGGGGTGGAAAACCAGCATTCACCAACAATATTCATGGCAGGATACTCAAGAAGTATTCCTGCGACCCATTCTGCAACTGCAAATTTATCAGAATAGGGATAGGTGTCGACCCTGATTCCTGCCAGACCAGACCATTCTGTCCACCAAATTGCATTCTGAACAAAATATCTGTGCAAATATGGATTCTTCAGATTCATGTCAGGCATAGATGTATCGAACCATCCGGTTGTACACCTGATATTATCTGCTTGTGATGCATGGATATCTGCGTGAGATGACATTGCAAAATTTGACTGAGTATATTTTGGAAATTTATGAATCCAGTCATTAAACGGGAGGTCGTTATACCACCAGTGACTAATTCCTGAATGATTGGGGACCATATCCATTATGATACCAATATTCCTCTTTGCGGCTTCCCCGACATACTCCCGGAAGAGATCGTTTGTACCAAAACGGGGATCGATTTTGTAATAATCAGAACATGCATAACCATGGTAAGAAGCCCTGGGTTCGTTATCAAACAGCAGAGGGGTTGACCATATTGCAGTTACACCCAGTTTGTTTAAATAATCTAACGAGTTAATAATTCCCTGAATATCTCCACCGTGTCTGCCATATGGTTTATCATATGATGCTTTTTCCGCAGCATCCGGATGAGAGTCATTAGACTTATCCCCGTTTGCAAACCTGTCCGGCATTAGAAGATACACCAAATCATGCGGACCAAAACCTTTTCCTGTCATTTTTCCGCCTGCCCCCTTTTTCTCAAATGTGTAAAAGAACTCTGTTTTCAAATTTCCTTTTGTTACAGTAAAATTATACCGGCCAGGTTTGAGTTTAGGACTAATTTTTAATTCAATAAACAGATAATTTGGACTGTCGCCATATTTAACAGACTGAATTTTAATACCCTTTTCACTTGTTGTAACTGTTCCACCTGTTAAGTCCTTTCCATAAAGCATAATCTGAAGAGTTGGATTATTCATCCCAACCCACCATGACGGAGGCTCTACCCTGCTTATCTCCATTGCATTAAGTCCTGCTGTCAGAATAATCACAGAAAGCAGTAATGTTATTTTTTTCCCCATATTATTGTTATTTATAGAAAATTTTGAATCCAAATGGTTCTATTTCAATCTCTGAGCCATTTTGCAGAGTGGTGGTTACTGTTTCATTAAATACTTTGTAATTTCCGTTTTCAACGCCTTCATTTAGTGATACCTTAACAGATTCTGCAGAAAAGTTGAATGCTGAAAGAACGATATTATCATTTAAAACCCTCTTAAGAACCAAAACTGCGTCTGGTCTTTCTGTTTTTATCTCTTCGGGCATTTGAGTGAATGGAACATCAAGAGCACGGTTTTCTTTCTTCATTAAGATAAGTTTTTTGTAAAGCTCCTCAAAGCTTTTATCGCCAGACCATGATATTGAATCTTTTTCAAAAAACTGAAGTCTTCTGTTAAATCCCGCCTCTTGTCCGTTATAAATCAAAGGCATTCCGGGCATAACGAAAGTAAGTGCAGCCATTTGTTTTGCGTGATTTCCAAGCCTTTCAAATTCAGTACCGTTCCATGAATTTTCATCATGATTAGAGGTAAAGTTCATAGAGACTGTATTCAGGGGAAATCTTGACATCCCCTTGCTGAGGTAACTTCTGAGTGAATCGATGTTAGACTTTCCCTGAGCCATGTTATTCATTATATGGTGGAAAGTCCATGAATAATACATATTAAATGCTTTATGCTGAAGCTCCGGAGTCTCTCCCTCTGCAAGCATAAACAGTTCTGGCTGAACCTCTCTCAGGCGGGTTACAGTACTTTCCCAAAAATCCACGGGTACTTCGGCTGCGACATCACATCTGAATCCATCAATTCCTGCCTCTTTTACCCAGAAAAGCATTGCTTCTGCCATTGCCTCTCTCATATCTGTTTTCGAATAGTCAAGTTTGGCTACATCTGTCCAGTCAAAGGGGGCAATTGGTTTATTGGTGACAGTATCAATTACATACCACTCAGGGTGGTCAACAGTCCAGACTGCATCTCTTGAAGTGTGATTGGCTACCCAGTCAATAATAACTTTAATGCCAAGTTTATGAGCTTCATCTACAACCATTTTAAAATCCTCAAAAGTTCCAAACTCAGGATTAACAGCCTTGTAATCTTTTATTGAATAGTAACTTCCCAGAGTACCTTTCCGGTCAACTTCACCTATTGGGTGAACAGGCATAAACCACAATATCTCCACACCAAGTTCGTGAAGTCTCGGAAGGTGTTTTGCGAAAGCCGAAAAAGTTCCTTCAGGTGTAAACTGTCTGGTATTTACTTCATAGATTACAGCATCCTTACTCCATTCAGGATGAATTGCTTCTGATACAATGATTTGAGTTTTATTACCTGAGCAGCTTATTACCAGTCCTGCCGCAAACAGTAATGAAAGTAATCGGTTGAATTTCATATATCTAAGTTTTAGTTATCTTGTATTAATAATTGTAAAGGACTCTGCTTCCGCCTCAAGAACCAGTTTATTATCAAGAGCAGAGATCATACGGCCAAACGGAACCTCTGCATTAGAAAGATCAGTTTTCACAGGCAAATCTAATTCAAAAACCTGTTTGCTTTCAGATTTATTTATGGCTACTATTACACTTTTGCCCATATAAATTCTCATGTATACTAAAATGTCACGATCAGATTTTAATGGAATATAATCTCCATAAATAAGAGGCATTAAAGTTTTACGCAAATTTGCAAGCTTTTTAAATGTACTGCTGACTTTTGCCTCGGCCTTACTGTAACCATCAAATCTCATCCACCGTCTGTTATCCGGATCATTTGCACCTGGGTCACCATATTCGTCACCATAGTAAACAGTCGGGATACCTGGTATTGTGAATATAAATGCATGCAGAAGTGACAGTTTACTGTACGCCGAACTGTCTCCAACTCCAATCTCTCGTTTCCACCCAGCTCTTTTCCAGTCTTCGTCAGCCTTCAGATCACCGCCGGCCAGAGATATAAATCTTGGTCTGTCGTGATTTCCAGTAATATAACCCATTAAGTTATGATAGCCATATGTTCTTAAACTTGTGAGCAGAGCTTTCTCCACATCTTCAAATGATCCGTCTTCCTTTATCATACTCCAGATTACAGCATCATACACATTGAAATCAAATTGTCCGTCAAGCATACCGTTTCTTACATATGAGCTTATGAGCTCCGGAGATCCGTAAGTCTCTCCAATTTGAAAAACGGGTTTACCTGGCAGGGCCTGTTTGATTTTCCTGGTTAATGTTCTCCAGTATACCTCAGGAATATGTTTGGTTGCATCGTGTCTGAATCCGTCAATATCAAAGTTAACAGCCCAGTACAGGGCAGAATCAGTTAAGGGTTTATAGACATAATCCTTTTCCAGATCCAGAGATGGTATATGCTTGTCGAACCAGGTTGTAAGTCTGAATTCGTCCCAAAGTTCAAAGTTTGGTCTTCCGTCCGGTGTAAACTGAGGAGTTGTCCAGTCAGGGTGCGCCCGAAGTGTGGGACTGTTAATATGCATGTGATTTGCCACATAATCCAGTATTACATTTAGCCCTCTTTTATGTGCCTCATCAAGAAGCTCTTTAAGTACCTCTTCGGTTCCAAAACGCTTATCTACCTTTGTTATATAAATAGGCCAGTAACCATGATAACCGCTGAATCTGGTCGACGGATCTGTGTACTGTCCCCAGGCATCATAAGGATTCTGAGTCACAGGGGAAAGCCAGATTGTTGTTATACCCAGATTGTTAAAAAATCCCTCTTTAATTTTTTCAAGGACTCCTTCAAGGTCTCCTCCGTAATAGTCCACTTTTGGAAGTACTTCAGGAGTGTTTAGCTTTTTAGTATTTTCTTTATTACCGTCGGAAAATCTGTCAATAAGAAGAGAATATAATATCTGAGCATGTTTATCCCCTCTGTTAAGTGCAGATGTACTGGTTATAGGTTTACCTTTAGACAGTGGTATCAGCAGATCATTTGAAACAGATTGTTTATTGGCTGAATAAAGCCTGATATATGATCGGTCCAGAGCTGCTGCAGCTGATGGAATTTCTATTCTTAATGTCTTGCGCCCGCTTAGATTTGATCTGTCGGTTACCTCTTCTATATAAAAGGGGTCAATTATTGTGTTTTGCCATAAAACAACATAATCGGTATTACGTCCATAAATATCTGCTGTAACTGAATTATCTCCTGATTCAGCAGATGTTGTAATTACTGGCATCAGATCTGGCATCGCTGCATTTTTAGTTAAATCAAGAGCTATGAGAGATGCCTTCTCTTCTTCAGATACAAGTGTTATTACATTAAGAAGTTGAGAAGACGCCTTTCTTATAACTCTAATAGTATCGAAAGAGGATGTTTTTTCAATTGTCAGACTTGATGAATACAGAGAATCGGCAGAATTCAACAGAGGAAAATAGTCCCGTATTACTACTATGGTTGTATCACCTGAAAGTCTTACAGGTTCTGCAGGACCATAAGTGTCAAATATTGTGGATATATCCCTCCTTATGCAGGAGATGGTTGTTAATCCGGCAAACAACAGTAATAATAAAACAGACTTTCTCATAATTCGAAAATTATAGTTGAGTATGCTGGCATTGTTACAGAGATACTTGATGAGTTGATTTTTGTAAATGTCACATTTCCCATATCTGCAACTGCCTTTTGAACAGAGTGATCAAACGCATATGTTGATGTTGAAGATGAAACATTATGGATTATCATCAGCCTTTCGCCGGGTACCTCTCTGTAAAATACCATGAAATTCTTGGTATATGCGTCAAGATTCTGCGGGTATGTTAATGTTCCTGATGCAAGTGCAGGATATGTATTTCTTAGTTTTATAAATTTTTCATAAACCCTGTAAATTGAAGTCAGGTCTTTCTTTTGCAGCGCAAGAGGAGGTACAGAAGTCTCTGTAGAATATACAGGAGTACGCCATTTTGTCCTGTATGTATCAGAAGCCGATGCCTCCCACAGGAATGGTTCTCTTACATTTTCATCACCTGAAGATTTCATTCCCAGCATTCCTATCTCTTCGCCATAGTATATATAAGGAGATCCGCTCATAGTTAACATGATTGCTGCAGCCATTTTTGCCATTTGTCTGTTGTTTCCGAGTCTTGACAGAGTCCTGTCTTCATCGTGGTTTGAGAGTTTAGTGGCATTAATTGCGCCGGATCTGTAAGTTTCAAATTTTGCAGACATATCTGTCATATCCTTGGGATACCATTTTGCATGTGAATTCTCAAGCACATATATCAATTTGTACCATGCATCAAAGTTAAACAGTGCAGGTAATCCCCTGTAGTATGGAGCTACTTTGTTGTAGTCACCTGTAAGATTCTCACCAATCATATAAATGTCAGGCTTAATCTTCTTTAGTTCGTTGTAATATTTCTCCAGAAAACGCGGATTCTCATCCGAATCTTCACTTTGATAAATATGTTTTACAGCGTCAAGGCGGAATCCGTCAACGCCTTTGGAAATCCAGAAAGATGCAATATCAGTCATCTCTCTGAATGGTTCTGAATTCTGGCATGTGTCAATAGAACCATAATTTATATCAGGCATCCAGTCAGAAAACATTCCCATATATTTATATCCAGTCGTACCTGAAGGTACATTGTGCCACTGACCGGAATAGTAGTTGTTTGTCATTGGAACTTTACCTGAAGATATCCAGCTTGACAATTCTGCTGCAGGTGCAAATAAGTAGTAATCACGATATTTATTTGATGTAGAGGCAATAGCAGATGTAAACCATGGATGAAATTTGGAAGAATGGTTCATAACAAGGTCAAGTACAACCTTAATTCCAAGAGAATGGGCTTTGGCAACCATTGCTTCAAAATCTGCCATTGTGCCATATTCATTTTTAATTGCCTTGTAATCGTCTACGTCGTAACCATGGTATGAAGGAGATGGATGAACAGGTGTAAGCCATATACCGGCAATCCCCAGCTCATTCAGATAATCTAGTTTTGCGGTAATTCCCCTGATGTCTCCAATGCCATCATTGTTTGAGTCGGCAAAGGATCTCACGAAAATTTCATAAAAGACTCCTCCCCTCTTTGTTCCATCCCAGAGACGTGCGTCGTACTGAGAAATGTCATCTCTTGGCACGACCGGCGGATCCGGATCTGGATTTGGAGTGGGATTTTTTTCGCAACCAGCAGCGAAAATAAGTAAAACAAGGGTGTAAAGGAATCTTCTCATGTTTGAAAAAATAAAAAAAAGGGGGAGTTATCCTGAAAAGACAACATCCCCCCTTTAAGTAAATATTAATTATCCAGCAGAATCAGTTCATAAGTTGGATCTACCTTGTTAAGAGTAAATACAACTTTATATGTACCTGCTGTCACTGCAATGTTTCCTCCGCCAGGATTAAGCTGATCTGGATTTTTACCTGCACTGACATCAAATTTGCCCCAGTTAAGTCCCCAGTCGTTATCTGCACGGAATTTAATTTCACCATCCTTAAGTGTAACTGTTGCCTCAAACTTGTTTGTATTTTCGTTGAAAACAAGTTCTGTGTCAGGTGAATTCCAGTCATTTGGAGTTGCACTGCCAATAAGACCAATTCTCGAAATAGTTTTCACTCTTTCAAGTGTCCTGTTGTTTGGATCTCTGTTATCAAGCTTAAGATACATGATTGAACCGTTAAACAGTGAGATATTTCCACCTGGTTCAACTTTAATCTTGTTGTTAACAATTGCAGCATCGTTTGTTCCGATATCGTCTCCGTTCCAGCCACCGGTGTAGGTGATTTTGAATCCGTTCTGAGCTTTGCCGTTAAATGCAACCCAACCCTCAAAATAATCGCCTTCACCAGCAATATCATAAAGGAATTGAGACCTTGAATGATTCCATCCGCAGTAATCCCCTACAATCCAAACTTTAGCATACTGCTTTTCTGCTGGTTTATAGGTTGTAACATTGAACTTAACAACATTTGAGATTAAAGGATCAATCTGGTCAACAATCTGAGCCTTAACTCTCATTTCTACTTTGTGAGTGTTTCCAAGAACTACTTTAAGTTTTTCAAGGGCAGACTGCAGGTCAATTTGTTTAATAACAAGTTGATTTGCAGATACAGAGCCAATGACTCTCAGAGGAGTAAATGCGCTGTTTTCCAACGCAATTTCTACAGTGTAGGTAACAGCTGCATCAAAACCAAATGTACTCTTAGTCCATGTAAATGCAGGCAGATCGTTACCTTTAGTCGCATCGGTCAGCACAATTGCTGCCGGAGTGGCCAGGGTACCGGCAACAGCATCAGCAGGGTCAAAAACCACATTGGTGCTGTTATCCTTGGTACATGCAGCAAATGCAATAACCATGGCCAGAATTGATAATGTATATTTTACAATTTTCATATTCTTAATTATTAATATCCTGCGTTTTGAACAAGATTAGGATTTGACATCAAATCTGCAACCGGAATAGGAAACACATTATATTTTACATCGATTCCCACACCTGAAGGTTGTCCGCCCTTCATAGGCCACAGATATGTTGAACCTGTATACTGGCCAAATCTTATAAGGTCTGTTCTGCGTGTACCTTCCCAGTAAAGTTCTCTTGCACGTTCATCTATAATTGTAGGAAGTGTCAGAGATGCAACATTACCAGAAGCGTTTCCGTATGCACGAACCCTTAACTGGTTAAAGTAACCGATTGCATCTGCAGTAGTGGCACCTGTACCTCCTCTCACTACAGCCTCGGCAAGCATAAGATAAACATCTGCTAACCTGAAGTAAGGAAAATCAGTATCAGGGAAATCATTATGCGCACCTTTTCCACCTGTTGATGTCTTGTTTGTAAATTTGAAAACTGACCATCCCTGAGTTGAAAATGTATTCAGAGGGTTTGTGATCTCTTTGGTTCTGCCCTTTTTGAAGAATATTGCACGCTTATCTGCACTTACAGGATAGTCCCCGGAAAGATCTGAGTAAGTAAACTTGTCAACCAGTTTTTCAGTTGCTCTGTTACCATCCCATGCCTGCTGTGTTCCATTGTCTACAATATCTTTTTCACTTCCTGAACGAGATGATGCAACAAGATAAGTCATACCTCCCCAAGTCTGAATTTTGTTTCCGTCAAATGCTATCGGGAAAATTATTTCATTCTTTGCAGCTGAAGTATTGTTGTCTGCCATAAAGAGATGAGTGTAATTCGGAGCTAGTGAATAACCGCCTCCTATTACCTTCTTTGCATATGTTATGACATCTGTATATCTGGCTGTTCCGGTATAAATCTCTGCATTAAGGTATAATCTTGCAAGAAGAGTCCATGCTGCTCCCTGATCTGCCCTGGCATATTCATTTGTTTTAGGAGCTGCCATCTGAGGTTCAATTTCCTTTAACTCAGACTCAATGTATTCAAACATTGCTTTTCTTCCAATCTGAGAAGGCATGTAACCACCAATAGGATGCTCTTCTGTAATATACGGAGGGTTTCCATAAACATCAAGAAGGATGCTGTATGCAAGAGCTCTCATAAAACGAGCTTCAAGACGATACTTTGCCACTTCTGCCTTGATTGCAGTATGTCCTCTTTCATTAAGCTTCTCGTCAGTTGTCTGCTTTAAGTATTCATTTGCAAGTGCAACAATAAACATAGATCTGTAATATACTCCGTCAATAGATTCGTTCTTAATATTACTCCATGTATTGTTATTAAGTTCCGGCACCCATGAGTCATTACCCCAGCTGTTTTTACATTCATCTGTTGTAACAACCTGAACATTCCACAGACTTCTGAGAAATTGAGAGTTACCAGGGTCAAGCCCGGTTATGTCTGTGCTCCCTGCTCCATCCTGTCCTGAAACGGCCATAACAGAGTAGATTTTTGCGAGACCTTGCTTATATGCTGCCTGGTCTGCATAAGCCTTGTCAACTGTAAATGTTTTCTCGTCAAGCGGCTTAGTGTCGAGATCTTTCAAACACGAAGTTGCCAGTACAGAGAGTGACAAAACTGATAGTATAATTGTAAATTTTTTCATCTTAAATCGTGTTTTAGAAAGTTAAGTTTAAACCTAATGTATAAACACGTGGTCTAGGCCAGATGTTGTTATCAATACCCCATCCTTCAGGATCAAGACCTGTGTATTTGGTTATTACAAATACATTTTGAACTGAGAAGGCAAGTCTTCCTTTGATATTGCTCTTGAACAACTTTTTGAAATTGTATCCGAGAGTGATATTGTCCATTCTGAGGAACGAAGCATTTTCTATAAAATAGTCTGATTTAATTTGCTGTGGAGAGTTACCTTTAATAAATCCGGTTCTGTTAACCACATCAACCATATTTGTCAGGTATCCCTGGTTTGAGAAGTTGTAAGAGGTAGAATTTCCGGCAGCAAAATCATTAAACATGTAGTTACCAAGATTAGCTCTCATATTGAAGCCAAAATCGAATTTCTTAAATGTAAACATATTGCTGAAACCAAAATAGTATTTTGGAGCAGGGCTGTAACCTGTAAGATAACGGTCTGCTTCAGTAATCTGTCCATCTTTGTTCATATCTACAACCAGATTTTGAATTGGTTGTCCATCAAGATCGTATACTTGTTTATATGCATAGAAAGTGTTAGGTGCGTGTCCAACACTGTGCATCTGAATTGTTCCGCCAGTACCTGATGATACACCACCTGTAGGAATGCCTACATAAGAAGGATTGTTATTTGCAGTGAGTTTAGTAATGATTGTCTCATTCCATGTACCGTTCAGACCAATTTCCCAAACGAAATCATCTCTGTCAATTGGAATTGCATTAATATTTACTTCAACCCCTTTATTTTCAAGGTTACCTACATTGGTCACAATCCTGTTTGCGAAGTTTGTACCTGCCGCAACATCAATTTCATTCAAAAGATCGCTTGTTTTTTTGAAGTATCCGTCCACCGATGCAGTGATCCTGTTTTTCAGGAATCCGAAATCAAGACCTACGTTGTATGAGGCAGTCTCTTCCCATTTAATATTCTCATCATATCCTGTTGGTTTTAGTAAAGGATAGAATGTTGATCCAAACAGATAATTTGAATAGATAGTCGACTGATTATACAGTGCAATATACGGGTAGTCGTTCAGGCCAAGGTCCTGCTGACCGGTAACACCATAGCTGAGACGTAGCTTCATGTCACTGATAACCTTTGAATCACTCAGGAATGACTCCTTGTTGATTTGCCAGGCAAAAGCTGCTGAAGGGAATAAACCCCATCTTGTAGCAGGCGAAAATCTCGAAGATGCATCGTCTCTGACTGTTAGGGTAAGGATATATCTGTCAAGAAGTGTGTAGTTCAAACGACCATAAAAAGAGATCAGGTAGTTTTCTGTAGGGAATGTAGTCTCTTTCTTGATTACAGGATTTGTTGCATGGTTTGAAAGTTCTTTGCTGTAATCTTCTGAGTAAAAATGCTGCCATGAGTAACCACCCATTACATCAATTTTACTGCTTATTGACGGAAGCTCTTTAGTATAGTTCAGATAGAAGTCAAGAACTGTGTTTTGTCTCTTGTTATTCCACTCTGTTTTTCTGCCAATGCCTTTGAAGTCTCCGTCTTTCCATGCCTGGAATGAGTTTTGTTTAACACCGCTTGTGCCTTTTCCCTGAGCAATATCAAAACCAAGGTTCAGGTGAGCTCTCAGTTCTGGAAGGAAGTGCATCTTATAATCCAGTTCAATATTTCCCAGAGCCCTGTCTGATCTGGCATTATCGTATTTGTCATAAAGTAAAGACAAAGGATTTGTTCCGCTCAGTGTGTTAGGAAGTGAAGTTGTTCCCCAGTTCCTGAATCCATTGAACATATCATAGTTTATTGATCCGTCACTCTTATAATTGTATACAGGCTGAGTTGGGTCATAAAATGCTGCTGCACCAACTGCACCGCCATCTGCATAATCATTGTTGTTAACTACAGCCTTAACATTAGCTACTACTTTAAGGTGATCATCAAAGAAACTTGGAGTAAGGTTCAGACCTGCAGTTACTCTTTCATAGCCAGATGTCTTAAGGGTACCTCTCTGGCTGTTATATCCCAGAGATACTCTGTATGGAATGTTTGCAAGAGTTCCTGATACAGAAAGGTTTTGGTCTGTTGTAAGTCCAAGCTGATAAATCTCTTTTTGCCAGTCAGTTTTGTATCCTCCAATAAGATAATGGGCGGCAAGACCGGTTGATGTAGAGAGAGGATTCGCCTCAGTCAGTTTTGTCACAAACTCATCTGCAGAAAGCGAACCAATAGTTTTGGTGTTTTGATTTACTGAGTAAGTTGAGTTATAATCAACGGCAAATTTCTTTGTTCCCTTTTTTGTAGTGATAATAATAACACCATTTGATGCTCTTGCTCCGTAAATTGCAGTTGCAGAAGCATCTTTAAGAACAGTAAATGTTTCAATATCTGCAGGATTTATGGATGCCAGTCCGTTTCTCATTCCGGGAGCTGCATCATTAGATGTAGGAACGCCATCAATAACTATAAGAGGGTCGTTGCTTGCCCTGAGTGAAGCACCACCACGGATACGAATCTGCGATCCAGAACCCGGACTTCCGTCGCCCGGAGTAATCTGCACACCGGCAACCTTTCCGACCAGTAGTTCCTGAGGAGCTGTAACAGCACCTCTGTTTAGTACTTCAGGCTTAATTGCAACAATTGAGCCTGTTGCATCTTCTTTTCTCACCTGACCATATCCGATAACCACGATCTCAGACAAAAATTGTGTATCCTCGCTGAGGACAACAGTTGCTGCCTGTGAAGCAGGTACCTCTCTGGTTACAAATCCCATATATGAGATTACCAGTATGGAATTCTGAGAAGCTACATTAAGGGTGAATTTACCGTCAAGATTTGTTTCGGCACCGTTCGAGGTACCTTTTTCTATTACGGCAACACCAATTAATGGAGCGTTTTTGGCATCAACAACTGTTCCCGTAACCGGAAACTTTTGTTGTGCATAAATATCCATCCCTGTTGCAATAAACAGAATGGATATCAGCAAAAATAATCGCTTCATAAATTTTAGTTTAAGAAATTAGTAATTGGTTTATTATCTATTAAATATTTTAAGTTGTTTAGCGTCGTCTTTATCTTCTACAAATACTACGGAAGCTGCCGCAATGAGGAGGCAAATGCCTGCGAAAACAATAGCATAAATCGCCTGTGAATCATAAAATCTTTTAACTATGGGGCCACCAACGATTCCATTAAGTATTTGCGGAACAGTAATGAAGAAATTGAAAATACCCATATATATTCCCATTTTCTTAGCCGGCAGTGATCCGGCCAGAATTGCATAAGGCATTGCAAGGATGCTTCCCCACGCAATACCAATACCCACCATTGGAATTAAAAGCATATTAGGATCCTGAATAAGGTAAATTGACATCAGGCTGATACCTCCAAGAAGTAGTGATACAGAGTGAGTAAGTTTTCTGCCAATTTTTTTCGCAATAGCTGGAAGCAACAAAGCATAAATTGCTGCAACAAGATTATAAACGCCAAAAATTATCCCTACCCAGTTTCCGGCATCCTGATACAATTCAGATGTAGTGTCATTGATGTCAGTGCCATAAATATGAACTGCTACGGCAGGTGTTGTAAAAACCCACATGGAAAAGAGTGCAAACCACGAGAAAAACTGAACAATGCCAAGCTGCTTCATAGTCTTAGGCATTGCAATAAAATCACTAAAAATTTCTACTAACCCGTTTGTTTTCTTCTTCTCTTCGTCTGCTGTCTTTTCCGGTGGATATTCTTTAGTTTTAGTTATTGTCCAGATAATTGATGAGATGAGAACTGCAGCTCCAATGTAAAATGATATGATTACATTATCAGGAACCCCTCCCTCTGCAGAAATTTTCTCAACACCAATCCATTCAGCGAGAATATAAGGTAGCCAGGAGCCTATTACAGCACCGGTTCCTATAAGGAATGTCTGTATAGAAAATCCAAGAGTTCGCTGGTCTGACGGAAGTAAGTCTGCAACCAGAGCCCGGAATGGCTCCATGGCAATATTAAATGAAGCATCCATTATCATTAGCATACCTGCTCCAACCATCATCGCAGGCATAAGGTGCGCCAGCATAGCTGAATTGGGCATAAATACTAGAGCTACAGAAGCGAGTATGGCTCCAACAAGAAAATAGGGTTTCCTTCTGCCAAGCTTAGTCCAGGTTTTGTCGCTGAAGTGACCAACCAGAGGTTGAACAATCATCCCTGTAAGAGGCGCAGCGATCCAGAACCATGACAAATGTTCAACATCTGCCCCAAACGTTTGAAGAATCCGGCTTGCATTTGCATTTTGCAACGCAAATCCAAACTGAATACCTAAAAATCCGAAGGTCATGTTCCAGATATCCCAGAAAGACATCCTTTGTTGTTTCATTTCGATACAATTTTGATTAAAAGTACGATTATCTGAAACAATATATCTGTATCATCCGACGAATTGCAGAAAAAGAGGGATGAATTGCATAAATTTGCAATCAGAATGAAATCAGGAAGGGGAATTACCTTCAAGCCAATCCATGAAAACCGGAACTCTCGCCCTGCTGACAAATATTTCTTCTTTAAGAGGTGGATTTAACTGGACCTTAAGCCGCGAGTTAAAATGCTTGGTAATGTGATCTATAGATGTAATACTGGCAATACAGGATCTTGATAATTTAAAAAAAGTATCAGGATTTAATTGCTCTTCAATTGCCTCCAGTGACAGATCTGTCAGAAGCGTTTTTTTGTCTTTTGTAACTATAAATGTGGACTTGTTTTCGGCATAGAAATAGGCAACATCATTTATATTAACAACAAAAATTTGGGTTCCGAGGCGAACAGTGAATCTTTGCTTGTATACTTTTGAGGATGTTATTAATTTACTTACAACTTCCTGCGAGTAAGTAAAATTTTCTTTCATTTTGACACAACGGTCCACTGCTTTAACAAATGCTTTTTCCTCAAGTGGTTTTAACAGATAATCAATGCTGTTTACCCGGAATGCTTCAAGCGCGTAACTTTCATAAGCTGTCGTTATTATAACGCTTGAATTGATATTAACCATATTGAACAACTCAAAACAAATTCCGTCTGCCAGTTCTACATCCATGAAAATAATATCCACTTCATGACTTTTAAGCCATTCTGCAGCCGAGACGACCGACCCGAGAGTTGCTAATACTTCGTACTCCGGATATCTTTTGGCAAGAAGCCGTTTAATCTGCATCTGTGCAGGAATTTCATCTTCCAGAATCAGGATTTTCATGACTTTTCAATTAACGGGAGTTTTACTTCAAAATAGTCCGGTCTAGAAATAATCTCAATATTTTTTTTAAACAAAAACATATATTGTCCCTTAATGTTTCTCAGACCGACTCCGCTGGAATCGATAGTAGTAAGTCTGAGCTGAAGGTTGTTTCTTACGGCAATCATGTTTTTATCAATATATACCTCAATTTTCAGTGGTGTATCAATGGAAATGATATTATGCTTAATCGCATTTTCCACAAGCATCTGAAGTCCTCCTGGTACAATGCAGTACTCTTCGAACTCATGTTCAATTTTAATTTCAATTGACAAGCCATCGCTAAATCTCTCCTTCAGGAGATCTACATAGAGATTTACAAAATCTACCTCTTCCTTTATTGATACAACAGGTAAATCTTCCTTTCTGAGAAGATAACGGTAAACAGAAGATAGTTTTCTTACAAAATCACTTGCTCTTTGCTGGTCTGTATATATCAAATAATCCAGTACATTAAGGCTGTTAAAGAGGAAGTGAGGATTTAACTGGTTTTTTAATTGCTGATATTGGTATCTTGCTCTGTTTTTCTTGCCAATTTCCAGATTAAGAGCCTTCTCCTGTTTTCTTGAATAATATGAATAAACATGCAGCAGCGATATGACAATCAGATTAAATACAAAGCTCGAAAAGAGTGTGAGGTTGAAATAAATATCCTTGAAGAAGGTCACTCCAAAAACATCATTCCATATTGGCATTCTTATCCAGAGTGCAGAGACAAAAGCAACAATTACAGATGAAATTACAATCAGGAAAATTTTCAGAAAAGTCCATTCATCCTTTATAAATTTATTCAATATCACTACTACCGAAATGTCGATGAAAAGCATTAGCAGTGTCAAAGGATAGTTTGAGAGGAGTTTAATCAGAAATCTGCCAAAAGTAAGATTCAGATTTTCTTCAAACATAGGCATGAACTCCTGTATCAAAACACGGAATCCGAATACAAGCAACGCAAGAAGTGTAAATTCTACAATTCTTTTAATGCTTAATTGTTTCATCGTTTCTTAAGGCCTTTTCTTAAAATAAAGAACACCATCCATCCCAGAAATTCAGTTACAACAATTGTAGCAATCACATGTGTAAGAACAGGAAAGTCTGGAATAAAATATGATATAAGATCTGCTCCTTTGGTTCCTAAGTAGAAACCTGCCAGAATTGAAAGCAAAGAGAGTGAAAGAAACACATCCGTAGTGCCATTAAAAAAGTTGATAAGCATAATTATCATGGCCAGTGTAAGGATTGTCAGGAAAAGACCATCGTCGAGATTGTACCACCTGAGCAGAAAGCAAACTGCTGCATGAATAAATGCAAAAAGGTGCACTGTGATATTTACAAACTGTAAATCTCTTCCTTTTTCACCGTTAGTTTTAAATACAGAGGTTTTCATATAATAGATAACTGTCTGTAAATATATAAAATATAATCGGCTTAATGAAAATTAAAAAATTTAAATTAGGTTTGTCGTACTATTTGATTTTAAAATTCAGCACCTTATGAAAATAAAATTTTTCTTACCATATAATACCCGCCCGGGGCAGAATATCTATATTTCAGGCTCTCATGAGCAACTTGGAAGCCTGGAAACTGATAAGGCAGTTCCTATGTTTTATCTTAACGGAGTCTGGATTTGTGAAGTAAATTTAAGATCATCAGAGGAGTTTCAATACTCTTATATCATACGGGATGATTATTCCGGCATATATTGCGAGGCAGGACCTGCAAGAAGATTCAGACCGGGCAAACGCTCTGTATATTATGTTCATGATCAGTGGAAACCATATTCAGAAGAATCACCGTTCCTTTCACATGCATTCAGAAACATTTTTTTCGGCGCAGAAAGTCAGTTTTCCGGTAATTATTCTGACACTTTAATTACGTGCTCCGTAAATAATCTGCCTGAAGACTCTTCAGTTCTGATTTCGGGTAGCTCTGATATGCTGGGAAAGTGGGAAGAGAACAGAGCTGTACAGATGTTTCGCGGAGAAGGCGGCATATGGTATGCTGAATTAGACAGAAAAGGGCTGCAAAGTGGCACGGAGTATAAATTTATTGTTAAAACAAGTTCAGGTGGAAAAAGTGACTATATCTGGGAAGATGGGCTGAACAGACAAATTCAGGATTTACATTTATCAGCACCTGTAAGTGCCTCTTTGATAATCAATAATTACACCGTTAACCTGCCTGCTTTTAAACCAAAATACTCCGGTACTGCTATTCCTGTATTTTCAATCAGAACCAGTGATGGTTGCGGTATTGGAGAATTTACTGGTCTTAAATCAATTGTAGATCTTTTAGCTGAAACCGGACAGAGAGTTCTTCAGATTCTTCCTGTAAATGATACTACAATGACACACACCTGGAGCGATTCATATCCATATGGGGCAATCTCAATTTTTGCACTTCATCCTCTTTACCTGAATGTAAAGCAGACAGGTATTGTTTCAGATGATTCATTTATGAAAAGTTTCAATGAAACTGCAAATAGGCTTGAGTCACTTGAAGAAATTGACTACGACGCAGTTGATAAACTAAAATGGAATTATATCAGAAAAATATATGAACAGGATCGCGCCAAAACATTTTTAAGTAAAGATTTTCTTGTTTTTTTTGACAGAAACAGTTCATGGCTGATTCCTTATGCTGCCTTTTGTTATTTGAGAGATAAATTTGGATCACCAAAATTCTATGAATGGCCGGAATATTCCAATTATGATTATTCCAGAGTAAAAAAACTGACAGCTCCGGAAAGTGAGGTATATCCTGAGATTGCTTTGCACTATTTCGTTCAGTATCACCTTCATAAACAATTGTCTGAAGCTCATACTTATGCAAATTCAAAAGGAGTAATTCTCAAGGGAGATATCCCCATTGGTATAAATAAAAATTCAGTTGAAGCATGGAGCGAATCTCACCTGTTCAACTTTAACGGGCAAGCAGGTGCTCCCCCGGACGATTTCTCCGTTAAAGGACAAAACTGGGGTTTTCCAACTTACAACTGGGAGATAATGGAGAAAGATGGCTATTCCTGGTGGAAAAAAAGATTCCGAAAAATGGAGGAGTATTTTGATGCATACAGGATTGACCATATTCTTGGCTTTTTCAGAATTTGGGAAATTCCGTCAAATGCAACTGAGGGATTGCTGGGATATTTTAATCCATCATTACCATTTTCGGCAGATGAAATAAGATCGATGGGCTATAATTTTAATTACGACCGTGACTGTCTCCCATACATTAAAGAGTGGGTACTTGATGAGTTATTTGCTGATAAAAAGAGTGAGATTAAATATCTCTTCCTTGATAACATCGGATGGGATAGCTACAGACTTAAATCTGAGTTTTCCACACAGGAAAAAATTGAGGAATTCTTTAATCTTAACTCAGGAAAAATTGATTCCGGAATTAAAGAACGGCTCATGTCACTTGTCGCAGATGTACTTTTTATTCAAGATCCCGCAGACAATTCCAGATATCATCCAAGAATCTCTTCACAATTCACGAAGTCATATCAGGCTTTGAGTGATGACCAGAAAAATTCATACAACAGGATTTACAACAACTTCTTTTATCATCGAAATGATGGTTTTTGGTATAGTAATGCCATGAAAAAACTGCCTTCTCTTATCTCTTCCAACGGGATGCTGGTTTGCGGCGAAGATCTTGGTATGATTCCGTCATGTGTGCCATCTGCGATGAAATCATTAAGTATTCTTACGCTGGAAATTCAACGAATGCCTAAAGATCCGTCGTTAGAATTCGGCGATACCCGCAGATATCCGTATCTCTCTGTTTGTACAACCGGAACACACGATACCAGCACTCTAAGAGGATGGTGGGAAGAGAACAGAGACACAACCAGCTCATACTACAGAAAGATACTAAATGGAAGTGGAGATGTTCCATTGTTTTGCGAACCATGGATATGCAGAACCATAATTGAAAATCATTTAAAATCAGAATCCATGCTTGCAATATTCCCATTACAGGACTGGATTTCTGTATTTCCCGCTTTGAGAAGAGAAAATCCTTCAAGTGAAAGAATAAATGTTCCGTCAAATCCAAAGCACTACTGGAGATACAGAATGCATCTGACTGCAGAAAGTCTTATTTCCGACACTGAATTTGTCGGAGAAGTGAGGAAAATGGTGGAGGAGAGTAACAGATTATAGTCTCTCCTCTTTTATCTTTGTTCTGAGTTTTCTGTCTGTGTGTATTTTATTCATTACCAAAGCAATAGCACCATCACCGGTAACATTGGCTGCAGTGCCAAAGCTATCCATTGCTATATAAAGAGCAATCATAAGACCTATTGCATTTTGGTCAAATCCAAGCATAGATTGCAAAACCCCAACTGCGGCCATAATTGCACCGCCTGGTACACCCGGGGCTGCCACCATCGTAATACCCAGCATAAAGATAAAACCAGTAAACAAATCGAGGCCTGCAGGCATATTAAGCATCCACATTATAGCAAATGCACATGATACAATTTTGAGCATACTTCCTGCAAGGTGTATCGTCGCACAAAGAGGTATAACAAAATCCGCAATTTCCTCTTCAACTCCGTTCTTCTTAGCCTGAGCTAGGGTTACAGGAATTGTGGCTGCAGAAGACTGTGTTCCAAGCGCAGTCATATATGCCGGTAACATTGTGATTAATGCCCTGAATGGGTTT
>PHDP01000135.1 GCA_002842655.1 Bacteroidetes bacterium HGW-Bacteroidetes-14
ATTTTGATTATACCTTATTTTATACCTTACTTTGCAATCATCAAGGTTTATAACAGACGATATGGGAGAGAATTTAGTAATTGTCGAATCGCCTGCAAAGGCGAAGACTATCGGCAAATTTCTGGGGGATGGATTTACAGTAAAATCAAGTTTCGGACATATCAGGGACCTGCCTTCCAGCTCACTTAGCGTAGATCTGGAGAACGGTTACGAGCCGCAGTACCTGGTATCTGACGACAAAAAGAAAGTTGTTGCAGAGCTTAAGTCTCTGGCCAAGGCAGCTTCAGTTGTGTGGCTTGCATCCGATGAAGACCGCGAGGGAGAGGCTATTGCATGGCACCTTCGCGAAGCCCTCAAACTTGATCCTGCAAAGACCAGACGAATTGTATTTCACGAAATCACAAAAGAGGCAATCCAGCATGCAGTACAGAATCCCAGAGATATTGACATGAACCTTGTGATGGCTCAGCAGGCAAGAAGAGTGCTCGACCGCATAGTAGGCTTTCAGCTCTCTCCGCTTCTCTGGAAAAAGGTAAGACCAAAACTCTCTGCCGGCAGGGTACAGTCAGTTGCTGTAAGGCTCATAGTTGACCGCGAAAGGGAGATCTCTGCATTTTCTGCAAAATCACAATACAAAATTGAGGGTATTTTCAATCCGGAAGGCAGCAAAAATACCGTTAAGGTAAAGGCCGAAATCCCTGAAAAATTTGACAATCCGTCCAATGCCCAAAACATTCTGGAGGCATGCATCAATGCCAGTTTCCAGATTGGTTCTGTAGAAGAGAAAGAGGCAAAGAGAAACCCTTCACCTCCTTTTACAACCTCGACACTCCAGCAGGAGGCATCAAGAAAACTTGGGTTTTCCCTTATTCAGACAATGCGCGTGGCGCAGACATTATACGAATCGGGATACATTACATATATGCGTACAGACTCTGTTAACCTCTCAAAGCTTGCGCTGGGCGCAGCCAAACAGGTTATTACCGACATGTACGGCAAGGAGTATTCAAAGACAAGACAGTTTGCAACCAAATCAAAGGGAGCACAGGAGGCACACGAGGCTATCCGCCCTACATACCTTACAAACACAGAGATAGAGGGTGGCCCGCAGGAGAAGAAGCTTTATGCACTTATCTGGAAGAGGACCATCGCATCGCAGATGGCAGAGGCCACAATAGGAAGAACAGAAATCTCAATTGAGTCTGAGAGTCTGAGACATAAATTCATGGCCACCGCAGACAGAATCAAGTTTGACGGCTTCCTCAAGGTTTATGCCGAATCAAGCGACGAAGACCAGGATGAGGAGGAGACACTGCTCAATCTTCCTGAACTCAGAACAGGTCAGCTGATGCACCGCCAGAAGGTGACAGCTACTGAGAAGTACACCCAGAAACCGCCAAGATATTCAGAGGCGAGCCTGGTGAAAAAGCTTGAAGAGCTTGGAATAGGCAGACCTTCCACATATGCGCCAACAATCTCTACAATTATTCAGAGAGGTTATGTTGTAAAGGACACCCGTCCGGGAACCGAGCGTCATTTCAATACATTTACACTTGATAAAAGCGAAATCAAACATACACTCCACAAAGAAATCTGGGGCTCAGAAAAAAACAAACTTTTCCCGGAAGATATTGGAATGCTTGTAAATGACTTCCTTGTTGATAATTTTGATTCTGTAGTTGACTTTGGCTTTACAGCAAAGGTTGAGGAGCAGTTTGACACTGTTGCAGAGGGAAAACTACTCTGGAACAAGGTTATTGACGATTTTTACAAACCATTCAGCAAGAAGGTCGAGGAGACACTCACCGGCTCCCGCCCAGCTAACGCAGAGAGAGTTATTGGTAATGATCCGGCTACAGGAAAAGTTGTGCTGGTAAGACTTGGCAGATTTGGTCCTCTCGCGCAAATTGGAGACAGTGAAGATCCCGAAAAGAGATTTGTTAGTCTTGCAAAAGGCCAGCTGCTCGAAACCATTACCCTCGCAGAGGCTCTTCAGCTCTTTGCCCTGCCCCGCAAGGTGGGCGAATACAATGGTCACGAGATTGTGGCATCTTCAGGAAGATTCGGCCCTTATATCAAATACAGCGGCAAATTTATATCAATTGGAAAAGATAACAGCCCGTACACAATTGACCTTGAAACATCTGTAAGGCTCATTGAGGATAATTCAAAGAAAGAGGAACAGCGGTTAATCAAGAGTTTTGAAGGTGAGGGAATTGAGATTCTTAACGGAAGATTTGGCGCCTACATCAAAAAGGGTAAAAACAACTACAAGATTCCAAAGGGAACAGACCCTGCCTCGCTTGAGCTGGAGACCGTGAAAAAGATAATCGAGGAGACACCCGATAAGCCAAGAAAAAAGCGATAATTCGTAATACTGAAATATGAAAGCGAATAATGCAAATTTCGAAGCTATACCTGTTGCAGCTTTGAACGAGGTTACTGCGGGCAGCGCCCTGGCGGTAATAATTAACACAACAGGAGAGGGAGGTATTTTCAAGGCTCTTCAGAACCTGTACTGCCACTCCAATTTCAAAGTTTTTTACATTGAACCGGGTGTAAATCAGCTTCGCAAGACTCTTGACCTTTGCAGTTCAATAGGCCTTAGAAGCATTGTTCTCACCGGAAGCGAACTGCCAAAAATCTCAACTTTTGCCCCGGAAACAGAGTATTCTGCAACATTAATTTCTGCCGGAAGCGATTTTGAAGAGAACAATATTCTGGACCATATCCTCACCGACAAAAATGCTGCGAGCTTTTCCCATGTGGGCTACCAGATTTACAAATATCACCCGGGTATTCTTTCATCACTTCGCGAAAAATTCTTCGAGGAGATGAGGCTTGGCAGCCTGAGGGGTAATATTGGTAACTGTGAACCACTTATGAGGAACTCAACCCATTTCTACATGGATATGCGCTGTGTAAGGGTTGCAGACTTTCCCGACAATAGCGAACAGTCGCCCAACGGCCTGTATGCCGAGGAGTTATGTCAGATTTCACGGTATATTGGAATGGGGCAGCGTTTTAAAACTATGTTTTTGTTTGGATACGCTCCAAAAAGCAAGTTCAGGAGCCCTTCGATGCAACTGACATCAGAAGTGCTCTGGCACCTCTTTGAAGCAATGGCAGCAAGCATTTCGGAAGATCCGGGGGTATCTGTTCCCGAAGATATGTTTAACAAGAAAATTGTAAGCATGGGGCAGGACGGACAGGAATTGGTATTTATTTCAAGCAGTACTACCGGAAGATGGTGGATGGTTGTTCCGGATGTAAAAAATGATAAAAGTCAATATATTGCATGCTCATATTCTGATTATCTGACGGCATATTCAGGTGAAATTCCTTTAAGATGGCTATTCTTTTATCAGAAAATAAATCCTGTTTAATTATAATTTATTATTATATTTGTGTGTTTAGATAACAAATATAACTCTTATGCCTAAATATCAAATTGA
>PHDP01000020.1 GCA_002842655.1 Bacteroidetes bacterium HGW-Bacteroidetes-14
CCTGCAAAATTAAAGAAAAAACCGTACTTTTGCCCCAAATTAGTGTAAAATGAACAACTTTGTTACAGAACTCACCTGGAGAGGAATGATCCATAACATAATGCCCGGAACAGAAGAGCAGCTCCTGAAAGAGCAGACGGCGGCTTATGTGGGAATTGACCCAACAGCAGACTCCCTCCATATTGGTCACCTGGTGAGCATTATGATGCTAAAGCATTTTCAGGCCTGCGGCCATAAACCAATAGCACTTGTGGGCGGGGCAACCGGTATGATCGGAGACCCCTCTATGAAATCTTCAGAGAGAAACCTTCTCGACGAGGAGACCCTCAGACACAATCAGAACGCAATCAGGAACCAGCTTGCCAAATTCCTTGATTTTGATTCTGATGCACCCAACGCAGCTATTCTTGTAAACAACTACGACTGGATGAAGGATTACACCTTCCTCCACTTTATCCGTGATATCGGAAAGCACATCACCGTAAACTACATGATGAGCAAAGACTCTGTAAAGAAAAGGATCTCGGGCGACGAGCGCGAGGGTATGTCCTTTACAGAATTCACATACCAGCTGGTACAGGGATTTGACTTCCTCTATCTGTACCAGCACCACGGCTGCCGTCTCCAGATGGGAGGCAGCGACCAGTGGGGCAATATTACCACAGGAACTGAGCTTATCCGCAGAAAAGAGAGCGGAGAGGCCTTTGCTCTTACCTGCCCCCTGATTACCAAGGCAGACGGAGGAAAGTTCGGGAAAACAGAGCAGGGAAATATCTGGCTGGACGCAAAATATACCACCCCTTACAAATTCTACCAGTTCTGGCTGAATGTAAGTGACGAGGATGCCGCACGCTATATCAAAATCTTCACAATGCTCTCAAAGGAGACTATTGATTCTGCAATAGAGGGGCACAATGCAGAGCCTCACAAAAGAGAGCTCCAGAAGCTTCTGGCAAAAGAGGTTACCACAATGGTACACGGTGAGGAGGAGTATCTTAAGGCCGTTGACGCCTCAGGAATTCTCTTTGGAAACTCTACATCTGAGGCACTCAAATCTATTGACGAGGATACATTCCTCTCAGTATTTGAGGGAGTTCCGCAATTCTCTGTTTCAAAAGAAGATCTTGGACAAAACATTGTAGAGATGCTTGCCGCCAAAACTGCAGTATTCCCCTCAAAGGGAGAGTGCCGTAAAATGGTTCAGGGCGGAGGCGTCGCAATCAACAAGGAGAAGGTAGACTCTCCCGATGCTCTCATAACCGGAGAGGATCTCCTCAATGGTAAGTACATTCTTGTACAAAGAGGCAAGAAAAACTATTACATTCTAAAAGTTGAATAACATGGAGGGAGAAAGCACAAGACAACAGAAAATAGGAAAGCAGCTCATGCGCGACCTGGCAGAGATTATCCGCCTTAAGGGAATGAACGCATACAACGGAGCAATGGTGAGCGTAACGGTTGTCAAGGTCTCTCCGGACCTCTCGATGGCCAGGGTTCACCTGAGCATATTCCCCTCTGCAAAGGCACAGGAGGTTATCAAGATAGTAAATGCATCTGCAAGGGAACTTAGGTACGAACTGGGACAAAAGGTCTCAAAACAACTGCGCATTGTTCCCGAACTGACTTTCTTCATTGACGACTCTCTCGACTATGTCGAAAGAATCGACGAACTTCTCAAAAAGTAACACAGAGCAGTGCGTTTGCCGCTCTTCATAGCCAAAAGATACCTCTTCGCAAAGAAGTCGCACAACGTTATCAACGTAATATCGCTGATAAGTGCCTCCGGAATTGCCCTGGGCACAATGGCTCTTGTTGTGATACTTAGCGTTTACAACGGATTTGAGGGGCTAATCAAATCGCTCTACAGTGCCGGTGAAGCCGATATCCTTATCGCCCCTGCGGCAGGAAAGAGCTTCAGTTACAAAACAGTAGAATTTGACAAGGTAAGGGAGCTTGCAGCCCCCGGACACTTCTGCCCTGTAGCAGAGGAAAATGTTTTTGTGAAGTATGGCAACGGAGAGTCAATAGCCGCCATGAAAGGAGTCGATTCGGTGTTTGCAGCGCACACCAAGATTTCAAAGTTCATGACAGAGGGCGAGTTTCAGCTTTACGAAGGTGAGGTTCCCCTTGCCGTCGCAGGGAAAGGCATCGCTGCTGCCCTTGGAATAAGAACACACTTCACAGACCCGCTCTACTTTTACTACCCTTCAAGAAACAGCAGTCTGTCCCTCATAAACCCGGCATCTTCCCTCAACCAGGAGCGGCTCTTTCCCGGAGGCATCTTCTCAATTGAACAGACACTGGACAGAAAATACATCTTTGTTCCTCTCGAAACCGCACAAAATCTGCTTGAACTGGAAGACAATGTAACAGCTGTTGAGATTTACTACGACAACGAGACCGGCACCTCTCAGGTAATTGAGCAGATAAAATCTGTTCTTGGAGCAGGTTTCACCGTAAAGGACCGCTACATGCAAAACGAGACGCTTTACAAAATGATGAAGGCAGAGAAGCTTACCATCTACATGATTTTACTCTTTGTGGTAATAATAATCTCCTTTAATCTTTTTGGAAGTCTCTCCATGCTCATTCTTGAAAAGAGTGAGGACACAGAAACACTCAGAAGCATGGGGGCGGGAGAAGATCTCGTCAGAAGAATTTTTCTGCTCGAAGGGTGGATGATCTCTCTGCTTGGAATGTTAACCGGTCTGGTTCTTGGAATTATAATCTCACTTTTGCAGCAAAATTTTGGTTTTGTGAGGATGCCGGGGAATTTCATAATTGACGCATATCCGGTTATTGTAAGTATCTGGGATATAGCCTATATTGCCATTGGAGTAGGATTCGTTGGATACCTGTCTGCCAGGCTTCCGTTAAGGATTTTGAAAAAAAATTAAAAAAACTTTCACTTTTCGTGCAACATTTTGTAGTTGTCCTGCATCTAATAGATGTAGGTTTAGGTTTTAGTACACAAGAGGAGGCCGGTCACTTGTAGCAGGGTGGACGGCCTTTTTAATTTTTCCTTCGGATAGTTTTTGTAATTTAGCGTTATGAAAACACGAATACTCCTCATAACCGCAATCATTCTCACTGCCTTTGCAACCGGAGGCAATGCACGCCAGAAACCCAGAATCACAATTCTTGCAACAGGTGGAACCATAGCCGGGGCGGCGCAGGGCGCCGCAAGCGCAGCATACACACCCGGTGTTATAAGCATTGACAACATCATCGCATCAGTTCCCGGAATCAGAGACCTGGCATCACTTGAAGGAATCCAGATCTGCAATATCTCAAGCCAGAATATGGAGCCAGCAATCTGGCTTAAGCTGCTCTTTACAATTGACAGCCTGTTTGCAAACAACCTCACGGATGGAGTTGTCATCACCCACGGAACAGACACCATGGAGGAGACCGCATATTTCCTGAATCTTACTGTTAAACATGCAAAACCGGTTGTACTTACCGGCTCAATGAGGCCATCGACCTCACTGAGCGCAGACGGCCCCTTCAATCTGTACAATGCAGTTGCGCTTGCATCATCTGCAAATGCACACGGAAAGGGTGTGATGGTAGTTATGAATGACTATATATTCTCTGCAGATGATGTCACAAAATCTAACACAGTAAATCCAATGGCATTCACCTCCCCTAACCTGGGACCTCTGGGTTATATGAGAGACGGAATTCCGGTTTTCTACCGGTCACCACAAACAAGACATACAGTTAACAGCGAGTTTACAATTTCAAGGGACGAACACCTTCCTCAGGTAGAAATTATATATTCCTATGCATTTTCCTCAAACATAGCTGTGAAGGCACTAATTGATGCCGGTGTTGACGGCATTGTTATAGCTGGTGTGGGACACGGAAACTACAACCGCGAAATCGCAGCAGAACTTGAATGGGGTTATGCCAGAGGTGTGAGATTTGTGAGGTCTTCGAGAATAATTTCCGGGGGAGTTGACAAGGCCGCAGAGGAGTTCGATGCTAAACACCCGGTAGCCGGCCTTAAAAGCCCTCAGAAGGCACGAATCCTTCTTATGCTTGCAATGACCCAAAGCAAACGGAGCAGCGATATTCAGCGGATTTTTGACGAATATTAGCGGGCGGCGCGAAAAATGCCAAACACGGCAGAGCCGCTTCCGCTCATGGATGCATAGAGAGCACCCTGCGAGTACATCATCTCTTTGTACTCCCTTATCTGAGGATACTTTTCAAAGATGTGTCCTTCAAAATCATTAACTATTGTTTCCCTCCAGGTTTCAACAGGCTGCGAGAGCAGCTCCCTGAGGTTGTTTGCCGGTAATGCAGGTACAATACCCGCATATGCTTCGGCAGTAGAGACATGAACAGGAGGTTTTTCAATCCTGATTTCAAGACCCTCCAGTGCGCCTGCTGTAAAAGGCTCAAGAAGTTCACCCCTTCCTGTACCAATCATACCCTCCCCTCTGGAAGAATCAAGATCTGATGAATATATAAAAAAAGGACAGTCAGAACCAACTGCTGCAGCCATAGAGGCCAGTTTTTCCTTATCAAGGCCCAGGGAGAAGAGCCTGTTAATTGCAATCATGGTTCCGGCAGCATCTGAGGAGCCACCGCCCAGACCGGCACCAAAAGGAATTCGCTTGAAGAGATTAATCTCAACAGGTGGTATGTCAAACTCCCTTCTCATTACCTCATATGCCTTTACACAGAGATTCTTTCCGGGAGCAGAGTCAAGCTCAATACCATACTGATTCATTTTTACCCTGTCGCTTTCGGTAACCTCCAGAATATCTGTGGTTCCCGCATTAATGAAGAAGGTCTCCAGATTATGGAAACCGTCTGCACGCTTTTCTATAATCCGAAGACCAATATTAATCTTAGCTTTTGGGTAAACTATCATTTAACCGCATTTTGAGTATCCGCAGGCCATGCAGGTGAGGCAACCCTCCTGGTAAACCAGTTCGTGTGAGCCGCACTTATCGCATTTTCTGCTGGAATCTGCCTTTGTTCCGTCCGGAATATATCTCTTGAGAGCTCTCTCAACACCATTCTTCCAGTTGTTGATTGCCTCATTGTCAAGCTGAAGGCCAGACACGAGATTCACAGCATCTACAATAGGCATTCCGTTTCTCAGGACGCCCGATATAAGCTTTGCGTAATTCCAGTACTCTTTGTTGAACATATGTGAGATACCACCGACAGTGTTTTTGTAACCGTAGCGGTCTGTGAACTGGAAGTCATAGCGGGTATTTCCCTCATCGTCCTTCTCCTTCACAATGGCTCCCATTGTTACAGATTTTGGAATGCTTCTGGTATCCTCATCTATAAGACCGGTAAAGATCTCATAAGGCTGGCCGTTAAGCAGACCTACCAGTGCTATCCACTGCTCTGCACCATTCTTGAAGCGGATAACCTCTGCCTCAAGCGACTGCGGCCTCTCCTTCTTCTTGATAACAGCCTCTTTCTTCTCACCCTCGCTGGCAGATACAAGAACACCGGATCTTGAACCATCACGGTAAACTGTTACCCCTTTACAACCGAACTCCCATGCAGTTTTATAAACATCTGCAACAAGGTCTTCGGTAACATCAGAAGGCAGGTTAACGGTAACACTAATAGAGTGATCTACCCACTTTTGCATTCTGCCCTGCATCTTAACCTTAGATACCCAGTCGATATCGTTAGAAGTTGCCTTGAAGTACGGAGACTGCTTAACCAAAGCATCAACATCTTCTGTAGACAGTCTTACAATGTCCTCTTTTTTATGACCGTTTACTTCGCACCACATCAGGAATTTATGATGGAATACGAAATATTCTTCCCATGCATCACCAACCTCGTCCCTGAAAGTGATTGTAACATTCTTATCGTTAGGATTAACCTTTCTTCTTCTCTTGTAGAACGGCAGGAACACAGGCTCAATACCGGAGGTTGTCTGAGTCATAAGACTTGTTGTTCCGGTAGGGGCAATTGTAAGAATTGAGATGTTTCTTCTTCCGTGACGCTGCATGGTTTCGAAAAGCTCCTCATCCTCTTTTTTGATCCTGTTGATCATTGGATTATTTATCTCTCTTGCCGCCTCATAGATCGGGAACGCGCCCCTCTCCTGTGCCATTACAGTAGATGAACGGTATGCCTCAACAGCAAGTGTCTTCTGAACCTCTACCGAGAAATCGATAGCCTTGTCTGTTCCGTAAATAAGGCCCAGTGCTGCAAGCATATCGCCCTCTGCAGTAATTCCAAGGCCGGTTCTTCTTCCTCCCAGGGTCTTATTTCTGATTTTGTTCCAGAGAGTAAGCTCTGCAAGTTTTACCTCCTCCTCTTCCGGGTCGGCGCTAATCTTGGCAATAATCTGCTCAATCTTCTCCATCTCCAGGTCAATGAGGTCGTCCATGAGTCTCATCGCTCTTCTGACATGCTCTTTAAAAAGAGGCATATTGAACTTCGCCTTAACTGTAAACGGATCCTCAACATATGAGAAGAGGTTGATTGCCATAAGGCGGCATGAGTCGTACGGACAAAGCGGAATCTCACCGCAAGGATTGGTACTTACCGTTTTGTAGCCAAGATCTGCGTAGCAGTCAGGTATTGACTCGCGGACAATTGTATCCCAGAACAGCACTCCCGGTTCTGCAGATTTCCATGCATTGTGGATAATCTTTTTCCAGAGCTGCTGTGCATCAATGTCCTTGACATACTTAGGATTCTCCGAATCAATCGGGTACTGTTGCCTGTAAGGCTTTCCGTGCAGCGCTGCACGCATGAATTCATCGTCAATCTTTACTGAAACGTTGGCACCTGTTACCTTGCCCTGCTCCAGTTTTGCATCGATAAAGTTTTCAGAATCCGGGTGCTTGATTGAGATAGAGAGCATAAGGGCTCCGCGGCGGCCATCCTGAGCTACCTCTCTTGTAGAGTTTGAGTAGCGCTCCATAAAAGGCACCACACCTGTTGAGGTGAGCGCGCTGTTGAGGACCGGACTGCCTGCAGGACGAATGTGTGAAAGGTCATGACCAACCCCGCCCCTGCGCTTCATAAGCTGAACCTGCTCCTCATCAATGCGCATGATTCCGCCGTAAGAGTCGGCAGGCTTCTT
Source organism: Bacteroidetes bacterium HGW-Bacteroidetes-14 (assembly GCA_002842655.1). Classification (GTDB taxonomy): domain Bacteria; phylum Bacteroidota; class Bacteroidia; order Bacteroidales; family UBA932; genus Bact-08. The sequence goes on from PHDP01000020.1 coordinate 7,082, forward strand.
GTGCCCGATTACGAAACAGTTAGAGAGCGAAGCAATCTGGTGGGTATTGCCAATACCTGTCATTGGACCTCCCTGCGGAACAACATAGCGGAATTCCCTGAGAAGCTCATATATCTCATCAGCAGACATAGGATTCGGATACCTCTCTTCAATGCGGGCAAATTCTGCAGCCAGTCGTCTGTGCATGTCCTCGGGAGAACGCTCGTAAAGGTTCCCGAAAGAGTCCTTCATAGCATACTTGTTGATCCATACAGATGCTGCAAGATCATCTCCCCCGAAATATTCCAGGCTGGATGCCATTGCCTCTTCGTAGGTATAAGTTTTCATAAGTCTGATGTAATTAAAAGTCGAAAGAAAAAGCCGAAGGATCCCTCCATCGACTTTGACAAAAATATATTAAATGGGTTAATAAGGGGGCTAAAATCTCACTTATTTATTAACTGAATTATCAACACCCCAAAAAGATGAAATATCTTAATATTACTGGTTTTCAGCTCTTAACCATGTCTGGTTCCTTCCAATGATGCCAGATTTGTCCAGAGAACCGCGAACTTTGAGGTTTCCGGTTTTAGCATCAAAAGTCATGGTGCAGGAGTACTCTTTTCCGTTTGCCGGATCGAGTATTTTTCCACCCGAGAGTTTTTCACCATGAACCTTCATTCCTGTAACTACAACCATGCCTGCTATTCTGAGCCCTTTTTTGGCACCTGTGCATTCTACACACTTGCGGTTAACATCTCCTGTAAGGAGTTTTTCAATCTGTCCTTCGTACTCTCCGTTGGGAGCCTTGTAAATATTTACTATTGACTTGCGGTTGCCGTCCTCGTCAATTGTATACCATTTGCCGGTAATCTTGCCAACCTGGGCAAAAGATGAAATGCTCATGAGCATCATCGCTGCAAAAATCAGAATTGTGCCTTTTTTCATAATTATTTTGTTGGGGGTTTTAGTATCTGAATTAACAACAGTTCATGCTGCAGTTTGCACAGTGGCTGAATTCGCCCCTGAGCCTGCTCTCCACCATCTCCTGAAGTCTGTTTCTGAGTTGTTCGTTATTGATTTTCTCCAGCACATCGTAAACAAATGCGATTTGCTGAAGCAGTTTAGCCTCGGCAGCGCCTATACCTCTTGAACGCATATAGAAGAGGGCGTTCTCGTCAAGCCTTCCGCTGGTTGCTCCGTGCGAGCATTTTACATCGTCTGCATAGATTTCAAGCTGGGGCTGAGCATAAACTTTTGCCTGCCTTGAAAGCAGGAGGTTGTGATTAGACTGGTAGGCCTCGGTCTTCTGGGCATCCTTAGAAACCACAATCTTTCCGGAGAAAGAGGCTCTCGCCTCGTTGTCAAGAATTCCCTTGAACAGCTGGCGCGAATTGCAGTGCGGAACAAGGTGATTCATATTTATTGTGGTGTTGATTTGCTGCTTGCCGTCTGCAAGGTAGATTCCGTTGAGTTCACAAAGAGCACCCGGCTCTGTGAGTTTTGCATCTATTATGTTCTCAATCTTTGCTCCGTGAAGAGTAACCAGGTTTATACGTACAAATGAATCTCTCTTTTGGACAATGTTAAACTTGATTTTATGGCTTGAGAAGTTATGCTCGTTCTGCATAACAACAATCTGGCAGTTAGAACCCTCCTCTGCAGATATGTTTATTTCAGACTCGGTAATAAACTCGTCCAGTGTAAGCGTATGTGTGCAGAGCAGGAAATTGGAGCTCGAATTTGCTCCAAGGCTGATGCTGTTTGAAAAAGTGATTGGGCTGGTATCCTTGTTGTCCCTTACTGTAATAATCTGAGTAGAATCGTTAGAAGAGCTTCCGGCAGGAACTGCTATTCTGAAACCCATCTCACCCTCAGACAACACAACCACTCCGGCACCATCCCTGTACTCCTCAGTCAGAACCCCGTTGAGCAGAAACGCCTGGCTCGTGCCCGGAAGCGGAACCCTGCACCTGAACACCTCGGGAATCTCTGGTGTGTATTTGAATTTAGTCTCCATTTTTACCTATGCATTAATTAACCAGTCGTAACCTCTCTCCTCAACCTCTAGCGCAAGCTCCTTGCCGGCTGTTTTGATAATCCTTCCGTCATAGAGAACATGAACAATATCGGGAACGATATAATCCAGAAGTCTCTGATAGTGAGTTATAACTATAAATGCATTATCCGGTCTCTTTAGCTTGTTAACTCCGGATGCAACAATCCTGAGAGCATCTATATCCAGACCGCTGTCTGTTTCGTCAAGAATAGCAAGCGTAGGTTCAAGCATTGCCATCTGGAAAATCTCATTCCTCTTCTTCTCTCCGCCTGAAAAACCAACATTTACTCCCCTGCTTGAGAAAGAGCTGTCCATCTCAACAACTGCCATCTTCTCCCTCATAAGCTTCAGAAATTCTGCAGCTGTAAGCGGAGGCAGATTCATATACTTTCTCTTCTCGTTAATTGCAGTCTTCATGAAGTTGACATTGCTCACGCCCGGAATCTCCACCGGATACTGAAATCCCAGGAAGAGGCCCATTCTTGCGCGCTCCTCTGCATCCAGCTCCAGAAGTTTAACACCATTGTATTCAACCTCACCGGCTGTAACCTCAAAAGTCTCCCTTCCCGCAAGGACAGATGACAAAGTACTCTTGCCGGATCCGTTGGGACCCATTATAGCATGAACCTCCCCGGCCTTAACCGTAAGATCAATTCCCTTTAAAATCTCCTTTCCGTCTATTGAGGCATGTAAACCTTTAATAGTAAGCATATATATCTTTATTTATTTTTCTGTTATTTATTCTCTTTCCAAAGTTTGCGCCACATGGCAAATCCAAAGAACGCAAGTATAAGGTAACCGGCGCTCACCATAGGAAGGAACACAAGTCCCGCCAGCAGGTAAAGCGTTATATTGGTAATATTCACAGTGAACCACACCCCCCAGCAGTCGAGCTTCTTCTGAGCCGACAGATACTGTGCCAGCAGAATTGCTCCTGTTACAAAGGCATCAAGGAATGGCTGGCGCGACTCACGGAAAACAGCAGGGAACATATCGTCCAGATATGTAAGGACAAATCCCCACACCACCATAAAGGCAAGCATGCCCAGAACATACATCACCCTCTGCGCATTTGTGAGTATAGTGACCTTAAGCTGATGGCTTGAATTCTCCTCGCCCTGTTTAGGGTGAGTCCAGCGGTAGTGACCGTAAAAATTGATTGCAAACGATACAGGCTGCACAAGCATACTGGAATTCAGCCCCTTCTGATAAAAGAGGAAGAAAAGCAGAATGTTGTAAATATACCCCATCCAGAAGTTGGCAACCTTGGCCCTGGTCGCAAGGTATACACATGTAAGGCCCGAAGCGACCGAAAGGATTTCAAGAAGGCTGACCCCCTGACCGCCTATCGAAAAAATTATGTTTTCTATGCTGAATAAGCTCTCCATCATTTTCTGTATTAACCTACGCTGCCCTCAAGGGTAACCTGGAGAAGCTTCTGAGCCTCAACGGCAAACTCCATAGGAAGCTGATTCAAAACCTCTTTTGCATACCCGTTAACTATCAGCCCGACTGCATCCTCCATTCCAATGCCTCTCTGCTGGCAGTAGAAGAGCTGGTCCTCAGATATTTTTGAGGTAGTTGCCTCATGCTCCAGAATTGCTGTCTCGTTCTCGTTTTCAATATAAGGGAAAGTATGTGCACCGCACCTGTCGCCAAGCAGCAGTGAATCACACTGTGTAAAGTTTCTTGCATGCTCTGCGTTAGGCAGAATCTTGACCAGACCGCGGTAACTGTTCTGGCTTACGCCGGCAGAGATACCCTTGCTCACAATACGGCTGCGGGTATTTTTACCGATATGAATCATTTTGGTTCCGGTATCTGCCTGCTGATGGTGGTTTGTAACCGCCACAGAGTAGAACTCAGAGATTGAGTTGTCGCCGCGAAGAATTGTGCTCGGATATTTCCAGGTAATTGCAGAGCCTGTCTCAACCTGAGCCCAGAAGAGTTTGCTGTTCTCACCCTTGCAGATACCCCTCTTTGTTACAAAGTTGAAGATACCTCCCTTTCCGTTTGCATCTCCCGGATACCAGTTCTGAACAGTAGAGTACTTAACCTCAGCATCCTTCATAACAACAATCTCCACAACTGCCGCATGCAGCTGATTTTCGTCACGCTGGGGAGCAGTGCAGCCCTCCAGGTAACTAACATAAGAACCCTCCTCTGCAACAATAAGAGTACGCTCAAACTGACCAGTACCCTTTGCATTGATTCTGAAGTAGCTTGAAAGCTCCATCGGACAGCGGACACCCTTTGGAATATAGCAGAACGACCCGTCTGTAAAGACTGCCGAGTTAAGTGCGGCAAAGAAGTTGTCACCCATGGGAACAACAGATGCCATATATTTCTGGACAAGATCCGGATAATCCCTCACTGCCTCTGAGAAAGAGCAGAATATAATCCCCTTCTCTGCCAGCGATTCGCGGAAAGTTGTCTTAACCGAAACCGAATCGAATACAGCGTCTACTGCAACACCTGCCAGAACATTTCTCTCATCGAGCGGAATACCCAGTTTCTCAAAAGTAGCCTGAAGCTCGGGATCAATTTCGCCCCCCTCCTTTGGTTTCTTTGGTGCAGCAAAATAGATCACATCCTGATAGTCAATCTCGGGAATTGTAAGATGCGGCCATGAGGGCATCTTCATTGTGAGCCATTTGTTATATGCCTTTAGTCTGAATTCGAGCATCCATTCGGGCTCCTCCTTTTTTGCAGAGATCATTTTAATAATCTCCTCATTGAGGCCCTTGGGAAAATACTCGTGTTCAACTGCGGTCTCAAAGCCGTGTTCGTATTCGGCCTCTGTTACCTTCTGAATTATATCATTTTCACTCATCGTGGCGCAAAGTTATATCATTTTAACCTATTTTTGCATACAAATATTTTCATATGGACCGCAAAGATAATACACAATCCAAAAAGACTCCCATTGAGGAGACCGGAAAGATATACCTCATAGAAAAATTGCTTAACGGAAGCAGCAACTCTCTGTCGGACACCATCTCTGCAGAGGATGGCGAAAATGGCCATACACTGGTTTCACATACACTTCTGCTTGAGGGAATAGACTTCGATCTGGTTTACACTCCTCTGAAGCATCTGGGTTACAAAGCGGTTCTCTCCGCTATTGGCCCTGTCTATGCCGCCTGTCACACTCCGCAGACAATATCTGTAAAAATTGGTCTCTCCGGAAGATTCTTTACTGAAGATGTGGAGGAGCTCTGGCAGGGTATGCAAGCCGCTATGGATGAGCATAAAATTGAAACTGCAGGACTCGATCTTCTTCCTTCTCTCACAGGATTGACCCTCTCTTTATCGTCACAGGGAAAACAACCAAAAGAGCTCTTTGTTCAAATGCCGGCGCCCGCTTCGGGAGATGTTATCTGCATCACCGGATCCATGGGAGCAGCCTATATGGGGCTCCAGCTCCTTGAAAGAGAGAAGGCTCTCTTCAACTCAAATCCCGGAATTCAGCCCAAACTGGATAACTATAAATTTATTCTCAAAAGCTATCTTAGCCCGCAGATAAACACCACTGTTCCCGAAACCCTGCTAAACACCAAAATTTTACCATCTGCAGGAGAGTTCATCACCCGCGGGCTGGCAGATTCAGTAAAAAGAGTTTGCAGACGCTCCGGACTTGGCGCAAGAATATTTCTGGATAAACTGCCAATTGCTTCGCAGACATTTGCCATGGCAGAAGAGCTCAACATGGACCCCATTACAGCCGCACTCAACGGCGGCGACGACATGCACCTGCTCTATGTTATTCCGCTTGCAAAATATGATGACCTCAAAAAAGAGCTTCCCGCCCTTGATGTAATAGGACACCTGAGCGGAGCCGGTACAGGAACTGTACTTGTAACTCCGGACGGATCGTCAATTGAATTAAAAGCTCAGGGATGGAGTAACTGACCAGTCTATTCCCTCGCTCTCAAGGTATGAGAAGAAATCCCCGGTAAGTGCAACACTGTATTTTGACGAGAAAAACTCGGCAGAAATCTGGCTTTCATAGTCAAGAACCTTAAGGATTACTCTCGTATTCCCCTTGTTCTCCTTTAACGCCGTAACCATATCTTTTCTGAACTGCTTATCAATTCTGAGAGCCGGTATGTTAAGCGTTATGCTTCTTATAAAATCCTCCTTTGTATTTGCAAGAAGGCGCATACTCTTGATTTTTAGCTCACAGTCCACAGGCTTGTTTGCATCATCCTGATTCGCATTCTGGTTCATGTATCCGTATTTTGGAAGCACGGCCACCTTCATAAGAATTGGCGTATTGGGATTTGTGTACTTCATAAAGTTCTCATAATCCTTTCCAAATAGGGTGAACTGAACAGATCCGTTGAAGTCCTCAACTGTAAAGCTTACAAAAGGTCTTCCTGTTTTGGTCATGGCAGTCCTTGAAGTGGTAACCATACCGGCAACTATCATCTCCTTTCCCCTGAGCGAGGCATCTCTTGTTGCCTCAGTCGCAAACTCAGCAGCCTCATTCAGGCGGTTGGTTGTAAAATTATCAACTTCAAACCGGAACTGATCCAGCGGGTGGGCAGAGAGGAACATGCCCACCAGCTCCTTCTCCTTCTTTAACAGCTCCAGGCTGTCAACCTCAGGTGCGGCAGGAATCTCGGGCCTTACAGGTTTGATACTCTCACTGGTTCCAAAGAGAGAATTTCCGAGTGCAATTGTATCTGTCTGGAATCTCTGTCCATATTTTGCAAGAGACTCAATAAACGGCTCCTCCTTCGAGTTGAATGCAAGGTACTGCTCTCTCTTCACCGGCTCAAAGCAGTCAAATGCTCCGGCATATACCAGAGACTCAATCGTCTTTTTACCTACAACCGACAGGCTTACCCGCTCCACAAAATCAAAGATAGACTCGAACTGGCCGCCGGCCGCCTCTCTGGCAGCAACAATGTTCTCAACAGCCCCTTGTCCTACACCCTTTATTCCCGCCATTCCAAAGCGGATATTCCCCTTTTTGTTTACGGTAAATTTATCTTCACTCTCGTTAACATCCGGCCCAAGCACAGAGAGTCCCATTCTCTTGCACTCGTCCATATACTTGGTAATCTCCTCTATGTTGTCAAGGTTTCTGCTCAGGGTGGCAGCCATAAACTCCGCAGGATAGTTTGCCTTCAGGTATGCAGTCTGATAACCTATCCAGGCATAACATGTGGAGTGCGATTTGTTAAATGCATACTGGGCAAATGACTCCCAGTCCTTCCATATCTTCTCAAGCACCTCAACAGTGTGGCCGTTGTCTGTTCCGCCTTTAAGGAACTGCGCCTTGAGGTTATCCATCATGTACTTGATCTTCTTACCCATCGCCTTGCGCAGACCATCGGCATCACCCTTGGTAAAGCCGGCAATCTTCTGCGACAGAAGCATCACCTGCTCCTGGTAAACTGTGATACCATAAGTATCTGAAAGAATCTCCTCCATTTGCGGAAGGTCATACTCAATCTGCTTTAAACCCCTTTTTCTCTCTACGAAGTCCGGAATATAGTCCATAGGGCCCGGTCTGTAAAGAGCGTTCATGGCAATGAGGTCCTCGAATCTGGTTGGCTTAAGCTCGCGCAGCCATTTTCTCATGCCGTCACTTTCAAACTGGAAAGTGGCAACGCTGTCCCCGCGGCTAAAGAGGTCAAAAGTTGCCTCGTCGTCAATTGGAATAGAGTTTATATCAATTTCAATTCCTTTGGATTTCTTAATGTTGTCAACGGCCTCCTTAAGAATTGAGAGTGTCTTTAATCCCAGGAAGTCCATCTTGAGCATACCCACCTTCTCAATCTGCGAACCCTCATATTGTGATACCCAGATATCCTCTCCTGTCTCCTTGTCCTTCGAAATGGTAATTGGAATAAACTCACGCAGGTCGTCCCGGCCAATAATAATTGCACAGGCATGAACACCCACATTTCTCACATTGCCCTCGAGCTTGCTCGCAAACTCCATTGTCTCCCTTATGAGCGGGTCATTAGATTCAAATGCATCCTTAATCTCAGGAACCAGTTTGCGGCAGTTTTCCAGGTTCACATCAGGCGCCTTGCCATCCTTATCTGCCGGGAATCTTGCCGGAATAAGTTTTGCAAGCCTGTCTGACTCCTGAAGCGAGAGATTCTGAATACGGGCAATATCGCGGATTGCACTTTTGGCGGCCATTGTGCCAAATGTGATAACGTGAGACACATGGTCCTTGCCATACTTCTCCTCCACATATTTGAGAACCTTTGAACGGCCGTCGTCGTCAAAGTCAATATCGATATCGGGCATTGAGATACGGTCCGGGTTGAGGAAACGCTCAAAGAGGAGATCGTACTTAAGCGGGTCAATATCTGTAATTCTGAGGCAGTAGGCAACAACCGAACCCGCTGCAGATCCCCTGCCCGGTCCCACCCAGACCCCCATGTTTCTTGCAGCTGCGATGAAATCCTGAACAATGAGGAAGTAATCCGGGAAACCCATGTTCTTCACTACCTCCAGCTCAAAATCAATTCTCTCGGTCTGCTCAGGCTTAAGCTCACCATATCTTGCCACAGCTCCCAGATAGGTAAGGTGCCTCAGGTAGTCATCTGAATCTGTGAAGTTCTCCGGAATAGGGAAGTTGGGCATGATGGGCTTGGACTCGATGCTGTACCTCTCTATCTTGTTTGCTATCTCTATGGTGCTCTCAAGTGCCTGCGGAACATCCCCGAAAATCTCCTCCATCTCTGCCTGCGACTTGAGATACTCCTGCTTGGTATATCTCAGACGGTCAGGGTCAGCATAGTCTGAATTTGTTGTAAGGCAGATAAGGCGGTCGTGTGCCTCTCTGTCCTCTTGTGCCACAAAATGGACATCATTTGTAGCCACAACCTTTACACCATGCTTTGCTGCAAGCTGCAGAATCACTTTGTTAACCCTCTCCTGAACCTCGTATGTAGATCTGTCTGCACCATCAACATCTGTCTGATGTCTCTGCAGTTCAAGATAGTAATCATCCCTGAAGATGCTCTTGTACCAGATAATGGTCTGCTCTGCATCATCAATATTTCCTGCCATGATTGCACGCGAAACCTCCCCTGCCAGACATGCAGAGCTGCAGATAAGGTTCTCATGATACCTCTCTATAAGCTCCCTGTCAATCCTTGGTTTATAATAGTTCCCCTCAATAAATGCATAAGAGGAGAGCTTGATAAGATTTCTGTACCCCTCATAGTTCTTTGCCAGAAGAACCAGGTGATAGCTGCTCTGGTCCTCACGCCCCCTTTTATCAAAACGGCTCCCCTTTGATACATAGAACTCAGACCCTACGATAGGCTTCACCCCCTCATGCTTGTCTGCTACCTCAAGAAACTCCTTAACACCAAACATGTTTCCATGGTCGGTAATGGCCAGGGCAATCTGATTGTCTTCCTGTGCTCTCTTGAATAGTCTCTTTATTGATGCTGCTCCGTCAAGGATTGAATACTGGGTATGGACGTGTAGGTGTACAAAAGGCATAGTTCGTAAGTTTCCGGGGTAAGTTTTTTGGAGGTATAAAGATAGAAAATTAGGGCCGACGAATCCCCGTCAGCCCTGTAAAAATTTTATTTATTTGCAGATAATCTCTAGATGAGCGCCTTACCTGTCATGTCGGCAGGAGCCGGAATACCCATCAGCTTAAGAATAGTAGGTGCAATGTCTGCAAGAATTCCGTTCTCTACACTCTTCACATCCTTGTCAACCACAATGAATGGTACCGGATTAAGTGAGTGCGCAGTATTTGGAGATCCGTCAGGATTAACCGCGTTGTCTGCATTACCGTGGTCGGCAGTTACCAGAATTGAGTAACCTGCAGCAACAGCAGCCTCAACAACCTCACCGGCACATTTGTCTACTGTATCGACAGCCTTTCTGATTGCATCATAAACGCCTGTGTGACCAACCATGTCACCATTTGCAAAGTTGAGGATAATAAGATCCTGTTTCCCTTTTTTAATCTCTTCAATGAGAGCATCCTTAATCTCAACAGCGCTCATTTCTGGCTGAAGGTCATAGGTTGCAACCTTTGGAGAGTTAATCAGAATGCGGCTTTCATTCTCAAATGTTGCCTCCCTTCCGCCTGAGAAGAAGAAGGTTACGTGTGCATATTTTTCTGTTTCTGCTATTCTGAGCTGATTCTTACCCGCCTTTGCCACTACCTCGCCAAGAGTGTTCTGAACATTCTCCTTGTCATAAAGAATATGCATTCCCCTGAATTTGTCATCATAAGGAGTAAGAGTGCAGTAGTAAAGCGGAAGAGTTTTCATTCCATGCTCAGGCATATCCTGCTGGGTGAGGACATGTGTTATCTCCCTCGCTCTGTCGTTGCGGAAGTTGAAGAAAATAACAGCATCTCCCTCGCTCAGTTTACCAACCGGTTTGTTATCGCCATCAACGGCAACGAGCGGAGTGATAAACTCATCTGTGATATTGTCATCATATTTTGCCTGCATTGCATCTGTTCCTTTTGTAAAAGGCTCGCCCTTTCCGTCAACAAGAAGGTCGTATGCAAGTTTCACACGCTCCCAGCGTTTGTCACGGTCCATCACATAGTAACGGCCAATTATTGTTGCCAGCTTCGCTCCTGTTTTGGCAAGCTGAGCCTCTAGCTGCTCAATATAACCCTTTCCGCTCTTAGGGTCTGTGTCACGGCCATCCATGAAGGCGTGCACATAAACCTTCTCAACACCATATTCTGCAGCAACATCAAGAAAAGCAAAGAGGTGCTCCATTGAGCTGTGAACACCGCCGTCGCTCATAAGTCCCATAAAATGCAAAGCTTTGCCCGATGACTTCACATAGTCATAGGCCGCCTTGATCTCACTGTTCTCAAGAAGTTTTTTCTCGCGGCACGCCTTGTTTATCTTAACAAGGTCCTGATAAACCACCCTACCGGCACCAATGTTCAGGTGACCAACCTCTGAGTTGCCCATCTGACCCTCAGGCAATCCTACATCTTCACCGCTGGCAGAGAGAGTTGATGTCGGATACTTTGCCCTGAGCGCATCTATGTGCGGCTCACCCTGAGTATAAATAACATTGCTCTTGTCTCTCTTTCCCTCTCCCCATCCGTCGAGAATCATTAAAAGTACCTTCTTATCCATATTATTTGATTATTTTTGTTCTTCAATCCAACAGAGCAGTATAACACTGCAAAAATCGGGCAAATTTACTAAATATGCATAAAAAGAAAAACGCTTCCGAAGGCACTAAGTTCAGTGGCAGGCGGAAAAACTCGTCACAGAAGGGCGAAAGCAAAGGCAGGAGCCAGAGAGAAGAGAGCATTGGGAGGGTAAGCATGACGCGTGAAGGATATGCGTTTATTATCAGGGAGGGAATTGAAGATGATGTCTTTATTCCAGCATCGAGGCTCAGGGGAGCACTGCACGGAGATACCGTAAGGGTCTCTGTTATTACAAAGAAAAGCGCAACAAAAAGACACGAGGGAGAGGTTATTGAGATAGTTGAGCGCACAAAAAGACCATTCATAGGAATTCTTCAGATAGTAGGCGAACAGGCCTGGGTTATTTGTGAAAACAAAAACATGCCTCACGACATAAGAGTTCTCCCCGGAGGATTCGAACATGACCACAACGGAATGAAGGTGGCTGTTATTGTTGACGAGTGGCCAAGAAGTTCAGACGAACCAATCGGTCATATCATTGAGGTTCTTGGCGCACCGGGAGAAAACAACACAGAGATGCACGCCATCCTCACAGAGTTTGGCCTGCCATTCAGGTTTGACCCTGCTATTGAAAAAGAGGCTTCAAAGATTTCAGAGAAAATTGAGGAGAGCGAGATTCGTGCAAGAAGGGACTTCAGGGGAGTAACAACCCTCACCATTGACCCGGCAGACGCGAAAGACTTTGACGACGCGCTGTCGCTCCGCAAAATGGAGAACGGCAACTGGGAGGTGGGTGTCCACATTGCAGACGTAACACACTATGTAAAGCCGGGCAGCCTTGTGGAGAGAGAGGCTCAGGAGCGGGCAACATCTGTCTACCTGGTTGACAGAACAGTACCAATGCTCCCTGAAAAACTCTCAAACAAACTCTGCTCGCTGCGTCCGAATGAAGAGAAGTTATGCTTCTCTGCTGTATTCGAGATAAACGAAAAGGGAAAAATAATAAGCCGCTGGTTTGGCCGCACAGTAATTGAATCTGACTACCGTTTCGATTATGATGAGGCACAAAGAGTAATTGAGACCGGCGACGGACCATACAAAGAGGAGATTCTTAAACTTCATGCCCTGGCATTTCTTCTCAGAGAGGAGAGATTCCGCTCGGGAGCAATCAGCTTTGAAAGGCCGGAGATGAAGGTAGAGGTAGACGAAAACGGAAAACCTGTAAGAGTATATCAGAAAATTTCAAAGGATTCCAACTGGCTAATTGAGGAGTTCATGCTTCTTGCAAACAGGGAGGTGGCACTTTTCATTGGAGCAAAGGGAAAAGAGGCCAAAACTTTTGTTTACCGGATTCACGAAGAGCCTAATATGGAGAAGGTTACTATTTTCCGTACATTCATAAAACACTTTGGTTACGTAATGAAACCAACCAAGAATGCACGCGAACTTTCAACAGAACTGAACAAGCTTCTCACCACAACTAAAGGCAAACCTGAAGAGGGTGCAATAGAGATTATGGCGCTCAGGTCAATGGCCAGGGCAAGATACTCAACCGACAACGCCGGCCACTACGGACTGGCTTTTGACTATTATACACACTTTACATCGCCAATTCGCCGATACCCCGATATGATGGTACACCGCCTGCTGGCAATGTACCTCGACAAAGCAAAGTCTCAGGACAAAAAATATTACGAAGAGCGCTGCAAATACTCAAGCGAGCGCGAGCAGCTTGCCACAGAGGCAGAGAGGGCCAGCATAAAGTACAAGATGGTTGAATTCATGCAGGACAAAGTTGGAATGGTATTTAACGGCAATATCTCCGGAATCACTGAGTGGGGAATGTTTGTTGAACTTGCCGAGACCAAGGTTGAGGGACTCGTTGCCCTCAGGGATATTAAGGAAGATTACCTGCAGTACAACGAAGAGTCTCTCTCACTGTACGGAAAGAGAAGCGGCAAAAGGTTTATCCTGGGAGATTCGGTAAAAATCCGTGTGGAGAAGGCCAACCTGGAGCAGAAGCAGCTTGACTTTTCACTTATCTGGGAATCGTCTGATGAGGAGGTAGAACCTAAAAGCCTTACCAAAAACGAAGAGCGTCCGGCAAGAAGCTCAAGATCTTCAAGACCTGCAAAAGAGTCAGGAAGAACAAGATCAGGGAATAAGGAGCAAGAATCAAGACCTGCAAAAGGACCCGGAAGAACAAGATCAGAGAAACCGGCAAAACCTGTTGAAAAACCCACCGAAGAGAAGAAAAAAGGAGCTTCGGGCAGAGGCAGAAAAAGCGCGCCGGAAGCAGCAGTAGCTGCAGAAAAGCCTGCAAAAAGAGGATTCTGGGATTTCAAAAAGAAAAAATAGAATTTTTTATCTCACTTTAGGAAAAAGTATATACTTTTGGGCCGTTGAATAAACAACCATTGTATATGCAACTAATAGACTTTGTTAAAACAAATGAATTGCTGTCTGTGCTGAGCGGACAGCTTTCTGCATCTCTGAACCGGCACCTCAACAGAAAGTTTCGTGCTGCCGGTCTTGCAATAACCACAGAGCAGTGGCTGGTTCTGATGTGCCTCTGGAACAAAGATGGCCAAACTCAGCAATCACTCAGCGAGCAGACATCCAAGGATAAAACCAGTATTACAAGGTTGCTTGACACCCTCTCAAAACATGGTCTTGTTATGAGACACCCCGACCCTGCAGACAGGAGGATTAATAAAATTCACCTTACCCAGAAGGGACGGGAGCTGGAGAACAGTGCAATGGAAATTGTAAAAGAGTCATTTGACCAGGCTGTCTCAGGAATCTCATCCAAAGAGCTTCTCGATGCAAAAGATGTTATAGTCAAACTTCTGAAAAACATCATTTGACAAAAACCACCCGTTAAATATCAATTATTTAAACCCCGGTTATCTCATTTACTATATTAGTTGCATATTCAACTATTAAACATACAACAAATATCAAAGATTTATAAATGAAACAATTAGTTCTATTTCTGTTTTGCATTTTGCTCGCATTCCCTTTGGCGGGACAAAGTGCACTCACACTTAACGACTGCAGAAGACTGGCGCTTGAGAACAACAGATCTTTGCAGACCGGCAAAGAGAAGGAGATTATAGCCTCAGAGATGCGCAAGGCGGCCTTCACTCAGTTTCTCCCCAGATTCTCCTTTAACGGAACCTATCTGCACAATCAGAAAAACATCTCGCTTCTGGGAGAGGATGCACTGCTCCCAATTGGCACCAAAATGGCCGACGGCTCATTCGGTTTCCGTCAGGATCAGATTAACAACAAATGGGCACAGGTGGCACCGGGTGTTTACGCACCTCTCGATTCAGACGGCAAGCCATTCGACCCCAAGGTAAATCCGGAGAAAATTCAGTGGAAAGACTACGCTCTGCTTCCAAAAGAGGCAATGGAGATGGAGTCCAGAAACATCTTTGCGGGCATTGCCGGATTTGTTCAGCCGGTATACCTGGGAGGAAAAATCCGTGAGCTCTACAAGATTGCAAAAAGCAGCGAAAGGCTTGCCGGCATTCAGTCAGAAAAGGCAGAAGAGGATCTTTTACAGGAGACCGATGAGGCATACTGGAGAGTTGTATCCCTTTACTCCAAGTCCTCACTCGCCTCAGAATACCTCAGGCTGATAGAGTCTGTCGTAAATAATGTTTCAATTATGGCAGAAGAGGGGGTTGCCACAAAAGGGGATATCCTCAAGGTTAATGTGAAGCTTAATGAGGCAAAGATGATGCAGGCAAGGGCAGAGAACGGACTTGCCCTCTCAAAGATGGCCCTGCTCCAGATTTGCGGGCTGGACCCAACCGGTGATTACATCTTCCCCGACAGGCCGGAGAGATTAGCCGGGGCGCCGGATGTTGCAGGAACAACGGAGCAGTTTATTGAAAACCGTGCAGAGATAAAGGCTCTGGGCGAGGCAGAGAAAATCGCCAAATCAAACATAAAGATTATGGAGTCGAGATTCCTTCCCAATGTGATTCTTAACGGTAACTACATAATCTCAAACCCCAATTTCAATAATGGTGTGAGTTACACATTCGGCGGAATGTACTCTTTTGGAGTGGGTATAAACATCCCTCTCTTTCACTTTGGAGAGAAGATCCATACGCTAAAGGCGGCACAGAGTCAGCATAAGATAATCCAGCTGCAGAGGGAGGAGGCGAAAGAGAAAATCGGCCTTCAGATAAATCAGGCAAAATTCAGGATGGCCGAATCTGTTAAAAGGCTCGCTATTGCCGAATCCTCAGTGGATAAGGCCGGGGAGAACCTCCGTTTTGCAAGGGAGGCATTTGAGGCAGGTGTTGCCGGAAGCACAGATCTGCTTGAGGCACACAACGGCTGGCTGCTGGCAAAATCAGAAGAGATTGATGCTCAGATTGACATAATGATGTGCCGGTCATATCTGAAAGAGGCACTTGGTATATCACAGAAAAATCAGAATTAATATATGGAAACCAGAAAAAACAGGAACAACCTTTTGGCCGGGCTTGCAGGATTGCTTGGCGTAATTGTAATTGTATCACTTATTGGCCTCTACGCGGCAAAGCCCGAACCCCTTATTATTCAGGGAGAGGTTGAGGCAAAAGAGTACCGCGTTTCGGGAAAAATCCCCGGAAGAATCAGTGAGATTCTTGCAGAAGAGGGCTCTTCTGTAGAGAAGGGCGACACCCTGGCACTCATCTTTAGCCCTGAACTCAATGCAAAGCTGGACCAGGCCAAAGCTGCAAGAGATGCGGCACAGGCACAGAACCGCAAGGCAATCAAGGGAGCAAGACCGGAGCAGATAATGGGAGCATTTGAGCTATGGCAAAAGGCAGAGGTTGGAGCCGATATCGCCTCAAAATCCTACGAAAGGGTGCAGAGACTCTTTGACAAGGGAGTGATCCCTGCGCAGAAGCGAGACGAGGCCGAGGCTCAGCACAGAGCGGCTGTGGCAACTGCAAAGGCGGCAAAATCTCAGTACGAGATGGCAATGAACGGAGCCGAGAAGGAGGACCGCGAAGCTGCACTGGCTCTTGTCAGCAGGGCAAACGGAGCTGTGAGGGAGGTTGAATCCTACCTTGACGAAACTTGCCTAATTGCTCCGGCTTCGGGCGAGGTTAGCGAAATCTTTCCGGAGGAGGGTGACCTTGTGGGTACAGGCGCACCTGTTATGAGTATTACAGACCTTTCACAAATGTGGTTCACATTCAGCGTTCGTGAAGATTTGCTAAAGGGCATGACCACCGGCACTGTTGTAAAGGTGAGGATTCCGGCACTTGGCGAAGAGGAGTTTGAGGCAAAGGTTACCTACATGAAGGCTATGGCATCATATGCAACATGGAGATCTACAAAGGTGAGCGGCGGCTTTGATGCAAAGAGCTTTGAGGTTAAGGCCGTACCGGTTTCTGCAATTAAGGGAATGCGCCCCGGAATGAGCGTGATAATCAAAACTGAAGCTAACTGAAGATGATTCTGACTAAAATCGGAAATGTTCTTAAAAGAGAGTTGAGGATGATGTTTGGCAGACCCATCTACCTCTTCTCGACGGTATTTGTTGTTGCCTTTGGCTATCTCTTTTTCCTGACTCTCATTAACGAGGGTCTGCCGGAAAGGCTCCCGGTGGCTGTGGTAGACAGAGACAACTCTGCAATATCAAGAAGGCTTGCAAGAGAGCTTAACACAACACCTATGACGGAGGTTGTTGCCGGCTGTGCAAACTTTGGCGAGGCAAGGGAGCTCATGCAGAGGGGAGAGATTTACGGATTCATAGATATCCCTGCAGGTTTTTACGGAAATCTACTATCGGGAAAGCGGCCTGAGATCTCCTTCTACGTAAACAACGCATATCTCATAGCAGGAACACTTAGCTACAAGGATATGCTCACAATGAGCACCCTTGCCTCTTCTGCATATCAGCGGGAGGTGCTTCGGGCAAAGGGGATGGACGATGAGGCAATCATGGGAAAGATT
>PHDP01000021.1 GCA_002842655.1 Bacteroidetes bacterium HGW-Bacteroidetes-14
CGCTCTTCCGATCTTGGGAAGAGTTCCTCCGCCTACATGATAAACAACCGAGCCGGGAAATGCCCACACCTCTTTTCCTGCAAGCTGAGCTCTCCAGCAGAAATCTATCTCCTCCATATGAGCAAAGAAACTGTCATCCAGCCC
Source organism: Bacteroidetes bacterium HGW-Bacteroidetes-14 (assembly GCA_002842655.1). GTDB lineage: Bacteria > Bacteroidota > Bacteroidia > Bacteroidales > UBA932 > Bact-08. Next base: position 145 of record PHDP01000021.1, read on the forward strand.
CCCGAGTTCATGGTACAAATCTGCCTTTACCATCATTGCGGCACCTGATGCCCAGAATACCGGAACATCCCTGTTGTACTGAGCGCAGTCCTTTTCAATATGAGATAGTATTCTCCCCCTGCAAAACGGGTATCCGAGCACATCTATATACCCGCCGGCAGCACCTGCGTACTCAAAGTGGTCTCTTTCAAAAGCAGACAGAATTTTTGGCATTGCAACCCCGGCCTGAGGATGGGCCTCAAAGCCCTCAAGCATCCTGTCAAGCCATCCCGGTGTTACCTCAACATCTGAATTAAGTAAAACAAAGTAATCTGAATCAATCTGAGAGAGAGCCCTGTTATATCCGCCGGTAAAACCATAGTTTTTATCCAGCTCAATGAGTCTGACTGCAGGATAGTGATGCTTTACCCACTCAACAGATCCGTCTGTAGATCCGTTGTCTGCAATTACGATAAATGCACCCGGAGTTTTGGTCAGGGCAACAAGCGGCGGAAGGAAACGCTCAATGTAGTGTTTCCCGTTCCAGTTCAGTATTACGACGGCTGTAGAAGGCAATGAAGTACAATTTTTTCAAAGGTACAATAAAATGTACTAAAAGCGATACCTGAATCCAATTTCCATTTTAAACTGCAAAGGCTGCGCTGTGCGGATACTTACAGGCTGATTGCTTCTGAAATAGTATGTAAGCATAGGATCTGCATAGAGTCCGGTATGTTTTCCAACCATATACTCAACTCCCAGACCAGACCCGATTGACCACTGAAGTCCCCCTATTTTCATGATTTCATCTGAAGGAAGAGCACCTGTTCTGTTGAATCTTGCAGCAACTCCCTTTTCAAGGGTAACACCTGTGTTTGCGTATAGATTTAGTTTAGGCGTTCTGTACAGATAAATCTGAAGGAACATTGGAACTCCAATATAGTGGAGCGTCTGCTCAGTTTTATCCATACCAAAACGGTTATGCTCTTCAGTCACAGAATAGAGCATGGTATAACTGATACCTGTGCCAAAAGAGAGTATTCTGTCTACAGGAAAGAGAAGCTGCAAACCAATGCTCACAGGAGGCAGGAATCTTGTGTCTGAGACATTCTCATATGAAATCTGCTCCCTGTCCATTGTGGAGAGGAGGTCTCTGTGCCCTGCATTAGAGAGGGTCAGAAGGCTGATATTCTCATTTGATGCAGCAGGTGAGAGCATTGCCGAGAAAGCAAGTACCGGTTTTCCCCTTTTACTGAGACGGTGCTTTAGCGACTCCTCAAATTCAACCATTTCAATGCTCTTTTCTCCTGTCTGCGATACTTTTGCCTCCTCTCTTTCCTCTCTCTTCTGTTCAGGAGCTGTGACTGCTTTTGCAGGAACAGCCGCCTCCATGGCATCAGCCACATATTCCGGTGTTCCGGACTCTACTTTTGATGATAGTGCAGTTACCGTCTTTTCTTCAGCTCTGTCTTTAACTAGCTTTACAGCAGTAACAACCTTCTTTTCAGGAGTTTCATGAGTTTCAGAAGCCACAGGCTCACTCTTTATGTCGTTCTTTGTCTCATCCAGACTCTGAACAACAGTGATTTCCGGCAGCAGTTTATCTTTTTGGAATATATCATCCCCGCCTGCAATGAAAAAGAGAGCAACAACAGCAGCTGCAGCAGCAACGGTTGCAAAACTTCTTTTCATCCACAATCTCCTTCTTCCACCGGCCAGGTCAGATGCAATGCTATCCCAAGAAGAGGCCTCCGGCGTCTCGCCGTAGCTCTCCATCATCTCCCTTAGCCTTTTATCAAATTCGTTCTCCATCATATTATCTTGTAATCCTCTCCTGCAGCCAGCCTCTCGCTCTGCTTAGCTGAGACCTTGAACTGCTTTCACTAATATTTAACTCCTGAGCAATCTCCTGGTGGGTATACCCCTCAATTGCAAACATATTGAAAACCACACGAAAACCCTCCGGCATGGAGGCTATCAGCTCCATAAGCTCCTTTGATGAAATTTTTGCCAGGGCATCAGGCTCAAGACTCTGCTCTCCCTTCGCATCTTCGAGCTCTCCCGTTTTGCGCAGCACATCTGCTTTCCGCAGGGACATAAGAGCTGTGTTCACAAAGATTCTGCGCATCCAGCCTTCAAAAGAACCAAGGCCCGTATAACTTTCAATTTTGTTAAAGATCGTAATGAAACCGTCATGAAGCATATCCTTTGCCCTCTCTCTGTCACCTGCATAACGCACGCAAAGAGTGAGCATCCTTGGCGCATAGGCATCATAAAGACTGCGCTGGGCAAGCGGTTCGCGCTTTTTGCAGCCCTCAATGAGTGCCTCTTGTGTGGGATATTCTCTCTGTCCGGTAGCCATTGCTGTTCTTTATAGATGCAAAATAAGGACATTTTGCTGCATCTCCAACTCAAAATTGCACATTGGATTAATATTTGCAAAGGGGATTATTTGATTAAATTTGTAAATCATTTAAACCGAAAGGATGCGCAAACAATTGAACTCATTTTTCAGAACAGTGCCGGTTGCGGCAGCTCTTCTGTTTATATTGACTGCTCTCTCTTCTCCTGCTTTCTCACAGAACGGCTCCAGGGAGAAGGATTTCAACTATATAGAGGGTCTCAGACTGCTCAACCTTGGCAATATTGATGCAGCTGAAAAGATTTTTCGTGGTTTATCTGAGAAATATCCTTCAATGGATGCTGCTCACTACTATCTGTCAAGCATATACATTAAGAAGGGAGATTTAAAGAGGGCAGAAAAGAGCACTGCCGAGGCTGTAAAACTTGACCCTTCCAACTACTGGTATAAAATTCAGCTTGCAAGGATCTACTCTGCGACAAATCAGCTTGATAAGGCTACTGAGGTATATGAAGATATCCGCAGTACCAATCCCTCAAGAAGCGACCTCTACATTGATATGATTGACCTCTACACCAGAAGGCAGGACTATCCCAAAGCACTTTCAATTCTTGACGACATCGAAAGGGTGAGCGGGAAAAATGAGGCGACTGGACTTACAAGATACAACATCATGATTGGTCAGCAGAAACTGCCTGAGGCAATTGAGTTTCTCAGGGAGTTTGCCAAAGAGCAGCCTTCTCCAAGAATAGCAACTGTGCTTGGAGATTATTACGCCAGCATTCAGAAGGATACTCTTGCAATGGATTACTATACAACTGCACTCTCAATGGATCCCAAGTATATTCCTGCAACATTTGGAATTGCAGAGGGATACAGAATAAGGGGACAGTTTGACCTCTACTTTGGATATATGTTCCCGTTTATGGCAAACTCAGAGGTAAATCCAAGACTCAAGTCAGATTACATGAAGGAGATTCTTGCCAATCCCAAGTTTGTCCAGACATTCTATCCGCAGATAGATACAATGATGCAGAACCTTTACGGGGCGCACCCGCAGGATAGTGTTGTTGCGTATGGCTTTGCAGTTTTTATGGTTCAGACATCGAGAGCAGATATAGGTCTTAAAGTTCTGGAGAAAAACATAGAGAACTACCCGCTGGACAGAGAGCCAATGCATCAGCTTCTGTCATTGACATACTATCTGGAACAATGGGAGAATCTTATTGCCAGAAGCGATTCTGCACTGGTAAAATTCCCCGGCGATCTCGATTTTATTCAGCTTAAGGGAATAGGAGAGCTTCAGCTCAACCGTACAGAGAATGCAATAAATACATTCCTGAGTATTCTGCCTCTGGCTAAGGGAGACAGCGCTACTACCGTCAGAACTCTATCAATACTTGGAGATACATATTACATGGCCGGCAACAAAAAAGAGGCCTACAAATACTATCAGAAGACAATCCGCCTTGAACCAAATCATGCTGCGGCACTTAACAACTATGCATACTACCTGAGCGAAGAGGGAAAACAGCTTAAGAAAGCTATGCTCATGAGCAAAAGGACAATTGAGCTTGAGCCGGAAAATGCAACCTATCTTGACACTTATGCGTGGATTCTGCACAAACTGGGGCAGAATGTTGAGGCTAAGGCTATCCTGAAGCAGGCTATGGTTTACGGAGGAAATGAGAATGCCGATATCCTCGATCATTACGCAGAGGTTTTATTTGCCCTTGGGGAGAAGGATCTGGCATTTATGTACTGGGGTCAGGCAGATAAACTGGACCCATCTCTGGGAATTGCAGAGAAGGTCGGGAAACTAAAGAAAAAACAGTAAAACAACCGGTTTGAAAAAAGAATTCCTCATAGTTGTACTGGTTTGTCTGTTGCTGCCTGCAGCAGTCATTGCCCAGAATGTATCCGAGCAGGAGAAAAAGAAGAGACAGATTGAGCAGGAGATTGAATTTCTGGATACTCAGCTTGCATCTACTCTTAAGAAAAAGAGTGCCAATACAAATGAGCTTAACTTCATCAGAAGGAAGATTGCAAACCGGAAAAAGCTTCTTACCCAGATAGAGAGTGAAATCAAGAGTATCAATCTTGAAATGCTGCGAAAAGAGATTGAGATAAACAGACTTAAAGGCTCACTGGGAGAACTTAAGAGAGAGTATTCAAAACTGGTTTATACAGCCTACAAAAATCGCGACCAGTCTGCATGGCTCATGTATGTCCTGGCCAGTGACAACCTTAACCAGGGTTACAGAAGATGGGCGTACTTCAAGGAGTTCAACCGTTCAATGCAAAACAGGGCTGCCCAGATAAAAAAGACAGCAGATCAGATTGATTCTGAGGTGGAAAATCTGGAAAAGATGAAGCAAAATTCACTCAAAGCTCAGGACCAGAAGAGTAAAGAGTTTAAAAAACTTCAGAATGACGAGCTGGGCGCCAAACGCACAATAAGTCAGCTTACCCAGAAGGAGAAGGATGTCAGAAAACAGCTTGACGCAAAGAGAAGGGAGGTTGAGAGATTAAACAGGGAGATTGAGCGCATTCTGGCAGAGGCGGTAAAGGAGAAAAAGAGTGTAGACTACAAGGAGACAGCTGCAGACAGACAGCTTTCAGACAAATTTGAACTCAACAGGGGCAAACTGCCGTGGCCGGTAAAAAGGGGAGCCGTTATAGAGGAATTTGGTCAGCACAACCACCCTGTATTCAAAAACATAAAACTTCCGTTTAACAACGGGGTAAATATTGCAACAGACCTCAATGCAGAGGTATTCTCAGTCTTTGACGGAGTTGTGAAACAGGTTCTGGTAATGCCGGGATACAATCAGTGCGTTCTTGTTCAGCACGGAAACTACTATACCTTCTACTGCAAACTGGAGAGGGTTAAGGTTAAGGCCGGCAGCAGGGTTAAAACAGGCGAATCGCTGGGTACACTTGCAGCTGCAGACGAAAAGAGCTCGGTAATCCATTTCCAGCTCTGGAACGGAATGGATAAGCAGAATCCCGAGAACTGGATCTCGAGATAATCTGCCTGAGAATTTTAAAAATCAATATTCAAAACTGCTCCCGCCAATAAACTCCCTCATAACAGAGGTTGGAGGAATAATTGAAATTTCTGAAGGCTGAAGTTCAGTTATATATGAAAGAAACTTGAGCAGCCTGATGCTCTCTGTTGAAGCAGGTGAGTTCGCAGGAATCCGCCTCAGAAGAGGTTCAGCATAATATTTAAGCAGAGGCAGTTCATAAATGAGTGCCGAGTTAAACATGATGTCTGCATTCTCCTGATATGGGAATATATTGGTAATCTCTCCCCTTCTTACACTTGGCCACCTGAGGATTGTATCCTCCGGTTTCATCCCGCGGAAGTGGTTGTCTCTTACCATCCTTCTTATAAGCCTGCTGTCTGATGTGGAGATATTATTGTTTTCGTCAAGCGAGAGGGAAGTAAGCGCAGATGCATATATCCTGAAAATTCTCTCCTGGGGAATGTGGTCTGTAAGGGCAGGGTTAAGCCCGTGAATCCCCTCCATTATAAGAATATCCTTCTCTCCCAGCGTTAATTTGTACCCGTTAAAGGTTCTCTGCCCCACTGCAAAATCAAATTTTGGAAGTTCAATTGTTTTGCCATCAAAGAGATCATTGAGCTGCTGATTGAGGAACTCAGTATCCATTGCTCCAAGAGATTCAAAATCGTAATTGCCGTCTGAATCGCGTGGTGTCTTTTCCCTGTCCACGAAATAGTTGTCCATCTCAATCACAACAGGATTGAGTCCAAGCACACGCGCCTGAAGGGCAACTCTCTTGGATGTGGTTGTCTTTCCGCTGCTTGAAGGTCCGGCAATGAGTACAAGTTTTACTTTATCACGTCTTTTGTATATTTCATCTGCTATAGCAGCATACTTTCTCTCATGCAGCCCCTCGGCAATCTGTATAAGATCTCTCGCCCTGCCGGACTGGATTACATTGTTCAGAACACCTACGCCACTTACTCCCAGAATACTGCACCAGTCTGAATACTCCTTGAATACATCAAACAGTTTGTACTGATAAGGAGACTTCACAAGCTGATATGGCTTTGTCACAGGAGGGGTCTTAATCAGAAACCCTCTGCTGAAAAACTCAATATCCCAGACTGTGAGAGCCCCGGTGGATTCAACCAGCGGTCCGTAGAAATGGTCCGGATATCCGTCCAGAAAATATACCGTTGTAAAGAATTTGCCCCTCAGCTCGTGAAGAAGCGCCTTCTCAGGCCGGTTGTTGCGGCGGAACATCTTTACCGCCTCCTCTGTCCTGATTTTATGTCTTGTAAAGGGAAGGTCCTCATCAATAAGTTCCTTCACCCTTTTAGTAATTGCTTCAATATCCTTCTCTCCCAGCGGAATCTCTTTTGGTGTTCCGTCATCGTCCCTCTCCAGATCGCGCAGCTCTGCATACATTCCGTTCTGCAGGTTGTAATCAATTACAAGGGAGTACTGCGGAAAGATATCGGCAGCAGCCTTTTGAACAACAAAATTAAGCGAGCGAATGTATGTCCTCTGCCCGTCCGGGTGTGAATAGTCAATGAATCTGATATGGTTTGGGACATAAATTTCATAGCTGAGCTCCTTAAGCTGATTATCCACAATTGCCGCAAGGACAGGATAGTCGGGAACATATCCCGTCTTCACAAGCAGATCACTCAGCCTGGTTCCCGGCTCGCACTCCAGTGTTGTGTTTGTATTTTCGCAGAAAACTTTAATTACAGCCATATCTGAGATTTTAAGTGAATAATTGTACTGCTAAAGATAGCAGCCGGTAACAGATTCCGGATTGTTCCGGAGCTCTTCAGGTGTACCCTGCGCAACAATCCTGCCACCCTTGGCACCTCCTTCGGGTCCAAGATCAAAGATGTAATCCACTGAGCGCAGTACATCGAGGTTGTGTTCAATTATTATAACGGTATTCCCCTGTTCAACAAGTTTCTGAAGCACTCCAAGCAGAACTCTTATATCTTCAAAATGTAGTCCTGTGGTTGGCTCATCAAGGATGTAAAGACAGTTACCAGTCTCTCTTCTGGCAAGTTCTGCCGCCAGTTTCACCCGCTGGCTCTCCCCACCCGAAAGGGTAGTTGAGGCCTGACCGAGTGTTACATATCCAAGTCCCACCTCCTCAAGTGCCTTGATTTTCTGAATTATTGAGGGCATGTGCTCAAAGAACTCCACTGCCTGAGCAATAGTCATTTCCAGCACATCATTGATTGATTTACCCCTGTATTTAACTGCCAGTGTATCTGGCGTATATCTTTTCCCGTTGCAGGCTTTGCAGTGCACATAGACAGATGGCAAAAAGTTCATCTCAATGGTCTGCACTCCGGCACCCTTGCACTCTTCACAGCGCCCGCCCTTAACATTAAATGAGAAGCGGCCTGGCTTGAACCCCCTGATTTTTGCGTCGGGAGTCTCTACAAAGAGCTTGCGGATATCTCCGAAAACTCCTGTATATGTAGCCGGGTTACTCCTCGGTGAGCGACCTATAGGTGCCTGGTCAATCTCAATAATTTTGTCAATGTTGTCAATCCCGGTAATTTCCCGGTACGGCAGTGGTGTATAGAGAGAATTGTGATGGTAGTTATTCAGAACAGGCATCAGGGTCTCGTTTATTAGGGAGGATTTACCGCTCCCCGACACTCCGCTTATGCCAATCAGACATCCCAGCGGCACTTTTATGTCAACGCTTTTGAGGTTGTTTCCGGTTGCACCCCTGAGTTCAATAAACTTACCATTTCCTTTGCGCCTTGCAGCAGGCGGCTCTATTATTCTGATTTTTTTGAGATACTCAATACTGAGACTGTTTTTTGAGAGCGCTTCCCTTACATCCATGTTTACTATCTCCTCGGGAGTTCCCGAGAAGAGAAGTTTTCCACCCTTTTCACCGGCTCCCGGGCCAAGATCTATAACCCAGTCTGAGCTCATCATCATCTCCTCATCATGCTCAACCACAAGAACAGAGTTACCCTCGTCCCTGAGCTTCCGCAGGGAGGCAATCAGCTTAATATTGTCCCTCTGGTGAAGGCCGATGCTTGGTTCGTCCAGTATATACAGGACATTCACAAGTTTGGAACCTATCTGAGTAGCCAGCCTAATCCTCTGACTTTCGCCCCCGCTGAGGCTGCGTGTGGCACGGTCAAGTGAAAGATAGCTGAGTCCCACATCCAGCAGAAAACCAATTCTCTCGCGAAGTTCCTTTATGATATCCCTGGCTATTGCTTTCTGACGCACAGAGAGTTTTTCCTCCAGATTATCCACCCACTCGAAGAGAAGATCCATATCCAGGGCTGAGACTTCGCTTATATTCTTGTTATCAATTTTAAAATTGAGAGACTCCTCCCTCAGGCGGGTTCCGTTGCAGACAGGGCACTTAACCTCCTCTGTGAATCGCTCCTTCTTAACAATCAGCTCTTCGCTGTCATTATCACCCTGTTCAATCCGGGCAATTACTCCGCTAAAGCTCATCATTTGAGAGAGAGCAGGCGAAGGACCAACACGGAACAGCTCATCAGAACCATAAATGATTATGTTGAGTGCATCTTCAGGAATATCCCTTATTGGGTCATGAAGCGAAAACTGATATTTCTTTGCTATAGCATCCAGCTGCGAAAAGAGCATGTTGTTCTTGTAGGGTCCTGCCGGCGTAATTCCTCCTGATGCAATTGACTTGCTGTCGTCCGGAATAATTTTGGAGAGATCTGCCTTGGCTATCATTCCCAGCCCTTTGCAATGGGGACATGCACCCTGCGGAGAGTTGAACGAGAAAGTATGTGGCGCAGGTTCGGGATATGAGAGTCCGCTCTCGGGGCACATAAGGTGCTTGCTGAAATGTCTGAGCTGTTTGCTCTCCATGTCAAGAACGGCAAGGGATCCCTTTCCGTGATGGAGTGCAGAAATTACTGAGTCCTTAATCCTCTTCTCACTCCCGGGTCCCGGCAGAAGCTTGTCCACCACCAGCTCTATGAAGTGAGACTTATATCTGTCAAGAGGTTTTATTCCAACAAGATCACATACCTCTCCGTCTACACGCATCTGAGTGAACCCTCTTTTAATATAAAGATCGAAGAGCTCCCTGTAGTGTCCTTTGCGGCCCACAACCAGCGGTGCCAGCAAATAACACTTCCTTCCGCTGTAGTTTTCCATAATCAGGGAGACAATCTGGTCATCTGAATATTTGATCATCTCCAGACCTGTAACAGGAGAGTATGCATTTGATGCCCGGGCATAAAGCAACCTCAGAAAGTCATAAATCTCTGTAATTGTACCCACAGTCGAGCGCGGGTTCCGTCCTGTTGTCTTCTGCTCAATCGCGATTATAGGGCTTAATCCGTCAATGGAATCTACATCCGGTCTTTCCAGTGAGCCTATGAACTGTCTGGCATAGGCAGACAGTGTCTCCATGTACCGCCTCTGCCCCTCGGCAAAAATTGTATCAAAGGCAAGAGAGGATTTTCCGCTGCCGCTCAGTCCGGTTACCGTAACCAGCCTGTAGCGCGGAATAGTTACATCAATATTTTTAAGATTGTGAACCCTTGCTCCTCTTACCTCTATGTTCTGCATATTTGAATCTCCTATAGCTCCCTGGTACCCTCTTTAGGTATCTTTACCACAAAGGTGTGGTTTTGTCTGTTCTCAAGTTTATTGGAACGAATCCACTGGTTGTACATCTTGAGTAACTTAAAATTAGTTTTGTGTTTGGCTGCAAACTCGCTCCAGTTGTCCACCTTTCCCTTTACGGTTACCTCAGTATATTCTAATGGCTTGTAGAGGTCTTCTGCACCAATGTAAAACCCAAAACGGCGCGGGTCTTCCAGCAGAATCTTAAAGGCAAGTGCCCTGTAGACATACCTTGCAGTCTCTTCCGGGAACTGCATGTCGTAATAGTTTTTGAGGGACTGAATATTCATCCTGTAGCGGACATTGCTTATTCCAATATTGAATGATGCAGCGGCCATAGTCCATGTGCCAAATTCGGCATAGGCCTTCTTGAAATAGGCAACAGCTGCCTTTGTAGACTTTTCGATGTTGTATCTTTCGTCTACCTCTTCGTCAACAATGAGTTTATACTCCTTGGCAGTACCGGCAAGAAACTGCCAGTATCCGCCCGCATTTGCAGAAGAGACAACAGGCTGCAACCCGCTCTCCGCAATGCAGAGGTAGTAGAAATCTTCGTGCAGTCCCTCCGCTTTCAGGATTGACTTTATCTCATCCTTGTAGCGGTTGTTAAGCTGAATAATGTATGTAATGCTGGCGTGCCAGTAAGAGATAACCATCAGCTCCCGCTGTATTGACTCCTTTACATCAAAATAGTTCAGAGGCACATCTTCTCCTGCAAATGACAGGCTCCTGGGAATAGCAGGCACCTTAACAACCTGCTCCACCTGAGAGATATCTCCCTCTGCAAAGGCAGAATTACCTGATCCCGCGCAGAAAGCCAGAAATGGCATAAAAAGCAAAAATCTTAATTTCATGATAATATGATTTATTCGTACCTCAAAAACGGGTTGGTAGCGATTTCATGTCCTATTGTTGTAGCAGGCCCGTGACCTGGATAAACAGTGTAATCTTCCCCCAGCTTCAGAATCTTCTCAAGCAGACTTTCCATAAGCTCTTCATAATCTCCTCCCGGGAGATCTGTTCTTCCGATACTTCCGGAAAAGAGCGAATCACCGGTAATGACAAATTTATCACTCTCTGAATAGTAACATACTCCTCCCTTAGTGTGTCCCGGAGTATGAATCACCTTTAGAGTGCTTTCTCCGAACTTAACCTCAGAGCCGTCTGTAACATCCACAGTATTGAGAGGTGGCTGTTCAATCTTGTACCCGAACATCTCTGTGTATTGCTGAGCCCTTGCCAGATGGGGCTTGTCAGAAGCATGAATATAGGTTTCAAGGTTCCATTTCCCGGCAACAAATGCATTACCCATAATGTGATCAAAATGGCCGTGGGTGTTAAGCAATTTTACAGGTTTAAGAGAGTTGGCTTCAACAAACTTCACGAGCCGCTCCTTCTCGCTCTCTGAATAACATCCCGGGTCAATGAATACACACTCTCCGGTCTGGTCCCATAAAACATAGCTGCACTCGCGCAGGTCGTTGAAGTAAAAAGCTTTTATCTGTATCATTTCAAAATGGTTTTCAATATTGTTAAACAGTCTACTGTGCTGTTCCCTCAAGCATAGGAACAAATTTGAACTCTCCGTGTTCACTGGTTTCGTACTCATTTTCTCCCTTTCTCTCCACCACAAGCATCCGCTGAGTTTCAACTCCCACAGGAATTACCATTCTACCTCCTATTGCAAGTTGTTCCATCAGGGCCTGAGGAACTTCAGGAGCTCCGCAGGTAATAAGGATTCCCTTAAAGGGCGCAAACTTTGGCAGCCCCGCAAATCCATCTCCAAAAAAGAGCAGCGGTGAGTGGTATTCAAGGCGGATAAGGTTTTTCTGCGCAAGCTGGTACAGCGAGCGCTGACGTTCAACACTGTACACCCTGTAACCCATCTCTGCCAGAACTGCTGTCTGGTATGCGCAACCGGTGCCAATCTCAAGAACCTTGTCCCATTTTGAGAGATTCAGCAACTGAGTCTGGATTGCAACAGTAAAGGGCTGAGAAATGGTTTGCCCCGCTCCAATTGGAAGGGGTTTATCCATGTAAGCAAGATGATCAAGCCCGTATTCAAGAAACATATGCCTTGGAACACTGCTCATTGCCTCTAAAACATCGTTGCGGAAATTAAACTTCTTGGATAACTGTTCGATGAGCTGCCTTCTTCTGCCCCTGTGTTGTAAAGTGTCTAACATACCGCAAAATTACGAAAAGATTTTTGTAAATTTGCAGAAGCATACACCATGCACACACACTTAAAAACGCTATTTATGCATATCGCAATTGCTGGAAATATCGGGAGCGGCAAGACCACCCTCACAAGACTATTGTCAAAACATTACGGATGGGAGCCAAAATATGAAGAGGTTGACAATAACCCTTATCTCTCAGATTTCTACAATGAAATGCAAAGATGGTCATTCAACCTTCAGATTTACTTCCTGAAGGAGAGGTTCAAGGGACTTGTTGAGATTGAACGCAGCGGAATTAATGTCATACAGGACAGGACAATTTACGAAGATGCGCGGATTTTCGCCCCCAACCTCCACAGCATGGGGCTTATGAGCTCCCGTGACTTCGAAAATTACAATTCTCTCTTCGATTTAATGCTTTCTCTGGTTAAGCCTCCCGAGCTCCTTATTTACCTTCGCTCATCCATCCCCAATCTGGTTTCCCAGATTCATAAACGCGGCCGCGAATATGAAAGCAGCATAAGAATTGACTATCTCTCCGGTCTTAATGACAGATATGAGAAGTGGATTTCCGGATACAAAGACGGAAAGGTTCTTATAATTGATGTCGATGAGAATAAATTCGAAGACCGTTCAGAGGATTTAAGCGTAGTTATTGACCGTATAGACGCTCAGCTTAACGGCCTGTTTTAGCAGCTCCTCTGGCTAAACACCTGATAAATAAAAAAACCGGACTTAAACAATCCGGTTTTTTTATTTTATTGCAGCAGACCCGTGTACTCCCTGATTTGCTGTTTTGCATGTTTCCAGCGCGGAATGTCAATTTTTGGTCCGATAACTTCAACAACCTTGGCTGCAACAATAGAGCCCACATCTCCGCACTCCTTGAGTGTTAAACCATGAGAATGGGCAAACAGAAATCCGGCCGCATAGATATCTCCTGCCCCTGTTGCATCAATTGTGTCTGCAGGCCATGCCTCAATATAGTGGTATTCGTCACCACTCTTAACCATAGATCCATCCTTGCCAATCTTTACAACCGCTATGTCGCAGATTTTTGCAATTTCGTCAAGTGCCTCCCTTGGCGGTTTTTTTGTGAAGACCTCTGCCTCGGTCTCGTTGGCAAAAACAATATCCACATAGTGCTCAATAATATCATGAAGAAATGCATCGTTGCTCTCAACAACATTATAGCTTGCCATATCAATTGAGATAATCATCCCGGCCTCTTTTGCCAGCTCAACTGCGCGTCTTACCAGCTCCTGATTCTGAACCAGATAACCCTCTATGTGAAAATAGTCGTAGCCTCTGAACATATCAATGGTAAGGTCCTCGGGTCCCATCTCAATTGCTGCTCCCAGATAAACTGCAAATGTGCGCTCGGCATTTGGGGCTGTAATAAATACCATTGCCCTTCCGGATGCAGCTTTACCCTTTAGCAGAGTTGAACTGATTCCGTTTCTAGCCTGGTCTGATTTGAAGAGTGAACCCAGTTCATCGTCCCCCACTTTTCCTATAAACGAAGAGGGCATTCCAAGAACAGCTGTTCCTGTTATAGTGTTTGCTGCAGAGCCTCCTGCCACAAGCTGAACACCCATTGTTTTAAGATTATGCCATATTTTTTCGCCTGTCTCCCTGTCTACATGCTGCATACTGCCCTTTGGCAGATGGTAGTGATTAAGAAGCGAGTCATCCTCCAGAACAGCGAGGATGTCGGTAAGTGCGTTGCCAATTCCCAATATTGATTTCATGTCCGCAAAGTTCATATTTTTTTGTAGGTTTGCAAAAATTTCAGACAGATGACCATCAGTTATTCTTTGGCAGATTTCAACAAGGCTCTCTCCTCTCTGCCAAATGATTGCACTACAGGATTCGTTCCCACTATGGGTGCTTTGCATCAGGGACACATATCACTTGTAAAGCAGGCGCTCACTAAAACAAGCACAGTTGTGGTGTCGGTTTTTGTAAATCCCACCCAGTTTAACAATCCAAATGACCTGGCAAAATACCCGCGGAGCGTGGAGGAAGATTGCAGGTTGCTGGAGGAGGCCGGCGCATCCATAGTTTTTGTTCCTTCAGTTGAGGATATCTACCCTGCACCTGATACCCGCACTTTTGACCTTGGCGGGCTTGACCAGACAGGCGAAGGGCCCAAAAGACCGGGGCACTTCAATGGTGTGGCACAGGTGGTCACAAGATTGTTTGACATAGTTAAACCAAAATATGCCTTTTTTGGAGAGAAGGATTTTCAGCAACTGGCAATAATCCGCCACTTCACAAAGGAACTTGGCTATCCGGTTCAAATTGTTGCCTGCCCCACACTCAGGGAGGCAGATGGTCTGGCAATGAGCTCCCGTAACCTTCTCCTCACCTCACAGCACAGAGCTGCTGCTCCTGCTATTTACAAAGCTCTGTCGGAAGCCGGAGAGAGGGCGGCTCAAATTTTGCATAATGGTTCATCCAAAAAAAATATAAACATTACTCCTCAGGAGCTCATTCAGCAGGCAACAGCCTCAATTGAAAAGGGGGGACTCCTAAAGGTAGAGTATATTGAAATAGTAAATTCCGTGAATCTTAAGCTCATCAGCAACTGGGACGAGGCAGACGGCATACAGATGTGTGCAGCCGTCTATGCAGGAGAGGTGAGGCTTATAGACAACATTAAACTGAAATAAAATGTTACTCGAAATACTGAAATCGAAAATCCACAGAGCAAAAGTAACCGAAGCCAATCTCAACTATATAGGCAGCATAACAATCGATTCAGACCTTGCAGAGGCTGCCGGTCTCTATGCAAATGAGAAGGTTGCTGTTGTAAACATTACAAACGGCGAGAGAATTGAAACCTATGTAATCAAGGGAGAGAGGGGAAGCGGTAAGATTGGAATAAACGGAGCTGCTGCACATAAATTCTCGGTTGGAGATCTTGTAATAATTATGGCATATGCACAGATGACTCCAGAGGAGGCTGCAGGATTCAGACCAGATGTAGTTTTCCCGGATTCAGAGACAAACAAAATCATTAACTGATGAACTTTACGCCAAAAAAAATGTGGTCTGCTGTAAAGTATCTGCTGCTGTTAGGAGTTGCAGGGCTGTTACTGTGGCTCTCTTTTCGTGAGGTTAAGTGGGTAGATTTTGTAAATGGTGTAAAGGGAGCAGACTTCAAATGGATTGGCGCGGCAATGGCAGTCAGCATATTTGCCTTTCTTATACGGGCTTTGCGATGGAGGCTGATAATGATTCCGCTCGGGAAAAAAGTTACCCGCAGGGATGCATGGGACGGAATAAACATTGGCTACATTACCAATTTCGCCATACCTCGTGCCGGTGAACTGGCCAGATGCGGGGTAATCACTAAAAAGACGGGACTACCGTTTGAAACCGTTGCGGGCACCGTAGTTCTTGAGAGAAGCGTAGACCTGCTGTCGCTCGTTCTGGTTCTGGCCGGAGTACTTCTCTTCTTCTGGGACAGCTTTGGAGGATTCATCAACACGCAGATTCTATCCTCATTTCAATATAAGGTTTCGACAGAGCTTATCATTACTGCGATTGCAATCCTGCTTGCATTCGTAATTTTCATGTATATTATTTACAAGTACAGAAAAAGTCACCCTCTGCTGCATAAATTCACACGACTTGTAAAGGGAGTGATTGAAGGGATTGTATCAGGTTTTAAGATGCCCCAGAAATGGCTCTTTCTTGCTTATACTGTATTACTGCAGGTGTGTTACTGGCTAATGAGTTATGCAACTATCCTGGCTTTCCCGGAGATTAATGCAGGACTCGGAGCTGCCGATGCTCTATTCCTGATGATGGTGGGAAGTTTCGGATGGGTTATACCCGTTCAGGGAGGAATTGGGGCATATCACCTGATAATTTCTCTTGCACTTTATTCTGTTTATGGTATTTCTCAGACAACAGGTGTTATATTTGCTACAATTTCGCACGGATCTCAGTCAATAACCATGGTTCTGTGCGGTGCAATATCACTTCTGGCATTTACCCTGTACAGAAGAAAGACGACCAGATAACTTTTATATGAAAAAACTTCTGTTTATTCTCTGTGCTGCGATTGCTTCAATTACAATGCAAGCATCTGCCGTGCACTACTCCCCTTATGATAATTCTGCTGTAAAAAACGGATCATATCTTATTGTAGCTTCGTATAATCCCGATACTCAGCGGATGAGCAACTTTATCAACTCTTTCCAGCAGACACTGCAGGAGAACAATCCCGCCACCAGAGTATTTGTAGAGGATATGGGCTGCAAGAACTTCCAGACCGAAGCCCATCTCTGGAGCGGCCAGCTTAAGGCAATTCTTGAGAAGCACAACGCAGACAATGTTCTCTCTGTTGTTTTTCTGGGACAGGAGGCGTGGGCAACATTTCTAAGTCTGGTTTCGGCAGATGCCGGTGTAGCAGAATCTTTCAAAAACATTCCGGTCTTTTCTGTTTTTGCCAGTGAAAACGGAATTGATATTACTTCAGATTCTCTTGACAGAAGCTGGCAGCCTGTTGCTGTAAAAACCTCTGAGAGGATTCTGCCCCTGAATGCTGCAGGAGGATTCCTTAACTCATATGATATCAGCAAAAATATAGGACTTATAAAGACCTTCTATCCGGATGTTTCTACCATTGCCCTTATTACAGACAACACATACGGCGGCGCCTCAATAAAGGCCCTTGTAGAAGAGGAGTCTTCAATTTATCCGGAAATCTCTTTTCGTTACATAGACGGCAGACTGCTCTCCGAGGAGGAGGTAAAAAGAAGCATCGGAAATTTACCGGATAACAGTGTTGCTCTTATTGGAACATGGAGAGTTAACAGTGAGGGTCAGTATTTTCTGGGGAGTTCGCTCCAGGAGCTCTTCTCCCAGACAAAAAAGCTTCCTGTCTTTTCCCTCACAGGAGCAGGTATAGGAAGTATTGCCATAGGCGGATTCGTCCCTGCCTATAACGCAGATGCAAAGCAGATTGTAAATCAGATTTATTCATTTTACAAGGGTGAGAAGGATGCTGTGCGGTTTATCACAAACGAGGGAGAATACAGCTTTGACAAACGCAGACTCGACGAAATGGGAGTTCTGAATTACCAGCTTCCCGCCAACAGCATTATCATTGATACTGAAGACCCGCAGATAAAGCAGTACAGAAGGTTTCTGGTACTTGCAATCGGAGCGGTACTGGTTCTGATTTTCTTTGTGATAACCTTTGCCTGGTTGTACAGCAAGAACCGCAAACTCAGACAGACACTTGAGAAAAATGAAAAAGACATACTGGAGGCTAAAGAGCGAGCAGAGGAGGGAGACAGACTTAAATCTGCATTCCTTGCAAATATGAGTCATGAGATCCGTACGCCGTTAAATGCCATCGTGGGATTTTCGCAGCTCATGAGCGACGTTAACTGCACCGAGGAGGATCGTGCCAGCTACAGCGAGGTCATAACCCAGAATTCAGACATGCTCCTTACGCTCATCTCTGATATCCTGGATATCTCAAAAATGGATACCGGCAAGTTTGAGCTGGATTACAAAGAGATAAACCTGAGGGATCTTTGTGACAGAATATTCCAGACAACAAGCCACCTCAGGAAAAGCACAGTTGAATACATCTGCATTCCGGATGCTCAGGAGGTAATTATAAAAACTGACATTCACCGCCTCTCCCAGGTACTTATAAACCTCATTACCAATGCAAACAAATTTACAGACAAGGGCTCCATCACAATGGCCTACTCTGTAGACAGAGACAATGGGCATGTGATGTTCTGCATCTCAGATACCGGCACCGGAATTCCGCAGGAGAAGCACATAAGGCTCTTTGAGCGGTTTGAAAAACTTGACGAATACACTCAGGGAGCCGGGCTTGGACTGGCAATTTCAAAACAGATTGTTTCCCGTCTGGGTGGCAAGATCTGGATTGACCCAACATACACAGATGGTGCAAAGTTCTGCTTTACCCATCCTATTTAATGAAAAGATTTTCTTAAGTTTGCATGTTATGTCATTTTTAAGGGCGCTCATATGCATACTATTCCCGCCGCTCGCTGTAATTGACTACGGCTGCGGGTCGGTCCTCCTTGTCTTTCTGCTTACGCTTGCAGGATGGGTTCCCGGGGTGATTGCCGCTCTTATAATTGTGAACCGGAACAGATAACTTAAACTTTCTGAACATGAAAAAACTTGCAGTAATTTTATCAATCTTGTTTCTGAGCATAAATGCATCTGCCCAGAACGGGAAGATGTTTGAAAAATCAGTAGAAACAGGATATGCTGCAGGTGTTGGCAATATCAGAAGCAGCGTTTTTAACGTGGCTTTCAATTATGACTACAGACTCTCTCCGCTGGCATCAGTAGGTGCAGGTGCGGGAGTCGGAATAACTGAAGGCACTTACGAAAAGTACCTGATTCCTCTTTATGCCAGATTTAAACTCAATTTTACTGACAAGAAGATCTCTCCCTATTTCCTCATGAACGTGGGATATACATTTTCTCCCGAAACAAAAATGGGCGAAGGTTACGGTGTTACATACGCCGCCTACTTTGGCTCAGACTTCAATATTCTCAAAGGGAACTCTCTCTATTTCCAGACCGGATTTCTGTATCAGAAACACGATGTTTTCAACGATCTTGACTACAACGAATATCTGAACAAGTTTCTGCGTGGCTGGGATATCCGCATTGGATTCAGGTTCTGAAACTTGGAGTTTTGGAATTTTCTTGCTATATTGTCTTGTAATAACTATTTAAAACCATTTAAACTATTATGAGAAAATATATCTTTTTTACTTGCGACGGTTCGACTCTGGATCCTGAAGGAAACGAAACAGAAAACAGCCAGGTACTGGGCTGGGGCGAAGGATCAGATGAAAAGTCGGCTTTCGAGAGGTTCAAAAGTGAGAACAAGTTTGTAAACATCTACAGAAAAGTCAGCTGCCAGGAGATTGCCAGCGAACAAATTCACAGAATTTACACTGCTTAATGGAAAATTTGCTGTTCGGTGTTTTTGAGGGCAACGGAGTTGTTATTCATCTTGCAAAAATCCTGATGGTAACAATGCTGGGAACAGCACTACTCTGCTTTGCAGTTTCGGAAATCGCACGCAATTACAGTCAGGTAGATAAGTTATGGAGTATTATGCCGGTCATATACTCCATAATTGTTTTATATCACTACTCATATTCTCCGCGGATCTGGATAATGACAATTCTTGTTGCCGCCTGGGGACTGAGGCTCACTCTCAATTTCGCCAGAAAGGGCGGATACAGCCTTATTCCGTGGAGAGGCGACGAAGATTACAGATGGGCAATTATGAGGAGCAAGCCGGCACTAAGGGGCAGACTAAGGTTTGGAATTTTTAACCTGCTTTTCATTTCACTCTATCAGAATATATTAATACTTCTGTTCACAACACCAATACTCATTGCGGCTCTTCACTCAGAGAGCCCTCTCAGGGCAGCAGACATTATTGCGGCTCTGCTTATTGCAGCAGCCCTCATTGTTGAGACTGTTGCAGACAACCAGCTCTTCAGTTTTCAGCAACAGAAAAAGGGGCTTGCCCCTCACGAGAAGAGGTTCGCTGTGTCTCTGAAAAACGGGTTCATCTCTGAAGGTCTCTTCTCAAAATCGAGACATCCAAATTTTGCGGCCGAACAGGCAGTATGGATATTATTCTATATTTTTGGTGCATCTGCTTCTGGAGAGTGGCTCAACTGGAGCATCTCGGGAGCGGTTCTTCTGGTTCTTCTGTTTGCAGGCAGCAGCACACTCACAGAAAAAATAAGCTGCAGCAGGTACCCTGCATACAGAGAGTACCAAAAGAGGGTGCCGCGCTTTCTTCCGCGGCTGTTTTAGCATAATTAAGAAAAATGCTATCTTTATGGCATGTTTCGAAGCACTTCATACATAAAAGTTTTTGCCGTTCTGTTAATCCTGCTATTCTCCTCATTAAGAGAGGCCAGGGCCCAGGACAACAGTCCGGTTAACGAACTCACACTATATGTTATTCCATCCTATGCACCCATAGACTGGAGCTCCCCTTCAAACCTATACAAAAGCGCACTTAAGAGCTATTCCGAGGCCTTTTTTCAGAAGAAAAACTATCCAATCGGGCATTTGTTTCTGGAGTTAAAAACTCCTTTTTGCGACTCTGTGATACTCACTTCAATTACCAGTGTTTCCGGAAAAGAGCAGAGAGATCTAGTTCTCAAAGATAAAGTAGGTCTCACAATACTTGGAACTCCCGTTTCAGGAAGAATGGAGAGCAGCAGCGAACTGAAGGAGAAAATCAGGCGATTTTCTGCAAAGAAAAAACTTGCCTTTATTCAGTTTGCTATAAATGATCAGGCCGCAAAAAGAGTACTTGAATATATAAGGAGATTCACAACTAAAAACAGCGAAGGAAGGTCTCCATCAGAACGTTACGGCGGAGCTTTCTGGCCTCTGTTCGAAAATGAAGGAGCAGGTTGCAGTTCATTCGGAATATCTGCACTGGAAACAACCGGTTTCAATATTGACAGAGCAGAGTGGTATGCAGATCTGATGATTCCCATGAACCTCCTTGGCGGCCCCGGAAACGGGGGGAAAAAAGTCCACGCTTCAGATATAAGGCGGACAAAAAGCTGGTATAACGGCACTGGTATTGTAAATGAAGACTTCGTTCCGCTTAGGACATATGATCCAAGTATGATTTTTCACTGGATTGTTAAGCAAATTAAAAGTCCCGACAAAAGTTCTGAGGGATTCTCTCCTGTTGAAAAATTACGCACTTCCTCTTCAAAAACTGTAATCCCCGGACTTTTCTACGACGCAAGAAATATACTGGTTTCAAACGATATCCCGGTTTTCCGGAAAAGAGCACACGCCTCCTTCTTCATTAAATAATTAAAAGGGTATACCATGGACAGGTTATTGTTCGGTAAGCTCCTCGTGTTTATGCTTCTGCTGGTTTCTTTTAATAATCTGCAGGGGTCAAAGCCATATATTCAGGACACAACACAGATTCATGAACTTACAATCTATGCTGTTCCCTCCTATTCAAAACTTGACTGGGGCTCTCCCGCCAGACTATACAGGACCTCAATTGCCAGTTTTTTAATGTCACGATTTGCGAAGTACACATACTCAATTGGCCATATGCTGATAAAGTTTGAATCTCCGGTCGTTGACAGCGTAGTTTATGCTGCCATGCGCTCTACTTCAAACAGTGAGAAAATTAAGCTCTTCATGAAAGAGAAAATCGGGCTGGCAATTCTTGGTGTTCCAATGAAGGGCCGGCTCGAAACAAAAGAGGAGATAACTGCCCTGCTTAATCACTATTCAAAAAAAGGAAGCGGTGCAGCATTCATAAGATACAGACTAAACAGGGAGTCGGCTCTCAGAGTAAAAGAGTTTCTGGAGAATTTTTCAAAAGAGGGAAAATCTGGTTTCACACCTTGCAATTATTACGGAGGTGCTTTCTGGCCCAGATATGAAAAGGAGGGAGCAGGGTGCTCCTCATTTGCCCTTTCTGCGCTGGAGGCTGCAGGAGTTCGCATAGATAATCCTGAATGGAGGGTAGAGGTAAATATTCCTTACTCGCTTATTGGCGGCAGATACAACAAACAGAAGAAGGTTGGAAGCTACGACATTGAAAGCAGGCGTAAATGGCACTCCGGCAAAGGTGTCCCCAACAAGGATTTTTTCCCCTTCTCAATTTACGATCCTACTTTGGTCCACAACTGGATTATCAGAATGTTCTCACACCCGGTTGGAGGATACTATTCAGATATGAGGGAGGGATTTGCAGGGCTTGTTTATGATGCGAGGGGTATAAAAATCACCGACGGAGATCCGGTGATGGTTGCCAGAAAGGATTCTTCAATATTTATTGACCTTTTCAAAAAGAACCATTTACAGAATTGAGTGTTTAATGAATATTGCCTTAACATAAAACCAGCTTTAACTTATGAGAAATTCCTCGCCAGACCCGGCTCAGATCTTTCTGAAAGTTTTTGAGAACACACATATACCTATGGTGGTCAGCTCCTTTGACACAGGAATTATCCACTATGTTAATCAAGTATTTCTTGAGATGTTTGGTTTTACCTCTTCCGAGGTTATTGGAAAGACAATCAAGGATCTGGAAATCTATGTAGATTACAGCGAAAGGGTAAAGGCGATGGATATTTTCCGCAAATACGGGAAGGTGGTAGATTTTGAAATTTTGCTTAAATCCAGATCGGGTGAATTGCTGGAGTGCCTCTTTACTGTTGACAGCATTGATACAGAATCAGGCAGTTATATTCTTACAGCTGCAACTAATGTCTCGTCGCTAAAGAGAATTGAGGCTGGTTATAAAAATCTCTTTTCTCAGCAAAAACTGATTGCAGACATTACCCAGCTACTCAACAGAACTCTTGACCCAAGAAGAGAACTTAACAATGTACTGAGGACAATTGGTGAAGTGACAAATGTAAGCCGCGTCTATATCTTTGAGGATCATCCTTGCGGAGTTACAACCTCAAACACATATGAATGGGTTAATAAGGGAATTGAACCTGTTATTGAGTACCAGCAAAATATTGAATACAGCATGGTTCCCGGTTTCAGGGAGAAGATTACAGAAGAGGGACGGTTATTCTCAAAAGACATAGAAGAACTTGGAGGAGTACTGGCTGAATATTTTCGCATTCAGAATATCAAGTCAATACTGGTTTATCCTATGTATATTAATAATAAATACTGCGGATTCATTGGTTTTGACGAATGTACTTTAAAAAGGGAGTGGAGGGACGAGGAGCTCGATCTGCTTAAAGCTGTTTCCAATATAATTGCCAATGCATTTGAGAAAATGGCGGCATTGGAGAAAATTCAGACAAGTGAAGTAAGACTAAAATCTGCCCTTGAGAGTGCCAATGAAGGATTGTGGGAATGGGACACCGTTACCAATGAGACTTATTTCAGCGATATCTGGTACACTATGCTGGGGTATAAACCAAATGAGTTTCCTGCAAAACTTTCATTCTGGGAGAAGCTCGTTCACCCGGATGATATGGAGAGAATTAATGAACTTCTGGCAAGGCATCTCAGTGGCGAAAGCGAGAAATACGAAGCCATTTACAGAGTTAAAACCAAGTCCGGCAAATGGATCTGGATTCTTGACCATGGAAAAGTTGTGGAAAGGGATGCTTCCGGTGCTCCCCTCAAGGCAATAGGCACTCATATTGATGTAACAAGCCAGAAAGAGACAGAAGAGAAGCTTAAAGAGCTCATCAACACAAGAAACAAATTATTCTCCGTCATTTCACATGACCTAAGGGGGCCTATCGGTAACATACTCCCTGTTCTTGACCTGCTTACCGAGGAGGGGGAGAGTATCGACAGGGAGACACAGAATGCACTAATGAGCGGTTTAAAGGAATCGGCCGGAAATGCATATAAACTTCTTGAGAATCTGCTAATGTGGTCAAGAAGTCAGACAGGGGTAATAAAAATTGAGAAAGAGAATATTGATATTGGCAAACTTATTAATGAAAATGTCCGTCTTGCCGAATCTCAGGCTGCCTCCAAAGAAATTAAAATTTCTGCAACTTTAGGACATAATATTTTTGCTTATGCAGATATGAACTCCGCAGATCTTGTAATCAGAAACCTAATTTCAAACTCTGTAAAATTTACAAGGCCGGGAGGAAACATCTATGTTGAGGCGCAAAAATCCGACAGTTATATAATTGTTTCAATCAGGGACACCGGCATTGGTATGTCTCCTGAAATTCTGGCCGGACTTTTTACCATAAATCCTCTTCACCATGCGACCGGAACGGCCAACGAGCCGGGCAGCGGTCTGGGCCTTGTTTTATGCAGGGAGTTTATAGAAAAGAACGGCGGAACCATTAAAGTAGA